>JBMDXS010000225.1:0-13043 GCA_048595045.1 Acidimicrobiia bacterium
CTCGCCGGTCGATACCGGCGATGGCGGTCACGGCATGGAAGCCGATGATCCCGCCGGCCAGGAACACCAGATAGCTCCACGACGGCCAGTGACGTCGCGAGGCGACGAAGAACAGCGCGGCCAGTGTGAGCCCGGGCCAGAACAGCCCAAGGGCGTCGAAGGTGCTCACATCCCCGATGGAGCTCACGCCCATGATCCCGATCCCACCGACCACGATCAGATAGCCGGTCCCGGCGAGCAGACCCCCGACCACGGGGAATGGCATGAACCGGGCGATCTCCCCGAGACCGAAGTAACCCAGAAGCAAGAAAGCGAGGCCGGTGGCCAGGGAGGTCACCGCCATCATCGCCAGCACGGTGTCGATTGCCTCGGGAGCCGCCAGCTGGCCGGCGATCGAGGCGGCGCTCAGACCCAGGATCGCCGCACTGGCGTCTTGTACGCCGGCATAGGTCCCGGGGAAGCTGCTGCCCAGGGCGACGACCAGTCCAATCACAGCCGACCCGGCCAGACCCAGTCCGATCCCGATGGGGAGGGCCTCTGCGAGCTCGCCCTGGAAGATCAGGGTCACCAGGGCCACCGTGAGCAGGGAATTGACCATCGCCTGCACCAACCCGGTGGCCAGCGTCGCCGGGAATCGTCCAGGTGCGAAGTCGGCCCTCAGACCGGCCCAACGGTCGGTGACACCGGGGTGATCGCCCACCATCAGCCGAGTATGGCAGTGAGGGCAGGACGCCTACGACCGGCGGGGATGCTGCGCTCCGGGCGGTGGGCGACGAAGGCCGCGGAAATTCCGACCACGTCGGCAGCCAATCCGCATTGTGCTGCACGGACCGGGGCTCATGCAGAAAGGCCAGGGTCCAGCAATACAGAGCTTTTCCAAGTCCGGCCACAGACCGGTCATCTCCCGTTCCCGATCTTGTTGCCGGGCTGGTGGAGAATCAGACAATGACCCGGGTGATGGCACGGGTGCTGGGGGCGATCCTGGTCGCAGTCGTTGCGATCGCCGCGACTGGTGGGGTGGCGGCTTTCGGCTTCTGGTCCTCCGCACTGCCGGCTTACCTGTCGGTGATCATCGCGTCGGTCGGGCTCGGTGTGGCGTTGCTCCCGGTGTTGCCCATGATCCCGATCGGACGTGTGCTGAGACGGGCCATGCCTTCCACGGGCAGGCGGATCGACCATGCACTCCGGGTGACCGTGGCGCTGATCCCGGGCACGTTCTACTTTCTCGCCGAGGAGAGCCTCGTCGTCGACAGAGCCAGGCTCCCCTCCGATGATGCGGGTCTGGGGGCGGTGATGGTGATGGCGATGGTCGCTCTCGCCTATGCCTGTCTCCACCTGCTCACCGGCCGGATGGCACCTCTGGCACCACGCCCGGCACCACGGCCGACTTCCGGACCGACACCCTGGATCACCACGCCACCCGAGCCGGCGGAGGAATTCTGGTCACCCGAAGCGATCGTGGGGTGGCGGGTGTGGGCCTGGACCGGCAAGGTCCTGAAAGGATCGTTCGAGCACGAATGGCCGACGCAATCGATGGAGGCCGACTGTGTGGTCTGTGCCGACCCGCCTGGCTGGGACTGTCCCTGCGGGATCTATGCCATGAAGGATCGGTGGATGGTGCCCCCGCCACGACCCGGGTCCGCCATCCTCGGAAAGGTCGAGATGTCTGGCCGGGTCGTGGAGCACGAGGAGGGATATCGCGCCTCACAGGCCCGGATGACGGAGCTATGGGTCGAAGACCCGGAGACGGCACGTCGGGTGGCCCAGGCCTATCCCGAGGTGAGTGTCCGGCTCGGCTCCCCTCCCGAGGAGAGCCCGACCAGCGGCGCCGTTCGCCGCTAGATGAGACATTGACGCCACCCCGCTCAGAAGATGCCGAGCAGGTCTCCAAGACCGCGGGCTGATCGGATCCCGTAGTCCGAGTAGCAGTTGTTCATGAGGGCGTGGACTGTGTCGGCATCCTCGGCCAGGTCTTGGATCCTGGGGACCCACTCTTCGAGCTCCTCCTTCGGATAGTCGTATCGGAATCGCTCGGCGGCGCTGATCCCCTTCTTCTCCCAATTCTCGGCGTTGCGCCCGTGGAAGCGGACCTCGGCGACCGGCGCGGTCACCGCCACCACCGGTGGCACCGAGCTCTTGAACCCTTGTGGCTCGTCCACACAGACGTAAGCCAGGGAATGGCGTTCCAGGAAGTCGAGGGTGTCGGTCATGTTCTCCTCGTCGAGCCAGCGCCCGTTGCGAAACTCGACGGCGAGCTGGAAGTCCTCGAGCTGGGCGGCCAGCCATTTCAGATAGCCAAAAGCGCCTCGGGTCGGGTAGACGAAGGGTGGGAGCTGAACGAGTACCACGCCGAGTTTCCCCGCCGAGTGGAGTGGCATCAGGGCGTCTCTGAAGGCCTGAGCCGCTTCCGCCTGGAGATCACGGGGCAGGTCCCGCATGTAGACGTTGCGCTTCTCCGCCATCTCGTCGGGCAGCTTCTCCCTGAAGTCCTTCCACAGCGATTTGGGAGGTGTCGGATGCTGGGTGAGGAGCCGGAATGCCTTGACGTCGAAGGTGAAATGGTCGGGGGTCCGCTCCACCCAGAGCCCGGCCACACGCTGGGAGGGCGGGGCGTAATAGGTGGAGTCGACTTCGACGATTGGGAAATGCCCGGCGTAGAAGACGAGGCGCTCCTCGGCGCTCATGTCCGTTTCGGGATAGAAGAGGTCGTTCTCGGTCAGGGTGGGATCGGTCCAGGAACAGGTCCCGATCTTGATCTGGGCGGTCACGACCAAACCGAGCCTATCCGGTGGGCTCCCTTTAGGCCGAACCTCGGGTGAGCACGGTCTAGTCCTCACCGACCGGTCCCAAATGGTCCGGTCGCGCCATCAACTCCGCGGCAGGGTCGCGCCGATTACACCTCGATGAACCGCTCCAAGGCGTTCACCTTGGTCTCGCTGCCGATGGCTCTCGGGCTGGCCTGGCACCGGCACCGTCGGACGGTTCGGGCGGTCGGCGACCATCCCATGCTCGAGCCGACACTGCCGGGGGAGTGCCGGGAGATCGCCACGTCGTGGGGGTCGGTCGCCTATCGGTGGCGGGAGGGCGACCCCGACCGGCCGGCTCTGGTGCTGGTGCACGGGTGGGGGAGGACGGCCGACTCCACTTGGTGGCCGCTGATCGCCACCTCCGACCGGACCCTCGCAGTGATCGACCTGCCCGGACATGGTGGCTCTCGCCTCGACCAGCCGTTCACCTTCGAGTTGGCCGCCGAGGCGGTCAACCGGGTGATCGAGGATGCCGGTTTGGTCCGTCCGGTCTTGGTGGCCCATTCCATGGGCGGGCCGGTGGTGTTCACCGCGTTGCGGGGGAGCGAGCCGGGTCGGTTCGCCGGCCTGGTCGCCATGGCCACCTCGGCGTATTGGGTCCGGCCCCGGCTCAGGGCCGTCCTCGCCATGGCCCCCTACGTCATGGCGAACGGGTCGCCGGTGCTGATCCACAAGGAGCACGCCGAGCTCCGTCACGCCCCCGAGGTGGCTCATCACATCGCCTGGGCCTACACCCAGCGCCCCCTTCGACGCCTGCTTCGTGAGGCGGCCGTTGCCCTTCGCCGGTTCGACGCCCGCAGTTGGTCTGACCTCGAGCTGCCTCCCACCACCTGGGTGGTGGCGGGGCGGGACCGGGTGCTCGCTCCCGGTCATCAGCGGGCATCCGCCCGCCGATTTGGCGCCGAGGTGGTCGTGCTCGACGTGGAGCATTCCATGGTGGTGCATGCGCACCGTGATCTGCTCGAGATCATCGAGAAGGTCGGTTCCGGGGTCGATGCCGGCCCCCCGCGATCCGCCGATCCGGGCGGCCAGCCCGTAAACGTGTCCGACGCGGAAGTGCGGCCCTTCTTCACCATCTCCTGATCCGCCTAGACGACCTCAGTTGCTTTCCAGACAGCCATCGGTGTGCAGGAATCTGCGGCATTCGTCGTCGGTGAGGCTCCGAGTCACCGTCTCCCGGGCTCGGGCGATGACCTCGTCCGTGTCCAAGGGGGTGAATCTGATCACCCCGTTGGCAGCCTCATAGCCGAGGGTCCTTCCGTCCGGGCTGAACTGAACCGCACCGAGGTCGTCGAGCCCGGGGGCGTCGATCTCGAACAGGAGAGTTCCCGTGTTGATGTCCCACACCCGATATACCGGGTCGAAGGATGCGCTCGCCCCAATGCCTTCGCTGGTGACCCGGAACTGGGGGGCGTTGGCCGTGTTCCCCTCCAGGTTGAAGAGGACGGCGTCCATCTTGGAAGTCCCGGACATGATGGCGGTCATGTCGATCACGATGGAATTGGGCCCGATGGTGCCGATCCCCAGATACTTGCCCAGTGGATCCACTGTCAAGACACCCAAGCCGGTTATACCCAACTCCTGGAGAGAGTAGGAGGCGACCAATCGGGGGTCGTCGAGCGAATAGATCTCCAAGAACTCCCCATAGATGGAGACCGCCACATACCCGGGCCCAGCGAACGCCTCAGGCGAGAACACCGCCTTGACAACTGCTCGCTTCCCGAGATCGATGGCCATCTCGCCGGTGGCGGTGTCGAACACCTGACTCGGAGTGGACGTGTCGTTGGGATTGCAGACGTCGAGCGAGTCGAGCACCACCAGTCGGTCGTCGGAGGAGATGGCGCGGGGGATGAGACATTCGGAGAAGGTGCGTTCGACCTCCCCGGTGAGGGCGTCGACCAGGACACCCACCGCGGGCAGATCCGAGCGCAAGCTGTGGGGACCGGCGATGGTGGTGAATCTGTCATTGGGCATCAGTGCAAAGGATGCTTCGATGGGCAGATCGGTTATCACCTCCCCCGTGGCGAGGTCGACAGTTGCTCCTCCACCGTCGTCCCTTCCGGCGATGAGACGATTGTCCGGTCCCATGAAGAACAGACCCACATTGCTTCCCAGGGCAACCGCCTCGTCGCCTACGGCGCCGGTCTCGCTGATATCCCATATGACAACTTCACCGTCCTCGGAGGCAGAGGCGAGGGCCTCGCCGTTGGGGTGGAATGCCGTGCCCCACACCGACGACTTGTGCCCGCTCAAAGTGAGCGGCGCCCAGGCACGGTCCTCTTCCAGGATGGTGACGTCGGTGTCGTTGCCGCTCAAAGCCAGACGTGATCCGTCCCACGACCAGGTGAACGTCTGCGGGTCGGGGTGTTGCCCCGAGTGCAGCTGCTCCTGTGAGCGAAGATCCCAGATCTCGACCAGGTTGTTGTCGGCCAATCCCAGCTTCGAGCCGTCGGGGCTCACCGCCATGGGGCCCGGGTCGATCTCGAGGTCGGGAATAGCCCACACCTCCTCGGATGTGGTCACATCGATGGCCCGGACCCTGCCCGGTTCGATCAACTCCCCCGTGGTGTCACGGGTCCCGGAATGGGCCAGGACCAGGATGGTGGTGTTCGGTATGAACACTCCCCCCGAAATCGGGGGGTCGGAGACATGTCTCTCGACAATCCGGCCCGTCTCCCTGTCCCAGACGTACACCCCTGAGTCGTCCTCTCCGAAGAAGCTGGCGGCGATGAGCCCGTCGGCCCCAAAGCTCGGGTTCCAATAGGCGCCATCTTCGCCTGACAGGCTCAGCTCCAGCTCCAGGCTGTCCGGGTCGTGAATGGTCACCGCCTCCATGTCCTGGCCCTCGGGAGGCAGGTCTTCGCTGACGTAGACCCAGGTCGTGGCCAGGAACGAGTGGTCGGGTGCGAATGCGATATTCCCGATCTCGAGTGGAAGGGTCCCGCCGCCGCTCCATCGGGCCAGTTCTGCCCCGGACCCGACCTCCCAGAGCCAAAGGGTCGTGTGGCCGGCGTCGTCGGTGACCAACCGGGACCCCTCCTGGTTGAAGACGACCGCCCCGTAACCGGTGGGGAGCCTGCCCGTGACGCGGGTTGCGGCCATAGTGGTGCGCAGGGCCGACGCCGCCTCCGGCACTATCTCCACACCCTCCGAATCGGTGGCGTCGATGGCCTCGAGGGAGAGCAGGACCCCGAGCTCGGGATCTTCGCCGATGGCGGCGATGGCGGCTGTCGACAGATCGCGGGCGGTGGCTTCGGCCGCGGTGATCTGGGCGTCTCGGGCCCGGTCCAGGGCTACCGAGCCGAGGACGCCGGCAACGAGGAGGCCTCCGGCCAGGACACCCAGGATCGCCTTTCTTCGTCGCGCCGCCTTCTCCTCCAGGGCTTTCCGCCCCGCCATCTCGATCTCTTCGGCCTCGATGCTGATCTCGATGAACTCGAGCTCCTCCGCGGTGATGACCAGGTCGGTCCGCTCCCGCCAGGTCAGGACCTGCTGGAGGCGGCCGCCCCGGAGCAGGTAGCTGGGATCCCGACCGGTCTCCTCCCAATCGGAGACGCTGATCTGGACCCGACGCTGGATCAAGAGGTCTTCCCGTCTCTGGTCGATCCAGGTCTCGAGTCGAGGCCATTCCCGCAGCAGTGCCTCGTGTGCCAGCTCCACCGTCGGAGCCCGGCTCGCCACGTCACGATCGAAGGACAGGAAGCGGAGAGCGCCGAACTGCTGGATGGTGTCGCTCATCACCGATCTGTCGACGGCCAATCCGAGCAGCTCACGCTGTCGAACCCGGCGTCGGGTGTCATCGGCCATCTCGTCCACGGTCACCAGTCTCAGGAAAAGCTGCCGTGCCGCCTCCTTCCCCTGTGCGGAGAGGTTGGAGTAGGTCTCCTCGGCCCGCTTTCCCAGGGTGCCGCCCACACCGCCCGACGCGTCGTATGCGGCCACGGTGAGCACATCGCCTGTGCGCCCGGCGAACAAGTCGGTCAGGGTGAACTGGAGGAGGGGAAGACAGCCGGGTTGCTCCCGCACGTCGTCGACGATCCGGCTCACCAGGCCCGGTTCCAGGCTCACCCCGACGTTCATCGCCGGCTGGGTTATGGCTCTGGCGAGGCCATCGGCGGTGGGCGGGCTCACCGTGATCACACCATCCCGGAAGACCTCGGCGAACTCGGGATACTGAAGGGGCAGGTCGAAGAAGTCTGCGCGCAGGGTCAGGATGATCCGGAGGCTGCTCTCGTGGTTGGCCGCCGACGTGAGGGCGTCGAGGAACAGCTGTCTGTCGGAAACAGACGAGACCATGGAGAACAACTCTTCGAACTGATCGATGATCAGGACGATCTCCGCTTCTTTGCCAGGGGACAGCAGGCCGACGACACGTCTCAGGCCGTTCGGGTCACTCGTCAAGATCTCGTGGAGATGGGTGGGGCGGGTCAGCGCCACCCGTAGCAGGGCGGCTTCCAGGCTCTCGAAGGGATGAGCCCCAGGGAACATGTCGGTGATCAGCCACTCCTGGGACGTGGATAGGCCGCCGTTGCGGAGCCGAGGGATGAGACCGGCTCGGACCGCCGAAGACTTCCCCGACCCTGATGGCCCGACCACAGCGAGCAGCCGGCTCGAGCTGAGGCCTTCCATCATCTCCTCGATCAGGGCGTCCCGTCCATGGAAATCGGATGCGTCAGCTTCTTGGAAGGCGCGCAAGCCCTTGTACGGGTTTCGACGTGTGACGGCGGACTTCTCTCCGGGCACCACCGCCACGTCGAGCCCGGCGCTCTGCCGAAGGGCGCGAGTGAAGTCCTCGACGTGGTGATAGCGAAGGGTGGGCTCGTCGTGCAGAGCCCGCGAAACGGCATGGTCCAGCTCGGAGGGCAGGTCGCTCCGCCACTCACTGATCACCGTTGCTCCGTCCGGGCGTCGCAGGGTGAGCACCTGATAGATCAGGGCGCCGAGTTGATGAACATCGTCGCTGGCATCCAGATCTGCGCTTCTGGTCGCCCTGGTCAGCCCGGTGTCGGTGAGATAGGCGTTGGATTCGTCATCGAGGAACACCGATCCGAGTGAGATGGCCCCATGGGCCTGTCCCCGGCGATGAAGGAATCCGAGTGCCGCCGAGAGCTGGTCGGATAGACGGATCGCCCGGCCCAGGTTCATGGGCTTGTCGGCGATGGCGGACTCGAGTGTGCCGGCCCGGTAGAACGGGGTGATGACGTAGGCCTTGCGTGGATCCCGCCAGTAGTCGAACACCGGGGCCAGATGGGGATGCTCGAGTTGGGCCAGAGCCTGCATCTCGGCCTCGAACTGGCGGACGAACTGTGGCGAGTTGGCTACCCGGTCTTCGATGACGAGGACGCAAACCTCACGGGCCATGGTGCTGTGAAAGCCGCGGAATCGGTCACCGAATTCGGTGGCCCCGATCCTTTCGTGGATCTCGTAGCCCCGTGCCCCCGGCAGATGCTCGAGTTCGGTCACCCTGATACTGGGCGCAGGGCCCATCAGGGAGGGATCGGCTTGCAGGATTCTCAGCTCGAGGTCTTGAAGGTCCTCCCCGGGCTCGATGCCAAGCTCATCGACAATTCGCTTCCGCACCCCTTGATACACGCGGAGTGCTTCGGCCTGTCGACCCGACCGATAGAGGGCGAGCATGAGCATGCCGGCCAGCTGCTCCCGGAAAGGCTCTTCCCTGAGCAGAGCCTCGATCTCGGGGACTATCTGCTCGTGACGGCCGAGCAGCAGGTCTACCTCGAATCTGAGCTCTAGGGCCCCGACGCGGGCGCCGCTAAGCCGGTTCGCCTCGCTGTACAACGCTGGCTCGTAACCAAGCTCGCCGTATGGGCGCCCGGTCCACAATCCCAGACCGGTTCGCAGCAGATCCGAGGCCCGGACGGGGTCGTCCTCGAGGGTGTCGCGGGCGATGCTCACCATCGACTCGAAGCGCATCGCGTCGACCCTTTCCGGCTCGGCGTGGAGGACATAGCCCGCGCCGTCGCGCTCGATCCCCCCGTGAAGAACCTTGCGCAGTGTCGAGACGTACGTGTGCAGGCTGCGTGCGCCCCTCTCGGGCATGTCATCGTTCCAGACAGCGTCGACCAGGGCGTCCTGACCGATCACCCGGTTGGCGTTGGCGAGGAGTACCGCCAGGACCATCTGCTGGCGTTTTCCACCCAGCTCCACCCGGGAGGACCCGAAGGTGGCCACCAACGGGCCCAACACCTGATATGACGCCGTGGCCTCGATGCCCCCGCGGTGTGTCGTGGTCGGAGGTGTCATTCAGCCCCTCCTCAGTGACCGAATCTACGCAGCTACAGACGGCGACACCGGCTTCATAACCCGTTCTAGTCGCCTTCGGTGAGCGGGCCCCTTGCGGCCGGTGCTCTCAGACCCGACTCCCATTTGGAATAGCACTGAGCTTCGGCATCATCGAGCAGTGCCGGCTCGTATTCGTTGCCCGATCGGAAGTCGGTATAGGACAGGCCATCGATCCATCCTCGGCACCAGGCCGCCACCGGGTCGACGGCCCGGGTGTTGGGCGCGAGGAACATGAAGAAGACGAGGACAAGGCTGAGCCCAATGACGAGAGCCCCGCTGAAGAAGGCGATGATCTGATCCTTCATCAAAGCGCCCATACCCAAGTTTGAGCCGATGAGTGGTTGCGCCATCAGAGCGCCTCCTTGACGTGTCTCGGGTCGTTGCCCTTCGGACGTCTACCGGAGGCGTGTCAAGAGATTGTCGAAGAGGCCGAGCCCGTCACCCTGACCGGCAACCATCGATCCACCGATCCGAACCGGACCGTTCTTATCATCGCCACCGTGGAAGGACAACCCTTCTTCACCACGATCGCCGGTCTCTCGATCAGCCTCGCCGGCTTCGGGGCGGTCATCGCCTGGCTCCGCGACGACCCATCAGGGTGGGACCCGATCAATCTCTGGCGAGTCAAGACGATCGTCCGTCACGCCCTGACCATCGCCTTCTTGTGTCTCACCCTGGTCCCGGTGCACACCTTCACCCAGGACGACGCCACCACGATCCGGGTCGGCTCGGCCCTGGCCGCCCTGTTCGCCATCACCGACGTTTGGCGGGTGCGTCGTCCCGACCCGGTGGTGTGGGACCCGGTGTCGTTGCGCGTCTTCCTGGGATTGTCGGGGGCGCTGTTCCTGCTGAGTCTCCTCAACATCCTCTGGGCCAGCCTGGGGTGGCTCCAGGCGCTGGTTCTCTTCTTCCTCACGTCGCCCGCCGCCATCTTCTCCAATTTCGTCAGGGAGATGGGGGGCGGCTCGAAAGCGGTGGGGGAGCCGAGTCCCGGGGACTGACCGCGTCACCCGCGGGGCGGACACCCTCAGGACAACGGCCCCACATACACTGCGAGTTGCAAAAAAAGGGGCGCAGTTTGCAGACGAACCACGGTGATCTCGTGCCGTCCTATGGGGCCTATCTGCCCCTGGATCGGAGGCGCGAGCTGGCAGGGCTGGGGCAGGTCCCGGAGCTCTCTCAGGGCGCTGCGCTGTTCGCCGACATCTCCGGGTTCACCGTCCTCACCGAGGAGCTGGGGCGGGCCCTTGGCCCTCGACGCGGAGCAGAGGAAATCACCACCCTGCTCAATCGGGTGTTCGGGTCGATAATCGCCGCCATCGACCGCCAGGGGGGAAGCGTGATCTCCTTCGGGGGCGATTCGGTCATCGTTTGGTTCCCTGATGACGACGGCTGGAGGGCAACCACGGTCGGCGTCGAGTTGGTACGAATCCTCCAGGATTTCCGGGAAAACGAGCAGGGCCCGGCCCGATCGCTCGACATCAAAGTGGCGGTCGCCTCGGGCGCGGCTCGCCGCATACGGGTTGGCCGGGCCAGTCACTCGTACATGGACGTGCTCGCCGGTGAGGCCAACGAGTCGCTGGTAGCCGAGTCGAGCCTGCTCCAAGCCGGTGAAGTGGCGGTCAGCCCGCTGGTCGCCGCCGCCCTCGCCGGCCGGATCGCGGTGAGACAGGTGGCCGAAGAGGGCCGGGCCCGTCATCTGGTCGAGGAGGTCATCGAGCTCCCATCCCCACCCCCATCTGTGGAAGACGCCGATGACGTGGGCGCCGAGGAGTGGCTGCACCCTCTGGTCAGGGACCACCTGGCGCAAGGTCTCGGTGGATTGATGGGCCAGCTGCGTGATGTGGTCACAATGTTCGTCGGGTTCGAAGGAGGAGAACACACCGACCTCGAGTCGGGTGAATCGTTCGACGTCTTCGTTTCCCGAGCCCAAGACGTCATCGCCTCCCTCGAGGGCATGGTGCTCCAGGCGCTGGTCGACGAGAAGGGCAGCCATCTCTACGCGGTCTTCGGCGCCTCCATCGCCCACGAGGACGAGGCGACCCGGGCCGTCGTCGCTGCCCAGGCCCTGACCGGCAACGGACAGAGATCGTCCCGCCTCCGCATCGGGATCGCCGGTGGCGCGGTCTACGTCGGCGCCTACGGCGGGGACCAGCGCATGACGTTCGGGGTCATCGGCCCCAGCGTCAACCTGGCGGCGAGGCTCATGCAGGAGGCGCCCCCGGGATCGATCTATGTCACCGAGGACATCGCCCGGCAGAGAGGTCAACAGATCGAGTTCGATGAGATCGGGCGCACCGGCCTGAAAGGGATCGCTCTCCCGGTGTCCGTCTTCTGCACGCGGCCGGCCACGCCGAGGACTGCAGAGGGCCGGCCGACCAGGGCAACCAGCCGAATGATCGGGCGCGACCAGGAGCGCGGTTTGCTCGCCGCCGGGCTGGCCCGGCTGCAGAGTGGAGAGGGCGGCGTCTTCATCGTCGAGGGGGCGGCGGGTATCGGGAAGACCCGTCTCATCTCCGACTTCGTGGAGCGGGCCCGTCTGATGGGCACGCAGGTGGTCACCACCGCCGGTGACGAGATCGAGCAGGGCACCGCCTTCTTCGCCTGGCGGTCGGTGTTGCGCCAGCTCTTTGGAGGGAGCGACGACGCCGAGGCCACACTCATCGAGTTCATGTCAGGCGACGCGTGGCGCGCCGAGCGGATCGGTCTCCTCGACTCGATCATCTCCACTCAGGTCGAGGACACCTATCTCACCGCGGGCATGGAGCCGGGGCTGCGGATGGAGAACACCTATCAGCTGCTGACCGCCATCGTCGCGGAGGCGCCCCGGTCGGGTTCTCTGGTGATGGTCCTCGACGACGGTCATTGGATGGACTCCTCCTCGTGGGCGATGGCAGAGCGGGCGGCGCGGGACATCCCTTCCCTCATGGTGGTGATCGGTACACGGCCCTTCAGTGAGGCGGCCGGCAAGTCTCCACCCGACGAGTATCAGCGTCTCGTCGCTGACAGCTCCACCACCCACATCGTGCTCGAGGAGCTCGAGCCGACCGATGCCCTGGAGCTCGTGGAGTTCTCACTGGGTGTCGCCAGCCTGCCCGGACCGGTCTCCGAGCTCATCGTGGAACAGGCGGGGGGCCACCCATACTTCAGCGAGGAGATCGGCTTCGCCCTTCGTGACGCCGGGCTGTTGATCGTCGAGGACGGGGAGAGCCGTCTCGCCCCCGAGGTGCACGACCTGAGCGAGATCGACTTCCCCCAAAGCGTCCAGGAAATGATCCGAGGCCGGTTCGACCGGCTCACCGTTGCCGAGCAGACCATCCTCAAAGTGGCGAGTGTCATCGGGCGAGAGTTCGACGCCGATACCCTCGCCGAGGTCTACCCGATCGCGATCAGCTCCGCCCAGGTAGCGGAGAATCTGCAGGCACTGGTGCCCCTCGACCTGATCCAATCGGTGGCCGGGACTGACCGGGTCTATCGGTTCCGTCATGCCATAACCCGTGACATCGCCTATGGCCTGCTTCTCTACTCGCAGCGTCACCAGCTCCATGCGGCGGTGGCCCGCTGGATGGAGGTGACGCACGGCGACGACCTCGACTCGGTCCTCGCCCCCCTGGCCTATCACTGTCGCAACAGCCTGTCCCCGGAGTCCACGCCCGAGGAGGTCGATCGGGCTCTGGGATACCTGGGCCGGGCGGGGAGGAAGTCCTTGCGCAGCTTCGCCCATCGCGAGGCAATCGGTTTCCTCAATGATGCGGTGACCATCGCCTCCGACGAGGCCGAGACCGGCGATCTGGCCGGGGTCAGGCCGGGCACGCCGGTTCCCGAGCGGGTGTGTGCCCGCTGGGAGCAGGACCTGGCGGAGGCCCACCTCGGCATGGGCCGGGTCGACCAGAGCGCCCTCCACTTCGAACGTGCCCTGCAGCTCCACGGCCACCC
>JBMDXS010000226.1:0-1703 GCA_048595045.1 Acidimicrobiia bacterium
GGGCGGCCATGGCCCCGAAGCTGCCGGCGGGTGATCCGTGATGGGTGGCTCCCAGGGCCTCGGCCGCGTCGGAGACGAGGGGGACACCGTGCCGGGCGAGGAGAGGGACGATGGCGTCGTAGTCGGCGCACTGCCCGTAGATGTCGACCGGGATGCAGGCGGCGTACTCACCCGAGTCGAGCGCCTCGGCGAGCAGGTCGGGGTCCATGTTCCAGCTGTCGACCGTGCTGTCGATGAGGACCGGTGTCGCCCCGGTGTAGCGGATGGCGTTGAGGGTGGCGGAGAAGGTGAGGCTGGAGACCAACACACGGTCACCCTCACCCACCCCGAGCAGGAGCAGAGCCAGATGCAGGGCGGCGGTCCCGCTGGACAGGGCGACCCCCTGCGACCGGTCGGTGACGGATGCCAACTCGGCCTCGAAGGCGTCGACCTCGGGCCCGAGGGGGGCGATCCAGCCGCTTTCGAAGGCCCGGTTGAGGGCGGCCTGATCGGCCAGACCGGTATCAGGTGGTGAGAGATAGATGCGGCTCATCGGCTTCGGTTGAGGCTAACGGGGAGGCGACTGGCCGCCCGCCGCCCCCACCACGCCCAGGTTGCGAGCCTTCTGCATCCCGTCCTCGTGAAGGAGCTTTTCGAAGAGGGCGCGGGCCGTGTCGCTCTCGAAAGGCCCGCCCCGCTCGACGGTCCAGGTGTCGAGCCGATCGCGATGCACCACGGCAGGATGGGTCTTGGTCAGCTGCACCGGCACCCTGGTGTATCCGAGCACCTTGAGAGCGGCGAGCCGGTGGTTGCCGGAACCGACGACGAATCGGCATGTCGTGTCGTCGGCAAGGAAATAGCCCATGATCGGGCCGTACTTATCCGGATCGAAGCCCTCCCGCTGGATAGACCGATAGGTGCCGATGAGGCGATCGAACTGGGCTCTGCCCTTTTCCTCGGAGATCGGGCCGAAGTAATGGTGGCCTATCTTCTCTCCACGGGACCGACCCGTCTTGTCGATCAGGGCTGGGCTCACCGCCCAGATGTAACGAAAAAGGGCGCGGCTCGGAGGCAAACCCGACAGTGGCTCCATATCCCCCGACTCGTCTTCGAGGAAGACCTCCTGGAGGTTGGTCGGCTGAAACACCTGATGGAGTTGGTACAGGCTGGACTCCTCGTAGGTCAGCGCCGGGTTGCGAGCGAACTCCTCCAGCGTGGCCACATGGGGGTTCCATCCGCCCCCGCTATAGGAGAAGCCGACGAAGGAAGTGCACTGCTCCAGATCGACTTCGAAGCCGAGGGCGATCCCGACGATGCCAAGCGCCAGGATCGATCCGTTGAGGACTCGGGTCGGCTGGATCGGCCCTACGGCGGGAAGAGACCAGATCCGAAATGGGAAACGACGACCACCGGCCATGTGGTGGTATACGTCGAAACCGAGCCTGCGCGCCACGGTGTGGAGCGAGCCCTGCAGATTCACCCGCACCCTCCCAAGTACCGAACCGCGTTGGTCCGCGATCCCGTTTCAGGCTACCCAAGGGCCGCTGGTCGTCCAGTCCCTCAGTGACAGGTGGCGCTGCCGCTATCCGAGAACGGGGTGCCCGGCGGAGTCAGATATTCGAAGTCGTAACCGCTCGTGTGCAAGCTGAGGGCCAGCACCCCGAACGACTCGTTGTACCTGGTGGCGCTGTTCGGCGAGGGGCCGAGGAACTCGTCGAGCGAGC
>JBMDXS010000227.1:0-2711 GCA_048595045.1 Acidimicrobiia bacterium
GACGATGAGACCTCACCGCATTCATGAGCACCCAGCCCAGGACCAGGGTCACCATCACCGCCCCGACCATCCCCAAGCTGATGGCCGACTCGATCCACAGGTTGTGCCCGGTCCCCGACCAGGCGATCTCCTCGGTGAGGACCATCATCGCGATCATCCCGACGACGAGCGCCGGTAGCAGCCGTTGCAGGGATCTCGACAGGCGGCGTCTCTCGAACAACATCGACGCACCGATGAGCCCTCCCACAGCCAGATACTCGCCCGTGACTCCGGGGTGCACTCCCGGCCATGCGAATCGGCCCCCGGGCCACTCGGACCACACCAGAGCGAGGACGCTTATCCCGACGATTAGAAGCAGAAAGCTGGTTCGGATCGATGTCCATTGGCGGCGGCCAAGCCGGTTGTCCCGGGCCCAAACGGCTGTCGTGTACGCGGTCAAGAGGCCAATCACCACGATCTGGAGCCCGCGCACCAGCGAGAACATCGGCACACGAGACCATGCCGCCGAGACGACGCTCAATATGCCGAAGGCGAGCAGGAGACGTACGCCCACGGAGCCGACTTCAACACGGGTAGCCATCCAGTCCTTCAAGACGCGGACCGCGATCACCGCATAGGCCGCGAGCTCGATCAGGATCTCGATCGAAGCATCACCGGCCGCGGCCAACGCCGGGTCTCGAAAACCGGAGAATCTGAACGTGGAGACGAAGAGCAGCACTACCCACGCCACGATGAGCCATCCGCCGAGAGTGCGCGTCGTCCGAGCGCTGATCCTCTCAAGCGTCATGGGACAACTCTTCGAGGATCTCGATGGACTCGTCAGCGAGGGCACCCGGGTCTCTCGTAGCGGCCAACTCGACGCGCCTGCCCTCGCCAACGAGCGACCAGCGCGTCAACTCCGCCTCTATCTCAGCAAGTGTCAACTCCGATTTCCTCGAGGCGATCGTCTCCGCAGGTGCTTTCAAGTCGATAACGAGATCCGGGTTGGGGAATAACGGTTCGCAAAATCGTGCAATGGCCTCCGGACCATAGAAACGGAGAGAGAACGGCTGACCGAGATAGCCATACCACCACCGATCACCAACGACGAGCGCGCCCTGTCGGATCAAGGGACGAACCCGAGTGAGATAGGCCCACCAGAACCGAAACACATTTCGCCCCAGCCGGAGCCAGCCGAGCGGGCGATTGCCCCGTCGGGGAGCCTTCGGTGGTGGTGTCGAGGTGCTCTCGATAGGTGAGGGAAGAATGGGGTTCTCCCGCGTCGGCATGAAGTGGAAGTACCCAACAGCCCCGTCCCACCGGAGCAGGATCTCTCGAGCGAGTGTCGTCTTGCCAACGCCGTCCGGGCCTACGACAACGACAAAGAGGCCGTGGCGTGGCGTCGGCTTCACGGGCTCGGTGCGAATCTCTTCCGAAGCCATTCAGCAGGCTCCCTCGCCATCGTCCACAGACGACACATCCTGGCCGGACTGCGCAATCCAGCCGTCGAGATCGCCATTCAGACCGGGCACACGAAACGATCTCGTGCTCGCGGACCGCCATGTGTTGTCATCAGAATCGAGCGTATCGAGACCGCGCTGCCAATCTTCCTTACTCAAATTGGCTCGGAGAAGGGTCGGGCTCCCTCCGATGACGTTGTGCCTCAGTTGCAGTCCTGTCACCGGCGGTAGGTCGATGGGACCCTCGTCTGTCTCGATGGTCCTGCCGCCCGGCTCTGCATCGAGATGGATCGCAGATTCGCCATTGCCGCAGATCGTGCTTCCCCTGATCGAGACGTCAACGGCATTGACGATGACTAGACCACGGCGCTGATTGCCGCAGACCGTGCTCGACGTCATGTCGACGAAGCCTGGCAACGCTTCGAGCATGACCCCGTCGGTGAGGTTCCCGCAGAAGACGCTCTCCTCTACGGCGACATCGGACACGTCGTAGTCGAGCCACAGGCCACGCGCGGCGTTGTCGCGCGATACATGGTCCCTGATCAGCATGGGACCGCCGCCCACGACTTTCACACCTGCGATCGACCATCCGACGTAGTCGCCAATCCGACCTCGCCAGTTGTTGCCGGACGTCTCGTTCCTGACCATTCGGAGCTCTGCCTGCTCGAATGCTCCTATGCCTCCTCCTCCGTTGTACGAGACGGCGTTTCCATCCAAGGTCACCTGATTCGACGTGCCGAGTCCCAGGCCGGTCCAACTGTTCTTGGTGATCACATTGTGCGACAGGACGACATTCCTCGCATTGACGATCGACACGGCCGTCGTGTCGAACTCGCTCGCCGCGTGCTGGAACGTGAATCCTCGGATGACCACGTTTGTGATGCCGTCGGCCGTGAGGAGGGCCCCTCGGATCGCGACTTCCACCTGTGCACGTGTGAGGTCGATTCCGGCGGCGTCCACGACTATCTCCTGTGAATCTTCATTCACCACGAAGGACTGATCGATCATTTCGGAGATGGCGTTCACCGGAGTGAGCAGCTGTCCGTCGATGAAGACCATCTCACGTCGTCCCCCGACACCATCGATCTCGGACGCCCCACCCCATTCGAAGGGCCATGGGTGTCTGTACGTGCCGGCTTCCCCGGCCGCCGACCAGTCATCCCATACGTCTGAACCTGTGATGATCACCTCATTCAGTTCCGACGCCTCGAGGATCAATGGCGGCGCGTCCGCCTCGTCCGCGCTCATGACAATGGACTCTCGGTATGTCCC
>JBMDXS010000228.1:0-3257 GCA_048595045.1 Acidimicrobiia bacterium
ATCCACATGCGCATAATGACGAGCCTCAGTCTCATACTCGACATGAGCAATCTGAATCGTGATCCCCCGCTCACGCTCCTCAGGCGCCTTATCAATCATGTCAAACGACGTCATCTGATTCGAACCACCCACCCGCTCCGAGAGCACCCGAGTGATCGCAGCCGTCAACGTCGTCTTCCCATGATCAATATGACCCATCGTCCCCACATTCACATGAGGCTTCGTACGCTCAAACTTCGCCTTCGCCATCGTCCGGCTCCTGTTCCTTTCTGAGTTGTTCGGGTGCCGCAGCCTACGCGGCGGTCCTGGATGTAGCGGCGGGCAGACTCGAACTGCCGACCTCTCGATTATGAGTCGAGCGCTCTCACCTACTGAGCTACGCCGCCTCGGCGTGACCGGGAGCCCCGGCCACGGAGCCCCCTTCCGGATTCGAACCGAAGACCCCTTCCTTACCATGGAAGTGCTCTACCAGCTGAGCTAAGGGGGCATGGGTTGTCAGGCGTCGGGCGCCCGTGCCGGGAGAAGGATTCGAACCTCCGTAGGCGTCAGCCGGCAGATTTACAGTCTGCTCCCTTTGGCCGCTCGGGCATCCCGGCAAGCCGTGACCACAGGTCAACAAACGCTGGGTCCGGGATATTCGATGTTACCGGGCGGTCACATCTCTACCAACCTGTACCGCATGCGGTCGTCACGTATCCGTGACACCCTTCATGGGGGAGTCGGTCAGCGAACTCCCTGCGCCATCTGGGCGAGACGGGCGATGCGCTCTTCGGTCGGCGGGTGGGTGCTGAGCAGCTTCATCATCCCACCGCCGCGGAGGGCCTTCATCGGATTCTCGATGAAGAGCTGGGCCGTCGCCGGGTTGACGTTCATCGGGATCCTGGAGGCGCCCGCCGAGATCTTCTCCAAAGCGCTGGCCAACATCATCGGCCGACCCGTCGTCTCGGCGCCGGTCTCGTCTGCCTGGAACTCCCGAGTCCGGGAGATGGCGAGCCGGATCAGCATGGCCGCGATCGGGGCGACGACGAGGGAGATGATTGCGCCGATGGCGCCGAGCGGGCTCCCCCGATTGTCGCCGCCACCGAACCAGAACGCCATACGGGCGAGCATGGTGAGAGCCGAGGCGATCATCGCCGCGATCGAGCTGATCAAGATGTCCCGATTGCTGACATGGGCCAGCTCGTGTGCCAGCACGCCCTCCAACTCGTCGTCGGTGAGGATCTGGAGGATTCCGGAGGTGACCGCGACTGCGGCGTGCTTCGGCGAGCGGCCGGTGGCGAAGGCATTGGGCTGGGGCGACTCGATCAGGTAGATCCTTGGCTCCGGCATGTTCTTCTGTAGAGCGAGCCGCCGCACGATGGCATAGACATTGGGGAGCTCCGCCTCGGTGACCGGACGGGCACGGCTGGTGGCCAGGGCCAGCTTGTCCGAGAAGAAGTAGGCGAGCACGTTGAACCCGATGACGAACAGGAACCCGAGCAGGAACCCGCCGTCGGGGAAGAGGGACACTGCGACCAGCCACAGCAACGTGCTCATGAAGGCCAGCAGGGCGACCGTCTTCAAGTTGTTCATGTTCGGATTTTACGTGCTCCCTTCCGATAGCCGCACGCCTCGGGAGCACACAGACGTCAGTGGCATTGCCTGCGCATGGTGGTGTAGGGTCACCGACCACGGGGTCCTGCCTTTGGGCTAGTTCGCCAGGGAGGCGCAACAAGTCAAGGAGGAGAGAAGTTGAGAAAGAGACTTCTCATTTGCGTGGTCGCCCTGGCCGCACTGTTCGCAACCGCCCTTCCCGTGGGAGCCGGTCCACTCTCATCGGGAACGAATCAGACCTCGGCCGACCGAGCCCCATACATAGTGCTCATGGCCGGTGAGCCGGTGGTCACCTACGAGGGCGGTCTGCCCGGCCTGGTAGCTACGGCGCCTCCCGCCGGCGAAAAGATCGACCGCAACTCGGCGGCCGTCAGGGCATACCAAGGTCACCTGCACAGCCAACACGTCGAGGCGGTCGCGGCCGCAGGGGCCTCTTCGTCGGCGATCCTGATCGATTACGAATTCGCACTCAACGGGTTCGCTGCAGCGCTCACTCCTGGCGAAGCCGAGAAGCTGGCAGCACAGAAGAACGTCATCTCGGTCGTCCCTGATGAGCTGCGTCACCTACACACCGACACCTCACCGGACTTCTTGGGCTTGACCGACGGTGGTGGGGCCTGGGACTCGGGTATCACCGGAGAGGGTGTGGTGATTGGTGTCATCGACACCGGTATCTGGCCGGAGCATCCATCCTTCGCCGACGACGGTTCTTACTCGGCACCACCGGTCTCGATCGAGGACGTCGACATCGACCCCGACCCCGACAACGAGGTCATACTGCCCGGGTGCAGCTTCGGTGACACCGCGCACAATCCGGATGACGTCGCGTTCGAGTGCAACAACAAGCTGATCGGCGCACGCGACATGCGGACGCTGTACAACTCGTTCATCGGGCCTGAGCTCTACAACTCGGCCCGCGACGCCGATGGGCACGGCACTCATACCGCCAGCACTGCCGGAGGCAACGCCGATGTCCCAGCGCAGATCTTTGGCATCGATCGCGGCATCATCTCGGGGATCGCGCACCGCGCCCATGTCGCCGCCTACAAGGCATGTGGCGACCTCGGCTGCTTCGGTGGTGACCTGGCAGACGCCATCGATCAAGCAGTGGCCGACGGTGTTGACGTGATCAACTACTCGATCGGCAGCAATACGCCTGGTCTGACCGGCCCCGACGACATCGCCTTCTTGTTCGCTGCCGACGCCGGGGTCTTCGTGGCCACTTCAGCCGGCAACGCTGGACCCGGCGCCTCGACGGTCGGCAGCCCGGCTTCGGTGCCCTGGGTCACCTCGGTCGGAGCAAGCCACCACGACCGGGCGTTCCAGGGAACCGTGGTGCTGGGTGATGGCTCGGAATTCTTCGGCGCCTCGGTGACACATGGCGTAGGCACCGCAGAGCTGGTGGATGCCGCGGATCTCCGCAATGAAACATGCGATCCCGCGGTCAGGTTCAGGCCGGCCCCGACGGACCAGATCGTCCTGTGCAAGGGCGCAACCGGACGCGCCGCGAAGAGCCACGCCGTGCTCGACGCCGGCGGCATCGGGATGATCCTCTACAACGACGCCCCGAACCAGACCCTGCCCTCCGACAATCACTTCGTGCCCACCGTGCACGTGAGCAACGCCGACGGCCTCGCCATCAAGGCGTACATCGACTCCTTCCC
>JBMDXS010000229.1:0-17519 GCA_048595045.1 Acidimicrobiia bacterium
GCCGACCATCCGAGAGTCGCCAATCGCCTCAGCCACACTTCAGCCCTGACCGAGTCGGCGGTTCCGTGGTTGGCCGAGGTCAGGGCGAAGGGCGATTCGGAGCTGGCCCGATTGGTTTCACTGACCGTCTGCGGGGATCTGGTCTCGTACCTGCTCGCCATCGAAGCCGGGGTCGACCCGGTTCCTGTCGAGACCATCGAGAAACTGAAAGAGCTATTGGCAAAGGACTGAGATGAACTACGACATAGCCAATCCTGCACTGGCCGAGACGGGCGCACGCAGAATCGAGTGGGCCGGGCGCCGCATGCAAGTGCTGGCAACGGTGCGGGAGCGGTTCGCCAAAGAGAAGCCCCTGGAGGGTCTCGTGGTCGCCGCCTGTCTCCATGTGACGGCCGAGACGGGCAACCTGATGCTGGCGTTGCGTGACGGTGGCGCCGAGCCTCTGCTCTGTGCCTCGAACCCACTCTCCACGCAGGACGACGTCGCTGCGGCGCTGGTCGCCGAGGGGATTCCGGTCTTTGCCATCCGGGGCGAGGATGCCGACACGTACTACAAGCACATCCACGCCGTGCTCGATCATGCACCGGCGATCACCATGGACGATGGAGCGGACCTGGCCACCCTCCTTCACACCGATCGGCGGGATATCGAGGTGATTGGCTCGACCGAAGAGACGACCACCGGGGTCATCCGACTGAAGGCGATGGCAGCCGACGGGACCCTCCGTGTCCCGGTGGTGGCCGTCAACGATTCAGCCACCAAGCATCTCTTCGACAACCACTACGGGACCGGGCAATCGGCCATCGACGGCATCATCCGCGCCACCAACATCCTCCTGGCCGGTCAGCACGTGGTCGTGGTCGGCTACGGCGACTGCGGCAGGGGTGTCGCCAACCGTGCCGATGGCCACGGAGCAAATGTCATCGTCGTCGAGATCGACCCGGTGCGGGCTCTCGAGGCCCGTATGGATGGTTTCCACGTGATGACGGGTATCGATGCTGCCCGGGTCGGTGACGTCTTCGTCACCGTCACCGGTAACAAGCATGTACTGCGGATGGAGCACTTCGATGTCATGAAGGACGGCGCCATCCTCTCCAACGCCGGCCACTTCGACATCGAGCTCGACCTGGCAGCCCTCCGTGCAGCCTCGGCGGCCCGGCGACCGATCAGAGACAACCTGGAGGAGTTCGAGATGGAGGACGGGCGGAGGCTCCTGGTCATAGCCGAGGGCCGTCTGGTCAACCTGGGCGCGGCCGAGGGTCACCCCGCCGACGTGATGGACATGTCCTTCTCCAACCAGGCCCTGGCCGCCGAGTACCTCGCCCTCAACGCCGGGGAGCTGGCGCCAGAGATCTACACCCTGCCCACCGAGATCGACGAGGAAGTGGCCAAGATCAAGCTGGAGCACATGGGTGGCGGGCTCGACACTCTCACCGAGGACCAGGTGGCCTATCTGGCCGGCTGGCAGGAGGGGACCGCCTGATTTCCGGTCAACAGCGCCGGCGGCAACCCATCTGAGCGCACCCGGGCCTGCTCCGGGTGTGCCCGGTCGGGCCAAGCGACATCGGCCTTCCGGCCCGCTCGTCGGAGATTCCTGTCGTTGTGTCGAAGTACGGTCGGCGGCGATGATCTGTCAGGGGTGTCATCTCGTTGCAGGTAGCTTTCTCTGCGAGCGATGCCGCCGGGACTTGCGTCCTGCCCCGGAGCGCATCCTCCAGGGCGGGATTCGGGTTGTGGCCGCGTTCGAGCATGTCGGGGTGGCCCGAGACCTGGTGTTGGGGCTCAAGTACCGGGGTCTGACGTCGTTCGCAGACCTGGTGGTGGAGACAATCGCCCGCCGCGTCCCCGCCTTGCCGGTGGTCCCGGTCCCCCGGACCTGGTCTCGTCAGATCCGCTACGGGATAGACCCGGCGCGTGAAATAGCCCTTCGTCTGGCCAGGGCCCACGGCAGCCCGATGCTCGATCTCTTGTCCCCCCCGTTCCACACCCCGAGGAGGGCGGGTGGCGACCATCACCGGCCTCCTCCGAGGTTTGGGATGAGAAGGCCCCCGGAAGGTCGGATCATCCTGGTCGACGATGTGGTGACGACGGGAGCGACCATAGGTTCGGCCGCCTCCGTGCTCGGCCCGGGGAGAATCGCGCTTGTGATCGCGGCCAATTTGGCCGATACGGTGTCTAGTCAGCGATAATCAGCGGGGAGATCTCGATGAAGTGTTGTTCGGGTGAGGGGGGCTCTTGCCAATGGCGTCTGTAGTGATCGTCGACGACGCGGAGTTGTTCCGCGAGGCGCTGCGAGCCGCCTTCGTCCAAGAGGGGTTCGAGGTGAAGGCGGTGGCCGCCGACGCCATGAGAGCCATCGACATGGCCCGTGAGCATCAGCCTGACCTGGTGATGCTCGACCTGTTGATGCCGGGCATGTCGGGGATCGAAGTGCTCGGCGCCATTCTCAAGGCGTGCCCCACCTGCCGTGTGGTTCTCCTCACTTCGAGTGAATCATCCAAAGATCTGCTCGCCGCGGTCAAAGCCGGCGCCTCGGGGTACCTGACCAAGGACACACCTTTGCCGCGGCTGGTGTCCGCCATGCAGGACGTCCTGGCGGGGGGAGCCGCCGTGTCGCCGGCGATGGGCGGCAAGTTGTTCTCCGCGCTTCGGGACCTCCTGAGGCATCACGGAGAGGCGGTGGCGCGAAGCCCGGAGCTGACGGGGAGAGAGCTGGAGATCCTGGCCTACGTAGGTGCGGGGAAGACATCTCGGGAGATCGCCTCCGAGCTCTACATCTCGGAGAACACGGTGCGAAACCACGTCCGGAACGTCCTGGACAAACTGGGGCTCAAGTCGCGGTTCGAGGCGGTCAACTGGGCCCAGAGAGAGGGTCTCATCGAAGTTCGATGAGCCCGTTTCACGTCTTCCTGTGACGCGGCAGGTCGGCTTCCTGACGGGTAGGACTCAGAACGTACAACGCCCGATTCAATAGAATCGGTCACTCATGCCACTCTTCTCCAAGGTCCTGCGCGCCGGGGAAGGAAAGACGCTCAAGCAGTTCCAAGGCATCGTCGCCGCTGTCAATGACGCCGAGCCCCGGTTCGAAGCCCTCTCCGACCAGGATCTAGCCGCCAAGACAACCGAATACCGCGGCCGAGCCGAGTCGGGCGAATCGCTCGACGGCCTCCAGGTGGAGGCTTTCGCCGCCGTCCGTGAGGCCGCCAAACGTGTCCTCGGCCAACGCCACTTCGACGTCCAGGTGATCGGTGCCGCCGCCCTGCACAGGGGGATGGTCGCCGAGATGAAGACGGGCGAGGGCAAGACTCTGGTGTCGACGATGCCGGCCTATCTCAACGCCCTCGGCGGGAGAGGGGTGCATCTGGTCACGGTCAACGACTACCTCGCATCACGTGACGCCGAATGGATGGGTGCCGTCCACCGATTCCTCGGCCTCGACGTCGGCCTCATCCAGAACGGGATGAGCTCGGCGGAGCGACAGCCCGCATACGCGGCCGACATCACCTACGGCACCAACAACGAGTTCGGCTTCGACTACCTGCGCGACAACATGGCGATGCGTGCCCAGGACCGGGTCCAACGCGGCCATGTCTATGCGATCGTCGACGAGGTGGACTCGATCCTCATCGACGAGGCGAGGACACCGCTCATCATCTCGGGCCGGGTCTCAGACAGCGCAAAGTGGTATCGGGACTTCGCCAAGATCGCCAACCGCCTCCAGAAGGACGCCGACTACGAGGTGGACGAGCGGAAGCGTCAGGTGCTGACCACCGAGCAGGGCGTGGCCCGGGTGGAGCAGATGCTCAATGTCGAGAACCTGTTCGACCACGCCGCGGTCGATTTCGTCCATCATCTCGAGGCCGCGCTCAAGGCAAAGGAGCTCTATCAGCGCGATATCGAGTACCTGATCGACCATGGCGAAGTGAAGATCGTCGACGAGTTCACCGGGCGGGTGCTCGAGGGGAGGCGTTACTCGGAAGGCCTCCACCAGGCGATCGAGGCCAAGGAGGGTGTGGCCATCAAGGACGAGAACCAGACCCTCGCCACCATCACACTGCAGAACTACTTCCGGCTCTACGAGAAGCTGGCCGGGATGACCGGTACCGCCGAGACCGAGGCGGCCGAGCTGGCCCAGATCTACTCGCTCGAGGTGATCGCCGTCCCCACCAATCAGCCCGTGGCCCGCGATGACGAGAGCGACCTGGTGTACAAGAGCGAGAACGGGAAATACACGGCGGTCGTGGAGGACGTGGGGGCCAGGGTGGCCAACGGGCAGCCGATCCTGCTCGGCACGGTCTCGATCGAGAAGTCGGAGCGGCTGTCGAAAGAGCTGGCCCATCAAGGCATCAAACACGAGGTCTTGAACGCCAAGCACCATGCCCGGGAGGCGGACATCATCGCCCAGGCCGGGCGCCCCGGAGCGGTGACCGTGGCCACAAACATGGCGGGTCGCGGGGTCGACATCAAGCTCGGGGGTAGCCCCGATGGGATGGCCCGATCCGAATTGAAGAAACGCGGCATCACTCACGACGACCCCTCTTATGACGAGCTGGAGCGAAAGCTCACCCAGGAGTTCGAGGAGCAGATCGCACCCGACAAACAGGCCGTGATCGACGCCGGGGGGCTGTACGTGGTGGGCACCGAACGGCATGAGTCACGTCGGATCGACAACCAGCTGAGAGGTCGTTCCGGACGTCAAGGCGATCCGGGTGAGTCGAGGTTCTATCTCTCGCTCGAAGACGACCTGATGCGCCGGTTCCAGGGTGAATGGGTCACCGGGATCATGGACCGTCTCCGCATCCCCGAAGACCAGCCGATCGAGGCAAACATGGTGTCCAAAGCGATCGAGCGGGCCCAGCGACAGGTCGAGTCGCAGAACTTCGAGATTCGCAAGAACGTCCTCAAGTACGACGAGGTGATGAACCGTCAGCGCGAAGTGGTCTACGAGTGGCGGCGATCGATCCTGGAGGGGACCGCCGGCGACGACCTGATCGGCGACTGGATCGACACGGTCGTCAGCGACGTGGTCGAGTCCGAGATACCACCCGAGACTCCCCGCTCGGAATGGGACTGGGAGGCCCTGAACCGTGAGCTGAACCAGGTGTATCCGACGGCCATCGACGCGTCCGCCGTGTCCGGTGGCCTCGACGATGTGACCGAGTTCGCGGTCGAGGAGGCTCTCGACGCCTACGCCAAGCGCGAGGAGGAGCTGGGCCCGGACCTGCTCAGGCAGGTGGAGCGCTCGGTCATGCTCTCGGTCATCGACAACAAGTGGCGCGAGCACCTATCCGACATGGATTACCTGCGAGCGGGGATCGGGCTCCGGGCCATGGGCCAACGAGACCCCCTGACCGAATACCAGCGCGAGGCCTATGACATGTTCGCAGAGATGGTCGACTCGGTGAAGCGAGACGCCGTCCGTTACCTGTTCCGGGTCGAGCTGGCCAAGCCCAAGACAGAGCCGCAACGGGTCGCGGCCGCCCCCACCGGGCCCGCCCCGGCCAAGCAGGCCGTCTCGGACAAGGTCGGCCGCAACGATCCCTGTCCGTGCGGGTCGGGCAAGAAGTACAAGCGGTGTCATGGAGCGGCGTAGCCGCTCAATGACGTCCTGCGTCCTGAGCCCTACGGTCTGGGCATGACCCTGGAGATCACGGACCCAAAGGCAACCCTGGCCGAGCTGAGGCAACGGCTGGTCGAGGCACGCGGGTTCCTCGATCTCGATACCAAGGAAAAGGAGCTCGAAGAGCTGCGGGAACGGGCCTCGGCGCCCGACCTCTGGGACGATCAAGACCAGGCCCGAACCGTCAGTCAGCGTCTTGCCCGCTACGAGGGGCTCTTCGACATGGTCGGATCGCTGAGCTCGAAGATCGATGATGCAGAGGTCCTGCTCGAGCTTGCGGACGAGGCCGGTGACGAGACTGCCCGCAAGGAAGCGCTCGACGAGCTCGGCGAGGTCTCCGGTCAACTCGATGCCCTCGAGCTGGAATCTCTGTATTACGACGAGTACGACGACGCCGACGCCATCCTCAGCGTGCATGCCGGGGCCGGGGGAGTGGATGCCCAGGATTGGGCGGAGATGCTGGCCCGGATGTACCAGCGTTTCCTGACCGACGCCGGGTTCAGCTACACCGTCGAAGAGGTGACCGAGGGGGAGGAGGCCGGGATCAAGTCGGCGACCTTCACCGTGAAGGGGGATCGGGCCTACGGGACCCTGGAATCGGAGAGGGGGGTCCATCGTCTGGTCCGCATCAGCCCGTTCGACTCGAACGCCCGCCGTCACACCTCATTCGCCGGTGTGGTCGTCGTCCCCGACCTCGGTGATCAGGCCAAGGTCGAGATCGACGAGGACGATCTTCGCATCGACACCTATCGGTCCCAAGGCGCCGGGGGGCAGCACGTGAACACCACCGACTCGGCGGTGCGGATCACCCATCTCCCCACCGGGATCGTGGTCCAGTGTCAGAACGAGCGGTCCCAGCTGCAGAACAAGGCTCGGGCCATGGCGATCCTCCAGTCCCGGCTGGCCGAGCGTGCCCGGCTGGAGCGCCAGGCCCAGCTACAAGAGCTCAGAGGTGATCAGGGCGAGGCCGCCTGGGGGCGTCAGATCCGCTCCTACGTGCTCCAGCCGTATCAGATGGCGAAGGACCTCCGCACCGACCACGAGGTGGGCAACGTCCAGGGAGTGCTCGATGGCGACCTAATGGGATTCGTCGAGGCCTATCTCCGTTGGCGGCGGGCTGAACACGAGGCATCCGCTGATTCCGCGTAGCAACGGCCAAGCCGTTAGCGTCCCCGGGTCCGCAGGTCTTCGTATCGAGGCTGCGACACTTCTCCTGTTCCCATGATCCGGCTCGAGCACGTAACCAAGGTCTACGAGGGCGGCAGCGTCGCGGCTCGTGACGTCTCACTCGACATACAAAAGGGCGAGTTCGTCTTCCTCGTCGGGCCCTCCGGATCGGGCAAATCGACTCTGATCCGGCTCATGCTGAGGGACGAGGGAGTGACCCGGGGCAAGATCTGGGTGGCCGGCAAGGACATCACCACCCTGCCCAAGTGGAAGATCCCCTATCTGAGACGTTCGGTGGGAACTGTCTTCCAGGATTACAAGCTGTTGCCCAACAAGACGGTGGCAGAGAACGTCGCCTTCGCCTTGGAGGTCTTGGGCCGGCCCCGCTCGGTGATTGGCCCGCAGGTGGAACAGGTCCTCGATCTGGTTGGCCTGGCCGACATGGCCGGCCGCTATCCGCGCCAGCTCTCCGGCGGGGAGCAGCAAAGGGTCTCGGTGGCCCGGGCGTTCGTCAACCGGCCGCCGATAATGCTCGCCGACGAGCCGACCGGGAACCTCGACCCCAAGACTTCGGTCGGGATCATGAAGCTGCTCGATCGCATCAATCGGACCGGCACCACGATCGTGATGGCAACTCACGACTTCGCCATCGTCGACGCCATGCAACGCCGTGTCGTCGCGTTGGAGAAGGGGGTTGTGACCAGGGACGAGCATTCCGGGCGCTACGAGCAGGATCAGGGATGAGCCGTTTCTTCTTCCTGCTGCGCGAGGCCTTCGTCAACCTGAAGCGAAACTTCCTCGTCGTGGCCGGGGCGGTCCTGGCCGTCTTCATCTCGCTGAGCCTGGCCTTCGGTGCCTTGGTCGTGAACGAGATCCTCCGTCTCAACACCCTCGCCTGGCAGGAGGGCGTGCATGTCATCGCCTTCCTCAGGGACGAGGGCTCGGGCGGGGTCCCCCCAGGCGCCCACCAGGCATTGCTCGATGAGGTGTTCACGTGGGAGGAGGTCAACGATGCCTTCTACGTCGACAAGGCCCAGGCCTGGGTCGAGTATCAGGAGATCTTCGCAGGCCAGGAGGAGCTGCTCGAGATCGATCCCACCATTCTCCCGGCCTCGATACGGATCGAACTGGTTGCCATCGAGCTCCATCAATCGGTCAAGTTCAAATTGGAGCAACAGCAGCAGGTCGTCCTCAACGTGTCTACCGCCGCCGAGCAGATCGAACAGCTGCAGAACCTGTCCAATGTCTTGAACGTGCTCGGGATCGGCATGGCCGTGGTTCTCGGCGTTTCCGCCGTGGTCCTGATCGCCAACACGATCCGACTGGCTATCTATGCACGGCGTGATGAGGTGGAGATCATGAAGCTGGTCGGGGCCTCCAACTGGTACATCAGGATCCCGTTCCTGCTCGAGGGTCTCATCGAGGGGGTGGTCGGGGCGGCATTGGCCGTCTTCACCGTCTGGTTGGGTGCCACCAGGCTGGCCCGGGCCAGCGAGGGGTTCGCCCTCTTCCGGCTGGACGTGAGCAACCAGTTCTTCCTCCGATGGGGGCTGTTGTTCATCATCTTCGGGGCGGCTGCGGGCGTCATCGGTTCCCTGCTCGGTCTGAGCCGTTATCTGCGTGAGGCCGACGGGACCGGGGAAGATATCCCGACCGGAGTCGCCTGATGGCTCGCTCGGTGGGCACCGAGCGCATCAAGGTCGTCTCCAGCAACCGGCGGGCCCGACGCAACTACACGGTGGTCGAGACGGTCGAGGCCGGGCTCGCTCTCCTCGGCTCAGAGGTCAAATCACTGCGCGAAGGCCGTCTCGACCTGAAGGACTCCTATGCCCTGATCAAAGGTGGCGAGGCCTATCTGGTCGGCGCCTACATCGCTCCGTACGAGTTCGCCAGGGATGGGGGTCACGAGCCGGAGAGGGAGAGGAAGCTGCTCCTCCATCGTCGCGAAATCGATCGGATCGGGGGCCAGCTCGCCGAGAAGGGGCTGACCCTGGTGCCTCTCCAGGTGTACTTCAAGGACGGGAAGGCCAAGGTGGAGCTGGGGCTGGCCAAGGGCAAGACCTCCTATGACAAGCGCGAGACCATCAAAGAACGCGACCACGAGCGGGAGATGGAAAGGGCCGTGTCGCAGGCAAGACGGCGGTCTAGATGATGCCCCCAGTCGAACGAACCACCACCCGATCGGGACAACCGCGGCCGACGATTAGAATCGTGGATTGCCCATGGGGGTGAAACGGTTTCGACGTCGAGTGTTGAGGCGTTGGAAGCGAGCCGGGGTCTCCGGGGCCCCGTCAACAAACCGGAACAACCAATAAGTGCCGAAGACAACTTCGCACTGGCTGCCTAAATAAGCGGCCCGTCCGCCCGACCGAGTCCCGCACGGTCGGGGTCGGGCGTCGCACAGCGGGATGCCCCCCACGGGGCTCCGGGACCGTGGGGTCAAGCCAACTCCGGATAGGCGCAGGGAAACTCGTCGTCAGAGTTCCTGTGTCCGAACGCTCGCTGACGACTGCGCTCGGAGATGCCGGCGCTGACGGCTCGACGGACCGGGGTTCGACTCCCCGCACCTCCACTACGACGACCGCACCAATGGTGCGGTCGTCGTCAGGTGGCGGGTCCGATGCTCTCGTCGATCCAGGCCAGGTAGGGCCGGGTCGCCGCGGCGATGCCGATCATGAGCACCGGGGGAACCTGATAGGAATGGTTCTCCGCTACCAGAGTCTCGATCGACTCGAACCTGTCGGCCCGTGTCTTGGCCATCAGGAGCCATTCGGAGTCCTCGACCACATCGCCCCCCCAAAGGTAGATGCTGCTGATGGGAACCATCTGGACTCCGGCAGCCAGTGAGCCTTCGACCAGCAAACGGGCGATCAGCCCGGCCTCGTCCTGGTCTCCGCATGTGATCAGAACCAGCGAGTGCTCGCCCATTTGGCTGCTGACGCTACATCAGCGGTAGGGCTGGATGATCTCCGTCTGCCACGTGCTGGGGTCGGGCTCGGCCACTGGGTCGCTGTGGTACACCTCCCAGGCCAGGCCTTCCGGATCGTGACCGTGGTCGGCAATCCACGTGGCGATCGCGTCGTATGCGGGGCGCATCTGATCGTACGGGCCGATGTGGGTCACCACCGCGGCGTTCCCCCCGGGGAGAGACGACACCTCGACGTCGCTGTCCCCCGGTAGGACACCCGGCTCAGAGACGGGGAAACCGGCTTCGACCTCGAACTCGTGTGTGACCTCATCGAGCAGACGATGGATGGCGAAAGGCATCCCGGCATACTCGAGACCGTGTCTTTCGACGTATTCGGCGACACCGCCATAGGCGTGACCCAAGAACTCCGGCATCTTCTCGACCCTCAGCTTCGCCCTCATCACGAGGGTGGGCTGTTCCTCCAGAAGACGAGTGGAGACCTGATACATGCGTACCTCCTTTCATGTCGACCTTGCGCCATTTGCCTCTCGTCTTGTAGGGCCGGAGGTCATCAATGTCCTCGTTGCCTATCTTTTCTCTCGTGGGGCTCGCCGCTGAACTCGGCTATGGAAAACCGGCACCGGGCCCGATGCGCCGGTGGGTCATCTCGGTCGCGTCGACACCGGTCGTGTCCCGGGTCAACGCCAAGATCTTGCCCCCGGTCGACCGTTTGACGTTGCGTCTGACGAGCGGGAGATCGACGGTGACGTCTCTGATGACCGGGCTCCCGGTTCTCTGGCTGACCACCACCGGCGCCCGGTCCGGACTGGCACGCACAGTTCCATTGCTCGGGTTTCCGGTCGGCGACGGCATTGGACTGATCGGTACCCGCTTCGGCCATCGCACCACACCGGGATGGGTGCACAATCTCGAGGCGTCCGAGCATGCCTCTCTATCGCATCTGGGGGTTCAGGTGCCGGTCCGGGCCCGGCCTGCCGGAATCGATGAGGTCGAGGAGGTGTGGATCAAGGCAACCGCGGTGTACCCGGGATACGCCAAGTACGCCGAGCGGGCGCCCCATCGGCGCATCCGGGTGTTCGTCCTCGAAGCGCCCGGATCCGATTGATGAGTCCGCCCTGCGGGTAGGGTCATGATGACGGTCTTTCGAGACGAGGTGAATTGAAGTGGCCGACAAGACCAAGCTGATGGTGTGGATCGATCAGGATCTCTGCACCGGCGATGGCATTTGTGAGGAGATCACCCCTGACGTCTTCGTCGGTCGTGACGACGGTCTCTGGGTGGTCAAGGAGGAGTCGAAACACTTCGGCCGCACCCTGGTCTTCGATGGCGAACAGGCGCCCGACGGTGCCCGTGGTGTGGCTCGGGTCCCCGATTCTCTGATCGAGGACACGATCGAGTCGGCCGAGGAATGTCCCGGCGAGTGCATCATGATCGAGCCCTACAACGAGGATGCGGTACATGCCTGATCCGGCCAACGCCGGCGCCCGACTCCGCCCCATCGAACGGGTCGTGATGCGATTGCACGACGAAGGGTGCTCGCTGGCCGACATCGGCAAGAAGGTGCGCAAGAAGCCGGGCACCGTGACCCGAATCATGCGAATGACTGGATACAAAGAGGATCTCCCCGACCAGGCCTCCAACAGCCACGCCCTCCGCCCGGTGGAGCGTGTGGTCCTCAGGCTGCGTGACAGGGGCGAGACCTACAGCCAGATCGGCAATCGCCTCGCACGCAGCGGTCGCCGCGTTCAGTTCATCGAGAGCCTCGCCGAGTTCAAGCAGAGCGGCTGACCGAAAAGGCCGGTTACCGTCAGCACGTGAGTGCTCTGCCCGCGCGGGTCATGATCACCGAGTCCTCATCGCGGGACGGTCTCCAGAGTCTGGGGGCTTGGGTGCCCACAGCCGCGAAGTCGGCACTGATCAACGCCCTGGCCGCCACCGGCCTGCGCACTTTCGACGCAGTGTCGTTCGTCAGCCCGAAGGCCGTCCCACAGATGGCCGACGGTGCCGAGGTCATCGCCGGAGTCGAGAACCGCCCAGAAGTCTCGCTGTTCGGCCTGGTCCCGAACATGCAAGGTCTGGAAGCGGCGATCGCGGCCGGGGTGGATGGCATCGGCGTCCTGACCGCGGCCTCCGATACCTTCAACGAGCGCAACATCAACGCCACCGTCGACGAGTCGATGCACCGGATCCGTCGCATCCTCCTCGAGGTGCCAGAGGACCTCGAGGTTCGGGGCTATGTGTCGACAGCGACCCACTGCCCGTTCGAGGGGGAGCAGGATCCAGATTGGGTGGCCTACCTGGCAGAGACATTGGTGGACTGGGGGGTTGACGCGGTCTTCCTGGGAGAGACCATCGGCCGGGCCACGCCCGCCCATATCGAGAGCCTTCTCGGTGAGGTCCTCGACCGGGTGCCGGTGGAGAGGGTTGGCGTCCATCTCCACGACACCTTCGGCCAGGCCATCGCCAACACCCTCGTCGCCTTGAATCACGGTGTTTCCTCGATGGACTCTTCGGCGGGTGGCTTGGGTGGATGCCCCTATGCCCCGGGAGCCAGCGGCAACGTGGCCACGGAGGACCTGGTCTATCTGCTCGACGGACTGGGGATCGACCATGGGGTCGACCTGATGGGCGTCGCCGGAGTGGCTCAGAGGTTCTGCGCCGACCACAATCTCCGTTACGACAGCGATGCCGGGAGGGCACTGCTGGCATCGGTGGAGGGGGAATGACACAGGGCACCAAGTCGATCTATATCGGCGACGATCTCGCCGCGATCCGGGCCCAGACCCGGGAGTACGTGGAAAAGGAAATCGTGCCCCATGCCGGGACATGGGAGGAGGAGGGAGTCCCTCGCACTGTGCTCGACGAAATGGCCCGGCTCGGGTTCTTTGGATTGAGGGCCCCCGAGGAGCACGGGGGGCTCGGTATGGGCGCGCTCGCATCGGTGGTGTTCGCCGAGGAGCTGGGCAGGTCGACGTACGGGGGCTTCACCATCACCGTCCTGGTGCACACCGACCTGGCCATGCCATACCTGACCAACTTCGGCTCTGAGGAGCAGAAGGCCCGATGGCTCCCCGCAATGGTCAGTGGTGAGCTGCTCACAGCGATCGGTGTCACCGAGCCCGACGCCGGGTCGGATGTCGCCGCGATCCGGGCCACTGCCCGCCGAGAAGGAGAGGGGTTTTTGATCAACGGCAGCAAGATGTTCATCACCAACGGGGGCATCGCCGACCTCGTCTTCATCGCGGCCCGCACCGACCCCGCCGCCAAGGGATCGCGGGGGCTATCGATCTTCGCCGTGGAACGGGACGCACCCGGTTTCAAGGCGAGCCGCGCGCTGGAGAAGATGGGCTGGCACTCGTCGGACACGGCGGAATTGGTTCTCGAGGACGTGTGGGTGCCCGACGGAAACCTCATCGGTGAGGAGAACCGCGGCTTCTACTACATCATGACCAACTTCCAGAACGAGCGCCTCGCCATCATGGGACAGGCCCTCGGGGAGTCACAGCGGGCCCTCGAGCTCACGATCGAACACGTCAAGGAGCGGCATGCGTTTGGATCTCCGCTGTGGGACAAACAGGTCATCCGCCAGCGGCTCGCCGCCCGGCAGGCCGAGATCGATGCGGGCAGAGAACTGGCCTATCACGCGGCCTGGCTGACCGAGCAGGGAGAGGACGCGACCAGGCAAGTGTCCGAGGTCAAGGCATACGTTGGGGAACTGGCCAACCGTGTCCTCTACGACTGCGTGCAGTTTCACGGCGGGATGGGCTTCATCGCCGAGACCGCGGTGGAGCGGCTCTACCGAGATGTGAGGATCGCGTCGATCGGGGGCGGCGCCACCGAAGTGATGCTGGACGAAGTGGCCAAGCGCCTCTAGCCGGACATCCGGGCCGCGGCCTCGGTGATCTCTTTCTCCTCGAGCGGATGCCAGGACAGCTCCAACGCCATCCACAGTGTCTTGGACAATGGGTAGAAGATGAGCGGTACGAAACCCATCGCCACGACGGTGACCACACCGAGGACACCCCACGGGACGTCGGGCCAGGTGAGGGTCATGCCCCCGACGAACAGTAGGAGGAAGGTGCCGAATGCGATGGTGGTGTTGATGATGAGAGCACCGACCCAATAACCCTCTTCTCGCTCGAAGCGGAGACCGCAGCGACCGCAGTGCTCGCGCAGCCCGAAATAGGACTCGAAGGCAGGTGCCGAGCATCGAGGGCAACGACGACGAAAAGCCCGGCCCACCATGCTGAGGGTCGATGCGCTCGGGTCTCGACTCACCCCCTGAGGCTATCGTCAGACCGGTGATCGACGACCAGGTGGCTCAGCTTCGGCGTGAGTACGAGGCGTTGGGGCTGAGTGAGAGGGACATGGCCGCCGACCCCATATCGCAGTTCCGAATCTGGTTCGACGGTGTTCTGGAGGCCGGCCTCGAAGAGCCGAATGCCTTCATCCTGGCCACCGCCGATGCGCGGGCAGTGCCATCCGCTCGCGCCGTCCTGATGAAGGGCATCGACGAGGCGGGCCTCGTCTTCTATACCAACCTCGCCAGCAGGAAGAGCGAGGAGCTGAGGGTCAACCCGCCCGCCGCCGCCACCTTCGTCTGGATACCCCTCCATCGCCAGGTCCGCTTCGAGGGTGTGGTGTCGATGGTCTCTGGCGAAGAAGCAGACAAGTACTTCGAGGCGAGGCCTCGTGGTGCCCAGATCGCCGCACACGCCTCCAATCAGAGTCAGGTGGTCGACTCCCGTGAGGAGCTCGACGAGGCGTTCCGTGAGCTCGACGCCAGGTTCACCGGTGTGCGGGTGCCACGCCCCCGTGCCTGGGGGGGTTGGCGGTTGGAACCGCACCAAGTCGAGTTCTGGCAAGGCCAGCCCAACCGCTTTCATGACAGAGTGCGTTATGTGAAGGATGGGACGGCGTGGCGAAAGGAAAGGCTCGCCCCATGAGGATCCATGTCATCGGCTCGTCGGGGACCTTCCCGGTGGCGGGGAGGCCGGCCTCGGGTTATCTGGTCGAGCAGGGGAGCACGAGGGTGTGGCTCGACGCCGGTCCTGGCACTTTTGTCAACCTCCCGGTCGACTCTTACATGGTCGATGCCCTGGTGATCTCCCATCAACACCCCGATCACTGTTGTGATCTGTTGACCGCCTTCCACGCTTGGACCTATTGCCCCGAACCCCGCCGTGAGGTGCCTCTATTTGCTCCCCAGCCGGTCTGGGACCGGGTGTCGGGTTTCCTGGATGGGGGTCAGGAGTCGAAGCTGGCCGAGACCTTTGCGTTCCAGCCGGTCTGGACCGGAGACCGCTTCGACATCGGTGATATCTCCGTGTCGTTCACCGAGATGGACCATTCGGTGCCGACGGTGGGGACACGCTGGGAGGCAGAAGACCGCAGCCTGTTCTACACCGGAGACACCGGGCCACAGGGCGAATGGCCCGAAGCCGCCCGTGACGTCGACGTGATGCTGTCCGAGGCCGCCTACCAGGAGCGTGGGGAGAACGATTACCCACATCACCTCATGGCCTCGGAGGCCGGTCGCATCGCGCGGGAGGTAGGGGCCAAGCGACTCATACTCACCCACATCCCGCCCTATCTGGATATGAGTCGCTCCGTCGAGCAGGCAGAGACGTCCTTCGACCGCCCTGTGTCCCTGGCCATGCCCGGCGTGACTTTCGATGTCTGACCGCCCCCGTGACCAGCTCCGTGAGGTCAGGCTGGAGATCCCTTTCACCTCGTCCACCCCCGGGTCCGTCCTGATCTCGATGGGGCGAACCAGAGTGCTCTGCACCGCTTCGGTCCTCGCCGAGGTGCCGCGCTGGATGCGTGACTCCGGACGGGGCTGGGTCACTGCCGAGTACGGGATGCTGCCCGGGTCCTCGAATGAGCGGATCCGGCGGGATCACGTCTCCGGTGGCCGGGCCAAGGAGATCTCCCGTCTGATCGGCCGCTCTCTGCGGGCCGTCGTCGATCTCAAGAAGATGGGCGAGCTCATGGTGATGGTCGACTGCGACGTGATCGAGGCCGACGGCGGGACCAGGACCGCTGCCATCACCGGGGCGTGGATTGCCCTTCACGATGCCCTGGCCGATGCGGTCGACAAGGGCCATATCACTGATTCGCCGATCCTCGACGAGGTGGCCGCAGTGTCGGTCGGGATCGTCGACGGCAGCCCGATGCTGGATCTCGACTACGAGAGTGATGTCGAGGCCGAGGTCGATATGAATGTGGTGATGAGTGGTCGCGGGCTCCTCGTCGAGGTGCAGGGGACCGCAGAGAGGGCTCCGTTCACCAGGGATGAGCTCGACCAGCTGCTCGATCTGGCGGCGACGGGGATCTCCGAGCTCCACGACTTGCAGCGGCAGGCGGTGACGGTGTGATCCCGCGCTTGGTCGTTGCCTCGAAGAATCCGGACAAGGTGCTTGAGATCGAACAGGTGCTCGGAGAGACCGGCGTGGTCGGGGAGATCGTTGTCGGCCTCGACTGGCCTGATGTCGATGAGATCGGCGAGACCCTGGAGGACAATGCGCTGCTCAAGGCCAGGGCGGTCATGGAGGCCGTCGGGCTTCCGGCCGTGGCCGACGACACCGGTCTCGAGGTAGCCGCCCTCGACGGCAGACCGGGGGTGATGACCGCCCGCTACGCAGGCGAGGATGCGACCTACGAGGACAATGTCCGCCGCCTGCTCAGGGAACTGAACGGGGTGGAGGATCGACGGGCCTGGTTCCGCAGCGTGGTCGCCTTGGCGATGCCGGACAACTCAGAAGTCCTGGCCGACGGCGAGTTGGCGGGTGTCATCGCCGAATCGGCTCGGGGGAGCGGGGGATTTGGCTATGACCCGGTCTTCGAGGTCGAGGGAATGACTCTCTCCGAGATGGGTGTCGCCGAGAAGAACAAGATCTCTCATCGGGCCCAAGCCCTTCGGTCTTTGGCCGAAGCCATCGTGGGAAGGTGAACAGCGGGCCACTTCGGGTCGTCGTTGTCGGTTCGGGTTTCGCCGGCTTGAACGCCACCAAGGCCCTGAGGCGGGCGCCAGTCCAGATCACCGTGGTCGACCGACGCAACTTCCATTTGTTCCAACCGCTGCTCTATCAGGTGGCAACGGCGGCGCTCAACCCGAGCGACATCGCCTATCCCGTTCGATCGGTGTTCCGGGCCCAGGAAAACGTGCGAGGTGTCCTCCTGGCCGAGGTGACCGGCCTCGACCTGAATGCGCGGAAGGTGATCCTGGAGGACGGGTCGAAGCTGGAGTACGACTATCTCATCCTGGCGACCGGGGCCACCCATTCCTACTTCGGACATGACTCCTGGGAGTCGCTTGCCCCGGGATTGAAAACCCTCGAGGACGCACTGGTCATGCGACAGAGGATCCTGGCCGCCTTCGAGCAGGCGGAGCGCAACCCCGACGACGCCGAGAGATTGCTCACATTCGTCGTTGTCGGGGCCGGCCCCACCGGGGTCGAGCTCGCCGGCGCGCTGGTGGAGATCGCCGTGCACTCACTAGGGGAGGACTTCGATGTGATCGATCCCACCCGGGCTCGTGTCCTGCTCGTCGAAGGCGCAACCCAGGTGCTCCCCGTGTACCCCCTCGATCTTTCGCAGAGTGCACGCCGCCAGCTCGAGACGCTGGGCGTGGAGGTGATCACGGGGGCGATGGTGGCGGAGATCGATCGGGAAGGAGTCACCTTGACCGATGGCAGCAGGATCGAGGCCGGCCTCGTTCTCTGGGCGGCAGGCGTGCAGGCCTCGCCGCTGGGTGCGATGCTCGGAGTGGAGACCGACCGGACCGGCCGGGTTCCGGTCGAA
>JBMDXS010000023.1:0-17806 GCA_048595045.1 Acidimicrobiia bacterium
CCGATGGCCCGGTCTGGCTTCGCTCCGCCGACCTCCCCATCATGTTCGTGGTGTGGGCCGTCGCCACCATGGCCATGGTGTCTTAGCCCCGCTCTGTCGCTCCTCGTGGATCGGCGCGGCCCCGGGTGGGGTAGACCCACCGAATGGTGGCTCACAGCCCCTTCGAGTAGATGTTCACGGGTTGCAGCTCGAATCCCTCCCGCTGCAATGCCTCGACAACCCACGCCGTCACCGGCACCATCGCCTCGATCCGCCGCTCCGAGCCCTCGGGTAACAGATCGCGCAGACCCCGAAGGAGGAGAGGAGCGTCGGCAGTTGTGGTTGCCACCCACCGTACCGAGATGCCTTCATCGTCACTCTCGGTGATGACCCACCCTCCCGGGCTGTGGAGGAACCGGTGGGTTTCGACGGCCGCCTCCAGGTCCTGATGTGAAGCCTTTCGCCATCGCCATCCGAGCGAGATGAGATCCCTTGCGGCCTGGGCGAGCTCGCTCTGCGACCAGAACGTCCATGCGGCGTCGGCGTCGACCACGGCGCCGGGGCGCAGCCCCAGATCGCGATCGAGGCGACGCCCGGCGGTGGGTGGGGCCGTGGCATACACCCACTCGGCGGTCTGCCGATACCCCGACCGCAATACCTGGCCGATGGCCGCCCGATTACCGGCCTCGATGGCGAGACGAGACACGAGAGCGCCCTTGTCTCTGGCCCATTCGATGGCGAAGTCGTTCATGGCCCTACCCATGCCCTCCCGGCGATGATCTGGATGCACTCGTGCCGCACTCAGCCAGGCTTCGGACGGCGACAGGAGCTCGGCCCGGGACAGCGCCACCGGCACGTCGTCCTCGAGGACACAGACGATGACCAGCGAGCCCGGCTCCTCCAGCCAGGACGGGAGCCGGTGCGGGACATAGTCACCCCAGGAGAAGGTGTCTCGGGTCCAGGGCTCGATGGCTGGCACGTCGTCGGCCCGAGCGGGTCGAATGACGAACGACACGACTACATCCGATCGGGGACTTCGATGCCGAGGAGGTCGAGGAGCCGCTCCAGTGCCGAGAGGGACCATGTGGAGAGGGTCAGCCAGGAACCGCGACGGGTCTCATCCGTCTCGGACAGGATGTGACAGGTGTCGTAGAAGCGGTTGAACGTACCGGCGACCTCGAAGGCGTATTCGGCCACATGGTTGGGCGACCGGAGGTCGATGGCCCGACCCACGACTTCGGGAAGGCGCAACAACTCGAGCATGAGGTCGCGCTCGTTCTGGATGGTCGGCGGTTGCAGCGTTCCCGGGGTCAGAGCCGCTTCTGAGGCGCGGCGGAGGATGGACTTGATCCGGACCGCGGCGTACTGCAGATATGGCCCGGTCTTGCCCTCGAAGGAGCTGAACCGATCCAGGTCGAAGATGTAGTCGGAGGTCCGATTGTTGATCAGGTCTCCGAACTTCAGCGCGGCTATCCCCACCATCCCGGCGATGTGGCCCCGTTCCTCCTCCGGGTATTCCTCAGCGAGATGGGCCTCGTCGAGCCGTCTCCGGGCGGCGTCAGTGAGCATGTCGATCACGTCGGCGAGCCGGACCACGCCGCCCTCTCTCGTCTTGAACGGCTTGCCGTCGGGGCCGTTCATGGTGCCAAACCAGATGTGCTCGAGTCGGGTGCGCTCTTGCACGAAACCCGCCTTGCGCGCGGCCCGGAAGATCTGGACGAAGTGATCGGCCTGACGTCGGTCGACGACATAGAGGACAAGATCGGCTCGCAACTCGTCGACCCGCATTTGGACGGTGGCCAGGTCCGTAGTGCTGTAGAGAAAGCCGCCCGAGGATGATTCGACGATCAGTGGCGGTATCTCCCGATTGTCGGTCTCCTCCCCGACACGCACCACGAGGGCACCGTGCGACTCCTCGGCGACACCCGACTCCCGCAGGGCCGAAACGAGGGGGCCCAGTCTGTCGTGGACATCGGACTCCCCGTACCACAGGTCGAAGTTCACCCCCAGGGCGGCGAAGTCACGTCGCTGGGACTGCTCGGAGACCGTCTTCATGTGACCCCAGAGCGCGAGGTAGCCGGGATCACCCTGCTGGAGCCGGACCGTGGCCGACCGCGCCGCGTCGGCGAAATCGGCGTCGGTCCGGGCCCGTGCCGCGGCCTCGGGATAGATCCGCTGAAGGTCGTCGAGGCTGACGGGCGACTCGGCCGGGTACTCGCCGGCCTTCGGGTCGAAGTAGGGGAGTTGTGGGTGTTCCTCCTCCAGCGCCGCGATAAGGAGGCCCATTTGGAACCCCCAGTCACCGAAATGGGGATCGCGGATGACCTTGTGCCCGGCGAAGGCGAACAGCCGGGCCAGGGAATCGCCGATGATCGTGGCGCGGAGATGGCCCACGTGCATCGCCTTGGCCACGTTGGGGCCGGCGTAGTCGACGACGATGGTCTCCGGTGTGCCGGTGACCGGAAAGCCCAGATAGGGATCGGCTGCCTCCGCCGCCGCGACCCGGGCGATGGCTTGGTCGGTGAGGGTGATGTTGATGAACCCCGGCCCGGCCACCTCAACCCGGGCGAGGTCGGGATGAGCAGACAGATGCTTCGCCACCTCCTGGGCTAGCTCCCTCGGAGGGCGGTCTGCATCTTTGCCGGCCGCCATGGCTCCGTTGATCTGGAACTGGGCGAGCTCGGGTCGTTGCGAGGGAACGGTGGCGCCCATCTCGGGTGGGAAGCCGAGATCGGCGAAGACCCGGCCTGCTATCTCCGAGAGATGGGTTAGAAGGGACATCGCACCCGAGGTTAGGGAAGCCTCGGCCCGAACCTGGACGGTCGACCTGTGCACACCTCGCAGGATGTGCAGTGCCTAGTACTTCGCCAGTTCTTGGGCCTTCTGGACGATGCCCTCCGGTGTCGGGTAGAGCTCGTTCTCCAGCGACCCGGCGTAGGGCATGATGGGAACGTCGGGCAGGGCGTATCGACGGACGGGAGCGTCGAGCCACTCGAATGTCTTGTCGGCGATCTGGGCCGCCAGCTCGGCGCCGTAACCGACGAACTCGTTGTCTTCGTAGACGATCAAAGCCCGCGATGTCTTCTTCACCGACTCCTCGATGGTGAGCCAGTCGAGGGGCTTGAGACTGCGCAGATCGATGACTTCAGGGCTGATGTCGAGCTCTTCCAGGTGGAGCGCGGCCTCGGTGGCGAAATGGGCCATCGCCCCATAGGCGATGATGGTGAGGTCGGTCCCGGCGTGACGAATGGCCGCACTCCCTAGGGGCACCTCGTGCGCACCTGCCGGGTATGGGCCCTTGGCCAGGCGGTAGAGCTTCTTCGGCTCGAGGTACATGACCGGGTCGGGATCATCCACCGCGGCGAACAGGAGTCCTTTGACGTCGGCGGGGGTCGACGGCACCACCACCTTGAGCCCCGGGACGTGGGCATAGAAGGACTCGATCGACTGTGAGTGATAGAGAGCGCCGTGGATCCCGGCGCCGTAGGGGGTTCGCACCACTATCGGCACGTTCCACCTGCCATCGGAGCGGTAAGAGATGCGGGCGGCCTCCGACACCAGTTGGTCGAAGGCGGGGTGTATGTAGTCGGCGAACTGGATCTCGGGGATCACCTTGAACCCGGCCACCGACATCCCGATGGCGGCCCCGATGATCGACGACTCGGCTATCGGGGTGTTGAAGCACCGATTGGGCCCGAAGCGATCGGTCAGCTCCTGTGTGGCCTTGAACACCCCACCTTTGCGCCGGGCCACGTCCTCACCGAACACCACGACGTCGTCGTCGGCCTCCATCACCTCGTGCAGGGCCATGTTGATGGCAGTGATCATGTTGACGACTTCGCCGGCCGGTTCCTGTTCTGGCTCCATCACCGCCGGCCCCGGCTCGATGACCCGGGCATAGACCCGGCTGGTTGGCTCGTCCGGGTTGGGGGCTGCCTCGGCCCTCTCCACGGCCGCAGCGAGCGTCTCGACGACTTCGTTGTCGATACGCTCCTCCTCGGCTTCGGTGAGAAGCCGGTTCTCGATCAAGTACTGGCGAACCCGTGCCACCGGGTCCCGCTTGCGCCAGGTCTCGACCTCCTCCCGGCTTCGATACAGCGTGTCGTTGTCGTCGGAGGTGTGGGCGTAATAACGGTAGGTCTCGGCCTCGATGAGGGTGGGCCCTTCCCCGGCACGTGCCCGGCGCACCGCCTGCTGCATCACCTTGTAGACCCGAAGCGTCCTGTTGCCGTCGACCTCGACTCCGGGAAAGCCGTAGGTCTCCGCCCTGGAGGCCAGGCTGCCCGCCACCTGTTCCTCCTCGGGGACCGAGATGGCATAGCGATTGTTCTCGATGACGAAGATGAGCGGGAGTCTGCGGATTCCGGCCCAGTTCATCGCCTCGTGCCAGTCACCTTCAGACGTCGATCCCTCCCCGCCGTAGACCGCCACGACCGCGTCGTCGCCCCGATTGGCCACCGCCTGGGCGATGCCTACCGCGTGGAGATACTGGGTCCCGATCACCGACGACTGAGTGAGCACCCTGCGTTCCGGGCTGGACCAGTGGCCGGGTAGCTGGCGGCCGCCCGACATCGGGTCGGTCTTCTTGGCGAACGCCCCCAGGAAGATCTCCTCGGCGGTGAAGCCCCAGGCGAACGCCACCCCCATGTCCCGGTAGTAAGGCAGCACCCAGTCCCGCTCACGGTCCAGGGCCAGGGCCGAGGCCACCTGGATCGCCTCGTGACCCGAGGAGCCGACGACGAAAGGGGCGCGTCCTTGTCTCTGTAGAGCGAACAACCGGTCATCGATCCGCCTCGTGGTCAACATGAGCCGGTACATCTCGATGACCTGGTCGTCGCTCAACCCAAGCTCACCGTGGTGCAGGTTCCTATCGAAGTCCATGCCATAGGTCCGGTGCGAGGTCAACCCGTCTCCTCCCCACTGCGTCTGAAGCGACGGAGATCACCGATGTGACGGATCCTGTCCTCCGCCCGAATGACGGCGGCCTGATTCGGGTTGATCCCTTCCTCTTTCGAGATTTCCAGGATCGCCTTGGTTGCATCGAAGATGGAGTCCACCCGTTGCAGGGCGCGCATCCTGGAGTAGCCATGTAGCTCGTCGTGCACGTTTATGAGCCCCCCGGCGTTGACCACGAAATCCGGGCCGTACACGATGTCCCTTCGAGCGATTCGGTCGGCGTCATCTTCCTCGGCCAGCTGGTTGTTGGCGCTGCCTACGATGGCCTGGCAGTTGAGCTGCGGGATGGTCTCCTGGTTGAGCCCTCCCCCCAGGGCACAGGGCGAGTAGATGTCACAGTCCACGGTGTGGATCTCCTCTACATCCACCCCTTTCACCCCATAGGTCTCGGTGGCGATCCTCATCGCCTCATCGCTCGAATCTGCCACGATCACGTCGGCTCGTGCCTCAACCAGGAGCTGGACGAAGGCGGAGCCAACCTTGCCCACCCCCTGTACGGCGAAGCGGCGCCCGGCCAAGTCGGCGTCCCCCCAGATGAATTCGGACACAGCTCTCGCCGCGGCGAACAGCCCGCGAGACGTCACCGGCGAGGGGTCACCTGCCCCGCCTTCGGCAATCGAAGATCCCAGCGCCCACCGCGTCTCACGCCGCATGATGTCGACGTCGGCGGTGGTGGTCCCGACATCCTCCGCGGTTATGTATCGGCCACCAAGTGAATCGACGAGGCGGGCGTAGGCTCGGAGGAGCAGCTCCGACTTGTCACTGGCAGGGTCGCCGGTGATCACCGCCTTCCCTCCGCCGAGATCGAGACCGGCGGCGGCCGCCTTGTAGGTCATCCCCTTGGCCAGTCGGAGTACGTCGGCCAGGGCATCCTGCTCGCTCTGGTACGGAAAAAAGCGAGTCCCGCCGAGGGCGGGACCGAGAGCCGTGGAGTGGATGGCGATTATGGCCCGGAGGCCCGATACCTCGTCGTATCCATATACGACCTCTTCGTGACCTCCGCGAGCTACCTCATCGAATACGCCCAAGACCGGTCCTCCATACCCGAGGTGCGGCTCTCACTGGCCGTGATGATACCCGGCCGGTTCCGGCAGGGCCCATGCAGCTGACCTCGGCACCGGCGCCTGCCAGGATGGGAGTGTGACGAAGACCGCCCACCTCCGCGTCTACACGCCGAACAGCGCCGACGATGGGGATCCGGTGCCCGGCTTCGTGAGGTCCTACGGGTTGCTCTCCGAAACGGAGGGAGCAGCCGATTGGGTGGCGGAATGGAACGGGGCACGGGTGGTCTGCCCTCGGCATCTCCGGCTCAGGGTGTTGGAGTCGACGGTTGCCTTCGCCAATGCCTTCCGAGGGCTCGGCGCCGGCCTGATCCCGGAGGAAGCCGCGCGCACGGCCGACAGCGAGCTCCGGCGTTATCACCAGGAGCACCCGGGCCATCGGTCTCAGGTCCTGACTTCGGCATGGCATGTCCCAGTGCGATGGTTCACCGCATTCCAGCCTGAGGACAAGGAGGTATACGAGGTCGGAGGGTCACCCAGGGTCAGGCTCCGGGTAGACCTGGGTGTCGGACGGAATCGGATCGGGAACGCCCTGGCCACACTGCGCAATCTCGAGGTGTTCCAGGGCCCGGCGGAGGAACTGGCTCAGCTCCACGAGTGGATCGAGAGCTTTCCCGCCGAGTCGATGCTCGAGCTCGACTACGGCTCGGTGTCTGAGCTGTTCGATCCACAGGAGCTGGTTTTCGACGATTCGGTCGAGTTGGTGCGCCGCTCGATCGAAGCCCTGGCCGAGGGCGACATGATGACCGCCGGTGAGAACTATGGCCGTGTCGTCGCCCGATGGGCCCCGGCCTTCTCGGTCACGTTCAGCAGCTGATTCCCCCCCGGAAGGGATGGCGTCTCGAGTGGGGCGGGTACCGCCACCCATCCTCGCGAAACTCCGCTCGCGTTGGGGAGCAGAAGCGGGTCGAGCGGGGAATAAACCGGGCCGGGCAGGACATATATCATGTGAAGAGAATCACAAGGTCTCAGACTTTGCGAGGGCCAGTGGGGCCATTCCGCTCCTTCCGGCGGATCCTTCTCCTCCTCAAACGCTCCACTGGCCTCGCAAATCTTCGTCCCATCCTTCTTGACCGGCGCTGCGCATCGCCTACCATCGTTCCGGACATGAGATACCGCCCCGTCACGGTCTGCTGCTGCGCTTGTCGTTGTGCCGCCGTGCCGTGTCGGTAGTCATGTCCTGAAGACACCAGTCGAAGACAGAAGCCCGCACCTGCACCGGATGCGGGCCTTTGTTCGTAATGGGCGGCATCCGGGCCAGACGAAGGAGACCGACCCATGACGACACAGATCACCAGCCTGGCCCCCGAGCGAATCGATGTTGTGCTCGATTGCTCAGGGCTGCTATGCCCGCTACCCGTGTACCGGGCATCCCTGGCCCTGAACCAGTTGTCACCCGGTGAGGTGCTGGAGGTGATCGCGACCGATCCGGGGGCCCTCGAGGACATCCCGGCCCTGGCCCGTCAAACGGGCAGTGTCCTTCTCGGCGTCGAGCGGGGGCAAGATCGCCACAGGTTCTGGATCGAGAAAGGCCCTCGCTCGTGAACACGGCTGTCACCCGCGCTGAGGCCGACACCGTCGTAGAAGCCAGGCGACGCCGCATCGCCCTCGTCGCCTCGAAGGGGACGCTCGATCAGGCCTACCCCCCACTGATCCTGGCCACCACGGCTGCGAGCCTGGGCTGGGAGGCAGGGGTCTACTTCACGTTCTACGGGCTCGACATCATTCACAACGACAGGCTCGAGAGCCTCAAGGTGGCATCCCTGGCCAACCCGGCCGGCCCGATCCAGCTGCCCAATCTGCTCGGTGCACTGCCTGGGGCGACCGCCGCCGCCACCAAGATGATGAAGAAATGGATGACCGACGCCCGTATGCCCACGGTGCCCGAATTCATCGAAATGGCTCAGGGGCTGGACGTCCGGTTCTTCGCCTGCTCGACGACGATGGGTGTCATGGGCGTGGAGGAGGACGACCTGATCAAGGGTTGCGAGATCGCCGGTGCGGCAGCTTTCCTGGACTTCGCCGCCGACGCCGACGTGCAGTTGTTCGTCTGACTCAGCCGGCCAGCGAGGCGGCCGTCTCCGGGCCGCAGGGAAGCGTCAGCTCGAAGCGGGTCCAGCCCGCTCGTCTCCGGTAGACGAGGTCGCCGCCCATCATGCGCGCCAGTTGACGCGCGACCGCCAGGCCGAGACCGACCGAGTCGGGCCGGGCGTCGGCCGCGGCCGACTGCGAGCGGTAATACGGGTCGAAGATGTGCTCGGCGTCGATGCCCTTGACCCCCGGCCCGTCGTCGCTCACCACCAGTGAGACCACGTCGGAACGCCGGGAGACCTCGACCTTCACGTGTGCCCCTCCGTACCGATGGGCGTTGGTGAGCAGATTGCGCAGGATCTGCCTGGTGCGCAGCGTGTCGGCCCAAGCCACCGCCGGCCCTCCCATGAGAGTGATATCCAGATCGAGGCCGAGCGAGTCCACGATCGACCGAAACTCGTCGACTAGCTCGATGCTCCCAGGGCTAACCGTCAGGTTCCCCGAGGCCGCGCGTTCCGCCGTGAGGAGATCGTCCACGAGCTGGGCGACCTCCTTGCTTTGGCCCGAGATCAACCCGACCATTTCCACGATCTCGTCTCGTTCGTAGGCATCGAGGCCTTCGGCCAGCTCACCGGAGAAGCCAACGACGGCAGCCAGTGGCGTTCGGAGCTCGTGACTGACGGTTGCGATGAATCGGTCCTTGGCAGCCGCCAGCTCCTCGAGGCCTTCACGGGCCGACTCACGCTCCCAGTAGGCGCCCACCATGTCGGCCGCGCGCATCAAGCCATCCACCTCCACATCGGTCCATACGTCGTCTCGCCAGAAATCCGAGTAGCCGAGCGTGCCGACCCACTGATCTCGAATCATGATCGGCGCCATCAGTTCCGATCGGATCCCCTCCGCCTCGTAACGCGCCCGAACCGGCAGGGGCAGGTCACTGACACGGATCCGGGCGGGCAATCCCGAAGACAGGACGTCGATGATCTCGGGGAACTGGCTGTAATCCCCTTCGTCGAAGGTGTCGGGCCCATGCGGCACGTTGCTCCCGACCGCCTCTGCGACGATTTCCCAGGTGACATCGCCCTCTTTGCCGGCCCTATTGATGTCGATGTACGCGTAGTCGGCTTCCGTTGCATCGAGGAGCGCCTCGAGGGCGGCGGTCAGAGGTTCGTCATCTCGTCCGGTCAGCAGGGCCTGCGAGCACGTGGCCAGTGCTTTTTGGATCCGCGCGCTGTTCGCCTGATGCTCCGAGGCCTGTCCCAGGTACTGGATCAATTGCCATGTGATCCACATCACGAGGGCTTGGCCGGGGATGCCGATCATGAGTCGGGCGAAGGCCACGGTGGCCGGGGGGTGGTCGAGGATCACCGAGGCGATCGTGAACGTGGCGGTGAGTCCGGCGACGAGAACCAAGGGAACCACGGACCTGCTCTCCCTTGTTGCCACGTAGACCACCGAGATCAAGATCAGACATGCCAGGGTGTATCCGCTGTCGAATCCGGTGGTACGCCAGGCCTCGGTCAGACTCAGGGCGCAGACTGCCAGCGCCGCCATGGCGGCCACGGCCTCGATCCGTCGATGACGCAGCAATTCATATCCGGCTGTGATCCCCACCACGGCGTATGCGAGGAAACGCAACTCGACCCAGGACGAGACGCCTGACCAGGACCGGTACTCGGCGACTACACCAAACGTTGCGGCCACGAGAGCGGCGACCAAAACCACAGCGCGAAAGCGCGGTGTCATGACCGGCCGGTCGGTTGGTGTCATGACCGAGTATCGGCGGCAGGCCTCTTCGAGTTGACCGCGTCAACCCTCGGATCGGCCCCCGCGGTAGGCCATGCAATCGATCTCCACCGCTCCACCCAGGGCCAGGTCGACCCCGCCGACCGTGATCCTGGCCGGAGGCGAAGAGCCGAGCGTCGCCGTGTAGGCCCGGTTCATCTCGTCGAAGTCGGCCATGTCCGACAGGTACACGTTCATCTTCACCACATCGCCGAGACCGAGGCCAGCGGCCACCAGGATCCGCTCGATGTTGCGGATGGTCTGAGTGGTTTGAGGCCCGACACCTCCCTCGGCCAGCTCCATCGTGTCGCCGACGGTCCCCAGACTGCCCGCTACGTGGACATAATCGCCGGCGATCACGGCGTGGCTGAAAGCGGGCACACGTGCCAATCCCTCGACAATGATTCTCTCAATGGGGATCTTCTCCATGGGTCGACCTCCTGATCAAATAGTGTCCCCCCGCGTGAGAGGAGGAACGTAGTAGTCGCCGGCCTTCCGACAGGATGGGGTGGTGACCCGGTGGAGCCACCTGATCTCGACGAGGTGGCCCGAGCCGCAACCCGCATCTCGGGGGTGGCGATCCGCACTCCCCTCATGCCTCTCCAGAGTTACGACGCCACGGCGGACATCTACCTCAAGCCGGAGGCGCTCCAACCCGTCGGCTCCTTCAAGATCCGTGGCGTCGGGAACTGGGCCCTCAGCCTGAGCGATGCCCAGACAAGGCCCGGCATCGCCACCACGAGCGCGGGCAACACGGCGATTGCTCTGGGCTACATGGGGCGTTTGCTCGGCGTGCCGGCGAGATCACACGTGCCCAAGAACCTGCACGAGTCCAAGCGGATATCGATCGCGGCCTACGGGGTCGACCTGGTGGAAGTGACGATGACCGATCTGATGCGCTTCATGTTCGAGGAGGCATGGCGGGAGGAGCCCTTCACCTACCTCAACCCCTGGGGGGAGCCCTTGATGATTGCCGGCCACGGGACGATCGGCCTCGAGATGCATGAGGACCTCCCCGACCTGGACTCGGTTTTCATCCCGGTCGGAGGCGGCGCCCTTCTCAGCGGGGTGGCATCCGTGCTCAAGACACTGAAGCCTTCGGTGAAGGTGTTCGCCGTCCAGGCCGAGGTCAATCCTGCGCTCTCCACCGCCTTTGCCGCCGGAGGAGCGACGTGGATCGACTGGCACGAGACCATCCTGGAAGGAGCTTCGACCCCGATCATCACGGACGAGATGTACCCGATCCTGCGGCGGTTGGTCGACGAGGTGGTGCTGGTTTCGGACGAGGAAGTGATGGGGGCGATGCGCCGGCTCGCGCTCGGGGACAAGCTCGTCACGGAGGGGGCCGGCGCAGCGGCGGTTGCGGCGGCATTGGCGACACCGGTTGAGCGGAGGGGGTTGAGCGTTTGCGTGGTCAGCGGCGGGAGCGTGGATCGAGACCTGTTCGTGGAAGTCTTGTCGGGGAAATCCGGATAGGCCCATCGGTAGCCTTGGCCAGGTGCGCCGGCGTCGATCGACACTCGCCCTGGGCATGCTGCTCACGGTCTCTGCCTGCACCGGCGGTGAGAATCCGGTCGTGTCTACCCGGCCCGGCGCGGCTGCGACTCCTACGACCGAAGCCCTACCCACCGACGTTTCCGATCTTCCGGGACGGCTCGTGATCCTCGACGAAGACGGCAACGTCGTCATTCTGGCTCCGGACGGGTCGAACCCGGTCCCCATCACCGATGACGCCGGTGAGACGGCCATCTACCGCCAGCCGTCCTTCTCGCCGGTCTCGAACACGGTGGTCTGGTCCGAGATAGATGCCCAGGGGTCCGGGCTGGGGTTGAGCGTCGCTCAAGATGTCCAAGAGTCCGTGCCGATGGCCTCTCCGCCGTTCTTCATGTTCTGGTCTCCCGACGGCAAAGGGATCGGGGTGCTCCACAACTCGCCGCTTGGGACCATCGACTTCGAACTCGTCGACGTGAGCGATGTGACCTCCGAGGTCGTGGCACAGGGGTCTCCGTTCTATTTCTCCTGGAGCCCGGACAGCAGCCAGGTCGTGGCCCATGTTCAGGGCGACCTGTTGGGGACGATCGACCTCGCCGGGGAGGGAGCGGACCTCGGGGCGACGGCACCCGGTTATCAGGCCCCGCACTGGATCCCGGGTGGGATCATCCATCTGGCCGAAGAGGGACTCGAATTGAGGGAGCCGGGCGGCGATGGCCGAATCCTGGCCACGGTTCCGGGACCTGTCTCCTTCGTCGCCAATCCACAGGGGACTCATGTCGCCGTCCAGTCGTTCATCGATGAGGAAGAGGCGCCACCTGGCGTCGACGTGGCACTCTCGGAGACGCCCTCGATCCCCGGCAACGAGGTGGTGGTCCTCGACGTGACGAGTGGGGAGATGACCCGGGTGTTGGACTCCCCATCGCTGGGCTTGTTCTGGTCCCCGAACGGGGAGTCTCTTCTCGTCCTGGCCCCTGCCGCCGGTGCAGCCGAGGTGGAGGTACTCGTATGGAGGGACGGCGACATCACCGAGATGTCGAGCATCGCCCCCCACCCGTCACTGGTGGCCGATGTGCTCCGGTTCTTCGATCAGTACGGCCAGTCGCTTCAGTTGTGGTCGCCCGACTCGGCCGCATTCGCCCTGCCCGGAGTCATCGACGAGGAGCCCGGGATCTGGGTCTACCTCACCGCGGGTGGTGATCCGGTCGATGTGGCCGACGGCTCATGGGTTTCCTGGTCTGGTGCCGACTCCTGAGTCGAGCGGTCACCCGGTCTTGAGATGGCGACCACCCGAATCGGCCCACTCTCCGAGTCGAGTTCGTCCGCCGAGAGACCACGACCCAATCCGATCAGGGGAACGGTCGTCGCTCAACTGGCCGGCACGCTACCGGTGCGAACAAGGCGGGCCGCCCGGGCGTGATAGCTTCCCTCAGCGCGACATCCTGTCCGCATGAGAGAGGGGGCGTCGGACAATGGGTGTCTTCACAGGTCTCACCGACTTCGATCCGGTTCCTTCTATGGAGAGGTCGAAGAAGACGGCGGTGACCGTGGCTACCCGACCCCCCGAAGGAGCGTTTCACGGCGTCATGGCCGCCCAGGGTGGGGCCTTGCCCGAGACGGTCGGGTTCGACCAGGCTGCTCTGCGGGGCGCAGGGTTCGAGGGCAAGGTCGGCCAGACCCTGGGGTTACCCCGGTCCGATGGTCCAGCCCAGTTCCTGGTCGGCATCGGTGAGGACCCGGGTATCGACGAATTGCGAGATGCGGCCGCGGCATTCGCCCGAGCCAGCGAGATGCAGGCGAACCTGGCGGTGTCGGTTCCCGACCTCGATTCGGTCGCTCCTGCCGCCGCGGCACAGGCCGTGGTCGAGGGGGTGCTTCTCGCCCGCTATCGCTTTGACACTCTCAAGGGCCAGCCGACGGTCACCCCGATCGGGAGCCTCGGCCTGGTCGTGGATGACAAGCGCTCGGTGCAAGCCAAGAAGGGGGCGGCGAAGGGAAAGACGATGGCTGAGGCCACCCAGGTCGCCCGCGACCTGGCCAATTGCCCACCGGCCCTGCTCACCGCGGTTCGCATGGCCGAGATCGCCGAGAAACTGGGGAAGCAGCGTGGGCTCGAAGTCGAGGTCTTCGACAAGCAGGCTCTCATCGAGCTGGGCTGCGGGGGTCTGCTCGGAGTCAACGCCGGCAGTGCCGAAGAGCCGCGGATGATCAAGCTGGGCTATGAGCCGAACCGTCCCCGGGGGCGGCTGACACTGGTGGGCAAGGGGATCATGTACGACGCTGGAGGCATCTCCCTTAAGCCCGCCGACGAAGTCCACGCCACCATGAAGAATGACATGTCAGGTGCCGGGGCGATTCTGGCTGCCATGCTGGAGTTGCAGGATCTCGGCTGCAAGACCGCGGTGACCGGGTACCTGATGTGCACCGACAACCGGCCCTCGGACAAATCGATCGCAATGGGAGACATCCTCACCGTCCGCGGGGGGAAGACCGTGGAGGTGGTCAACACCGATGCCGAAGGCCGATTGGTCATGGCCGACGCCCTGGTGCTCGCCACCGAAGAGCCCACCGATGCCATCGTCGACATCGCCACCCTGACCGGGGCGGCCATGCGAGCCCTGGGGACTCAGGTCTCCGGTCTGATCGGCAACAACGCATCCCTGGTCGAACAGGTCGAGGCTGCTGCCGACGCCACCGGCGAGTCGGTCTGGGAGCTTCCCCTGGAGCGGCGCTATCGGGGGCAACTCGACTCCGGCATCGCCGACATCAAGAACCTGGGCGGGGCCAATGCCGGCGCCATCACCGCGGCCTTGTTCCTCGAGGAGTTCGTCGCCGGGAAGCCCTGGGCCCACATCGACATCGCCGGCACGGCCCAGAACGACCGGGACACCTCCTGGCGGCCGGCCGGGTGCACCGGTGTCGGCGCCAGGCTCCTCGTCGAGCTCGCCCTCGATTTCAAGCGGCCAGCGCCTGAAGGGTTGTAGACATGGCAACGACACTCGACCCTGCAGACAAGAAGACCTTCTCCCAACGCATGCTCGATGGGATCGAGAAGGCGGGCAACAAGGTCCCCCATCCGGTGATGATGTTCGTCTATCTGATCATCTTCATCGCGCTGTTGTCCGCGATTCTGTCATGGGTCGGAATCAGCAGCACCGAGGAGATAGCGGTCCCGGTGCCGACCCCGGACGTGGAGGATGCCCATGGCGGTCTGGGTGGCTCCGATGTCCCTTATGACCCGACCCCCGACCAGCCCAACTTCGACCCCGAGTACGAGATCGAGGAAGTGACGATCGAGGTCCAGAGCCTCCTCGACATCGAGGGCTTGCGGTTCATGTTCAGCTCGTTCGTCAATAACTTCGCCGGGTTCAGCGTCGTGGCGGTGACCTTCGTGGCGATGGCCGGCGTGGGGGTGGCCGAGCACGCCGGGCTGATGGCCGCCTTGATCCGGAAGCTGGTCAAGGTGGCGCCGCGCCAACTGATCGCCTTCATCCTGATCTTCGTGGGAGTCCTCTCCAGCGTCGCCTCCGACGCGGGCTACCTGATCCTGATCCCACTCGGGGCGGCGGCCTTCCTCACGCTGGGACGTCATCCCCTGGCGGGCATGGCTGCCGCCTTCGCCGGGGTGGGCGCCATCTTCGGGGTCAATCTCCTCATCACCCCGATCGACAGCATGCTGACCGAGATCACCAACGAGGCGATCGGGACCCTCAGCGAGCCGTTGACGGTGACCGCCAACTACTTCTTCTCGGTCGTCTCCAGCTTCGTGCTCGCCGTGGTCGCCATGTTCGTAACCCAGCGCATCGTCGAGAAGCGACTCGGCCCCTACAACCCGCCGGAGGGTGCCGCCGATGCCACCACCGAGGAGCTGGACGAGGCGGGGAAGGTGGCCGAGGCTCGCGGTCTGCGGTATTCGTTCTATGGGTTGCTCGGCTCCGTGGCCGTCATCGCCTTGTTGACCGTCCCTTCCGGTGCCCCCTTGAGGCACCCGGAGACCGGGGCCATCGTCGGGACCACCCCGTTCATGGACAGCCTTCTCTTCCTGATCACGCTGATCTTCCTGGTATGCGGTATCTGTTACGGAATCGGCGCCAAGACGATGTCCGGGAGCGGAGACGTCATCTCCGGGGTCACCAAGACCTTCGCCGGGTTGGCCGGATTGATCTTCATGCTGTTGATGATCAGCCAGTTCATCGCCTACTTCAACTACACCAATCTGCCCCGGGTAGCCGCCATCGAGATGGCGCATTTCCTCGAACAGGCCAACATCGGCGGTCTCGCGCTGCTCATCGGCTTCATCCTGGTGATCGTGATCCTCGACTTCATCCTTCCCGGTGTCGTGCCGAAATGGGCCATCTTCGCCCCGGTCTTCATCCCCATCTTCGTCCGACTCGGAGTGACCCCACAGACCGTCCTCGCCGCATATCGGGTGGGCGACTCGCCGGTCAACGTGATCACACCCTTGATGGTCTATCTGCCCTTCATCGTCACCATCGCCCAGCGTTATCGAAAGGACGCCGGGATCGGCACGGTGGTGGCACTGATGATCCCATTCGTGGGGATTCTCCTCATCGCCTGGATCCTGCTCTTCGTGGTCTGGTTCTGGCTGGGGATACCACTGGGCCCCGGATACCCGATCAACACCTAGTGCGCTAGACCATGTCGGACGCCGCCATCGTCTACCTGGTGCTGGCGGCCGTAGTCGCCCTCTTCATCTGGGGGAAGCTGCCGGTCGAGGTGGTGGCGGTAGGGGCGGCACTGACCCTCTCGGCGACAGGAGTCCTCACCCTGGACCAGTCATTGGCAGGGTTCGGTGATACCACCGTGCTCTTCATCGCCGCCCTATTCGTGGTCAGTGAGGGGATCGACTCCACCGGAGTCACCACCTGGGCCGGGCAGCAACTCATCGACAGGGCGGGGGCGAGCCGGGGTCGTCTCATCGTCTTGATGATGATGCTGGTCGCGGTCCTCACCGCCGTGATCAGTGTCAACGGAGCCGTGGCCGCATTGCTGCCCATGGTGGTGGTGATCGCCCTTCGCGTCGGCCGGGCGCCATCCCAGCTTCTCATGCCGCTTGCGTTCGGGGCCCATGCGGGCTCTCTGCTCGCCCTCACCGGCACCCCGGTCCACATCCTGGTCTCGGATGCCGCCGTAGAGGCGGGGGAAGCGGGATTCACCTTTTTCGAGTTCGGGCTGGTCGGGGTCCCTGTGGTAGTCGGCGCCATCGTCATCGTCGTGCTGTTCGGCTCCCGGCTCCTGCCTGAGCGAAGCCCCAAGAGCAGCCCGCCCAATCTGAGCGAGCATGCCCGCACCCTCATCGATCAGTACGCGCTGGGCGACTGGGTGGCCCGGCTCGAGGTTCAGGCGGGGTCGGCGTTGCTCGGCGCCCCGGCACCGTCGATCTCCCTGGCTGCCTATCCCCACTTGACGCTGGTCGGCGCCCAGGGAGAGAGAGGAGTGCCTCTCGCTGCCACGGCCACGATCAGAAAGGGGGACGTGATCACGGTGCGGGGGGACTCTGAGGAGATTCACCGCTTCGCCATGGACAACTCACTCGAGCGCCAGCCCGGCAAGACCGGAGGAAAGCTGATCGATCGCCAGATCGGCGTGGTGGAGGTCGTCGTCCCGCCCCGATCCGAGTTGGTCGGGACCGTGGTGTTCCCGGGGATGGTCACCGATAGCGGGGACTTCGTGATCCTCGGCATCCAGCGCCAGGGCGAGAACCTCGATCGCGCACCCACCCGGCTCGCGGTGGGGGACACCATGCTGCTCCAGGGAACCTGGGACGCCCTCGACCGGACCGAGGTCTCCGATCGGGAGGTGCTGGTGGTGGACTCGCCCTCCATGCTGCGGCGTCAGGCAATCGCACTCGGCCCCCGGGCCTGGTGGGCCATCGCCATCCTGGTGGCGATGGTCGCCCTCCTCGCCACCAACGCGGTGCCCGCGGTGGAGGCGGCGCTGCTGGCGGCCGGAGCGATGATCCTGACCCGGGTGGTGAGCATCTACCAGGCCTATCACGCCATCTCCTGGACCACCGTGGTCCTGGTCGCCGGGATGATCCCGCTGTCCACGGCGGTGACCCAGAGCGGGGCGGCCGACGACATCGCCCAGCTCCTCATCGATGTCGTCGGGACAGCAGGGCCCTATGCCCTGCTCATCGGACTCTTCGTCCTCACCGCCATCTTCGGCCAGCTGATCTCCAATATGGCCACTGCTCTCATCGTGATCCCGATCGCGGTCACCGCCGCCATGGAGATGGGGATCTCGGTGCGGCCGGTGCTGATGTCACTGACCATCGCCGCCGCCGGGGCGTTTCTCACCCCTGTAGCCACGCCGGTCAACTTGATGGTGATGGAGCCCGGCGCCTACGAGTTCGGGGACTATTGGAAACTGGGCCTGCCCATGCTTCTCCTCTTCATGGTCGCCTCCGTCTTCCTGGTACCGGTGTTCTGGCCGTTCTGATGATGCGCGGCACGCCCCGCCTCACATTGGCGGAGCCTCGC
>JBMDXS010000230.1:0-4338 GCA_048595045.1 Acidimicrobiia bacterium
TCGTCGTTCGGCGGCGAAACGACGCTGCTACAGGTTCCCGACAATCGCGGCCTCGGCAGCATCGTCCCGGGTCGACTTGAAGGTCGCGGAACTCGCACCATTCCTGTCCGAGTGCCGTTGGTGGCCTTTCGGGATGTGATCGCCGGCGCCGCCCACGTCGACTTGCTGAAGATCGACGTAGAAGGTTCCGAGTACCCGATCATTCTGGACACGGAGGACGAGGTGTTCGGCTCCATCGACCGCATCGTGATGGAGTACGACGCTCGGGCGGCACAGCCCGACCGCGCTGGTGCTGATATCGCAAAGAGACTGCGAACGCTCGGGTACACCGTCGATGAGGGCCTGAGCGGCGTAGCCAAGGGATTCGGGGCTCGAATCATGGAAGCTTGGCGCTAGCTGCGTCTCGGTGGTCGACGTCTCCGACGGAGCGGCTGTACCGGGGTCCTCTTTCGTCCGACTACCTCGAGGAGTGACAGTTGCGTGAATGGCCCGCGTGCCCGGGTCCGATGGTGAGCCGACCGTCAGTTTCAGTCACTGAGCCGAGTCACAGAGATGCAGTGTCAGCCTGCGCTGGCGGGCCCCCGGCATGACACGCCCGGGCCTTCGCTTTGATGATCGGGATCAGCGCCGAGACGCCCTTGCGGTCACCGAGCACCCGGATCGCCCCTTGGACGATGCCTCCGAACGACTGGATCCTGCCGTCCTCGAACAACAGCTCCTGATGAGATCGTCCTGCTCCGAGAAGGAGCAGATCGACCCTGCCCGATACTCGGCGATGGCGGTGGCCGCCCCCTTCTTATGACAGTTGCGGCGCCGCTCATGGGACGAGGACGTCTCGGCCGATGACAGCACCCGCCGGCACGCTGTTGGAGCTCTTCGGCGTCATCAAGCTGGCGCACCTGGTCGATGATGGGGCGAACGAGGCCCGTGGCTCCGCGTAGCGAGAGGTTCGATGGAGCACGCGGGCTGAAAGGGTGGACCAACGTTCAAGGGGCGAAGCTCCCGTTGGGGTCGTTACCGAGCGCCCGCCACACGCTCCAGCTCACCTGACCATCCCAATGGAACACGGTTCCGACGTAACTGTTCCGATCGAAAGTCACCCGATCATCGCCCGGTTCGAAGATAGAGCCCGGGTCGGGGACGGGCCCGTACTCGCCGAGGATGACATCACCACTGCTCACGTCGTTGTCGACCAGGTCGACGTTGTTGAGCGTTGCGTAGCAGCTCTCTTGCTGCCCTCTATCTAGGTGCGCCACCCGCAACGATTGGCTGTTGCCTGATAGCGAGTTGTCCTCGACCCGAGTGTTCCTCGAGGCCACTACGAGTATCCCGACTCCGTTGTTCGACACCACGTTGTTCCGTAATACTCCGGAGCAAGACGCCTCGAAGTGAATCCCTTTGTCGAAGTTGTCTTCGACTCGGTTGTTACTCACCACGGCCCCTACGTGATTCGTGTCGAGCCAGATGCCGTTGTTGTAGTTGTGATGGAAGTGATTGTTCGACACGGTGAGCCCCTCGGCCCCCACCCACTTCGAGCCTGCCCTGTCCGGCCATCCACTCGCTCCGTTCCACGACACCTCATTGCTCGTGATCACAGAACCGTGAGCCTTGAAACCGGCCACGCCAATCCATCCGTTGTGGTGGATGTAGTTCCCGGTCACAGTGGTGTTCTGCTCGTGGAAGATGCCGGACCCGGAGTTGTTGCGAATCTCGTTGTTGGCAATGGTCCAGCCGTGACCGGCGTGGATCGTCCCGTGCCCGTTGTACTGAGAGGCGAACCTCTCGACTATCAGGCCCCTGACCTCGACCCCGGGTGAAGCCTCACCCTTGAAGGCATACTCGGTGTTGCCGTTGCCTGTGAGGACAGGTCGCCCCTCACCAATGAACCTCTGGTTCCTCTTCGGCACGATCGGAGAACCGATGGAGTGTGTACCTGCAGTTAAAACGAATGTGGTCCCATCCGGGTGCGCGTCCACTGCTGCTTGGATCGACTGGCCGGGGACGATGCGCACCCCTTGAATTGGCGACCGAAGGGTTGCACAGCCGGGCGGTGCGCTGCCACCTCCCGGAAGTTGTCCGAAGTCTCCGGCTACCGGCAGGCCGGTGGGTACGCCGTAGCCGAGTGTTTCGTCGGCTACTCCCTGGGTGTTGGTGTACCGGAGGTAGATGGTGCAGTTCGAGGGGCGGAACAGCCCAACCGTCTCGGGGCCGGAGGCTCCTCGTCGTGCCCACTCGGCGGCGATGATCTTGTCACCGGGATCACCGAAAATGAACGAGTGGTCTGCCACGCCCTCGGTGTGGGTAAACCGGAAGTAGACGAGGCCCGTGGACTCACGGTGGAGGCCCACTTCGTCGATCGTGTCGTCGTCGAAGTCGCCCACGTAGGGCTTGTCCCCTGGGTTGCCGAAGAAGTAGGCGAAGTCGGCAGGCCCGAGTCCACCTTCGTTGGCACCCAATTCGTTGATGATGTAGACCCGACCCTCGGACGGGCGATAGATACCGACCGTGTCACAGCCATCACCGTCGAAGTCGCCGGCCAGAGGAATGTCTCCCGGATTGCCGAAAAAGAACCTGATGTCGGCGACACCCTGACTGTTGGAGTTACGTAGGTACACGAAACCGTCGGACTGGCGGTAAAGACCAGGGGTCTCATCCCCGTCGCAATCCCAATCACCGACCATGGGCAAGTCTCCGGGGTCCCCGTAGAAGAACCTGGTGGTGTTGCCAGCAAGATCACGGAGATACCACTCCCCGGTCGACGTGTCGACGATCCCTACTGAACCCTGCTGGGCAACCGCAGTTGCACCAGCTCCAAGAAGCAGGCTGAGAACCGTCAGTAGCACGGTGGCACGACGCATTGGATACTCCTCTCGTCGTTCCCTGCCGAACCCACCATATCCTCGCTGGCCGTTTCTGCAGTGATTCGAGGCCGATCTGCTTGCCACGATTCCGCGAATAGCAGCGGCTCCGGTACGTGGGTGACCCTCTTGGTTCCAACCTCCGCTGATCGTTGTTGGAGGGGGGTGTCGTCGAGCAGCGTTATCAGGTGTGTTGGAAGTTCTCGGGGGAGCCAGGGTGACCGATGTTGCGACGGTCTGGTCGAGGTCTCCCACCGAGCAGCGTTGGTCGCCACCCACATTCAGACAACACCCGGTGGTATCAGCTTCGCCGGTGTCAGCTACGGGGTCGGCAACAGCCACCGCCGGGAGTCGGTCGAAGTCCGAGTTGTCGGTGACACAGTCTAGATCTCACAGGACGGGAAACCGCTCAGAGTCCACCCGGTAATCACGATCCAATCAAGGCCCGGCGGCTTCGCCAACCCCGGCGGCCAACCCCACCGGATCAACGCTGCCTCCCAAACCCGAGGGTGGGTTCGCTACCGGCCGATGCGGAGCCGTCACTCACTTACGATGTCGCCATGGCGGTGAGCCACCTTCCACTCGCCGTCCTCGAGGCGATACACCTGCGTAGCCCGCAAGGTGTAGCTGCCCGCCTGACCGTCGATGGAGCACGAAGTGTGCTCGAGGCCGGCGGTGTAAGCCATGTCGCCAACCACGTCGTACGCCTGCAGTTCGAACGCGTGCGATGTGCACTTGGAGAAGGTCCTCTCGAGGGAAGTGAAGAGTTCGTCGATCTCACGCTGTCCAAAGGCGTTACGCAACGCACCCAGGACACTCACTGGCTCGTTGCGAGACCAGAGAGCCCGGCGTGGGCTCGCGTCACCGTTGTGTAGGGCGAGCTCGGCTTCGTACAGCTCGGTCTTGACCCAACGCAGGAAGTCGTCGTGGTCGGTCATGCCGTCAGCATGTTAAGGATCGAAAACGACCCCGACACGAGCACGGCGCCTTCGCCAACTCCAGGAGGCAAACCGACCGCATCAACGCCGCTTGCTAAACCCGAGGAGAGAGGGGCGTGCAGGTGCCGGTGGGATCAGGGAGGTCAGCTTCCCCGAGCACAGTTCCTGATGGCACCGCTGGCGACATTCGTCTCCCAAATCAAAGCAACCAAGCGTGCGGACAGGAGGAGCTAATCGTCCTACCCCGTACCGCGGACTGCACCAAATAGTGGACAACCTCGACGACTGGGCCGCCTGGTACAAGGGAACAGTTGAGCCGGAGTGGCGAGGGTTTCAATCCCTCGCTGGTCGCGCCCTGACAGACATTCCGTCGCCTCCATCCATTGACCGACTGCCCAGTCCATCAGGAACGCCGGGACCTGATTCTCAAGTGCGGGCGCCGACCAGGCGGCTTCAAGCGTGCCGGAGACGACGTGACCCGACTCCTCTTCAACCGTGCCGATATCGCCGGTCCGAACCAGTGGCCGATGAATCCCTCATGG
>JBMDXS010000231.1:0-16167 GCA_048595045.1 Acidimicrobiia bacterium
TGCGGACCACATCGCCCTACCGCCGAGCACCTCGGCTGGATGTAAGTTGAGGCGAATGGCCGACCTGAGTGCAGCAGCGCACCAATCTTGAGAATCGACTTGTCATATATGCTGACAGGCGGTTATAGTAGGTAACAGAAGTATCGAAGGAGGAATGTGCAAATGTTGATGCGTACCGACCCCTTCCGGGAGTTCGATCGTCTCACCCAGCAGGCGCTCGGGACCAGGTACCGCCCGTCGGCTATGCCAATGGACGCCTACCGGCAGGGTGACCAGTTCGTGGTCAATTTCGACCTGCCCGGGGTGGACCCTGCGAGCATCGATCTGACCGTCGAGAAGAATGTGCTCTCGGTCAGCGCCGAGCGACGTTGGGAGCCGGCCGAGGACCTTCAGATCGTCGCCTCCGAGCGGCCCCAGGGCACCTTCAACCGCCAGTTGTTCCTCGGCGAGGGGCTTGACGCCGACCAGGTCCAGGCCTCTTACGAGAATGGGGTTCTCTCCGTGACCATCCCCGTTGCCGAGCAGGCCAAGCCGCGCAAGGTCGAGATCTCGTCCGGTGCGGGAGCAAGGACCATCGAGGCCACCGCCACCGAGTCCTGACCGAGCCAGCAGCGAACATCGACGCCGGCCCCACGTGGGGCCGGCGTCCTTTCGTCTGGGGGGCATCGCCGTAACGCTCGCGGAACGCCCTTGGGTCTAGGGTCTGCAGATGGCCACGGCCGTTTCACATCCGGAAGCGCCGGTCAAGGTGGGGGTGGCGGCGCTGCTCATCACAGCAGTCGCCTTCTCTGCGATTGCCGGGCTCTTCTATGGCCGGGCGGAGCCTGATCCGGACTGGTTCTATTGGGTCGAGGCGCTGGGCACCATCACCTGGCTCGCCGTCTTCGCCGTGGTCGGCGCGCTCGTGGTGTTGCACCGCCCGGGCAACGTCATCGGCTGGCTCTGTCTCGCATTCTCAATCGTTTGGGCTACCTGGCTGGCCGGAGACGCCCTCCTGGCCTACAACGAGACCAACCCCGGCAGCCTCGATGACCCCGGTCTGCTCGCCGCACTGATTCACCCTCTGTGGGTCCCGGGGGTCGGGATCATCGGACTGCTCCTTCTCCTCTTTCCAGACGGGAAGGCGCCGTCTCCCCGTTGGCGCCCGGTCTTGTACGGACTGCTCATCGTGATGGCCGTCCTCACCGTCACGGCGTTCTTCCTTCCTGGCACGGTCCAGGACCGCAACGTCGTGAATCCATTGGGAATCGAGGCATTCGAAGTGTTCGCCACTGGTGTCATCGCGGTTTCACTCGTCCTACTGCTGATCGTCGGCATTGCCTTCTCCGCGCTCTCGGTGGTGTTCCGCTATCGACGGGGCGGCACTGTGGAGAGGCTGCAGCTGAAATGGTTGATGGCCGCCGCCATCGTTTCCGCCGTCACCTACGCCCTCGTGTTCGTCGTCGGGGACTTTCCGATCCAGCTGGTCTTCTCGCTCGTTCCGATCGCGATGTGGTTCGCCATGCGCCGGTACCGGCTCTATGACATCGACCGCTTCATCAGCCGAACCGTTGCCTATGCGACAGTCGTGGGGGTCCTCGCCCTGGTCTACCTATACATGGTGTTCGTTCTCCGAGCCCGACTCCCCGGCGACGACGGCCTCGCGGTGGCAGCTTCGACGCTGGTCGTTGCCGCGATCTTCAATCCACTGCGCCTACGAGTGAAAGCGCGCGTGGACCGGCACTTCAACCGGTCCCACTACGACGCGGAACGGGTAGTGGATGGTTTCGCAGAGGGTCTGCGCAACGAGACAGACGCCGATCGCATCGTCAACGGCTGGGTGGGGGTGGTCTCGGACACGATGCAGCCGAGCTCACTCGGGGTCTGGACGAGATCGTGAACGGCCCCTAAGCTCATGACCGACATGAATCGGCTCTTCGGCCACGCCCACCATCACCATCACCCTTCACGGGTCGGATGACGATGGGCTGACACCAAGAGCCACCAGCGAGCACGCCGACCCCAGCGGTCGGCGTTTCTCTTTCTCTGGGGAGACCGGGCCGCAGGAACTGGAAGGACCCCGAGATGAGCATCGAACCCACCATCCACCTGGCCGTCCCCAAGGGGCGAATGGAGACAGGTGTCTTCAACCTGTTGTCCGCAGCCGGGATCGACATTCATGTTGGCCAGCGTGGCTACCGGCCGGTTCTGTCGGAACCGGGATACGAAGTCAAGCTGCTCAAACCTCAGAACATCGTCGAGATGCTTGCCGCCGGCACCCGGGACATCGGATTCGCCGGCGCCGATTGGGTCGCCGAGCAACAGGCCGACGTTGTCGATCTGCTCGATACCGGGTTGGACCCGGTCCGGATCGTGGCGGCCGCCGCGGACAGCATGCTCGAGGACGGCGCGCTCCCCCGGCGCAGGCTGGTGGTGGCCAGCGAGTACGAGAGACTGGCCAGATCCTGGATCGATGACCGCGACCTCGATGCCACCTTCGTCCGCTCCTATGGCGCCACCGAGGTGTTTCCTCCCGAAGACGCGGATGTCATCGTCGACAACACGGCCACCGGTGAGACCCTCGCCGCCAACGGGCTCGTCATCGTCGACGACCTGATGACCTCGTCGACCCGTCTCTACGCCAGCCAGGCCGCGGTGTCAGAGCCGGACAAGAAGACAGCCATCGACGGACTGGTGCTCAGCCTCCGATCCGTGCTCGACGCCCGAAAGAGGGCCATGCTGGAGCTCAACGTCTCCCTGGCCGACCTCGATGCGGTCATCGACGCCCTGCCCGCGATGAGGGAGCCGACCGTGGCCATGCTCCACGGTGGGGCGGGCATGGCGGTCAAGGCGGCCGTGCCCCGCAGCGACCTACCTCGTCTCATCCCACGGCTCCGCCAGCTAGGTGCGACCGACATCGCTGTGTCGAGGCTGGAGCAGATCGTGCCATGAGCGGCCCCACCGCCTATGTGCCCCAGGGCTTCGATGTGCCCATCGATCTCGACCTCTCCAAGAACGAGGGGCGGAGCAGGGCAGACGAGCTCGTGGCCTCGATCGGAGACCCGCAACGGCTGGTCGGCCGTTATCCCGACACCTCGACCCTCCGCGCCCGGCTCGCCGCCTTGCACGGCGTCGACGTGGACCGGGTCCTGGTCACGGCGGGTGGGGACGATGCCCTGTCTCGGTGCTTCCTGGCCCGTGTGGGGGCGGGACGCCAGGTAGTGACCACCTACCCCACCTTCGAGATGATCCCCCGATACGCCGAACAGCGTGGCGCCGAGTTGGTCGAAGTGCAGTGGTGGAGGGGCGCGCTGCCGGTGCCCGAACTGGTCGAGACGATCGGCGAGCGTACGGACGCAATGTTCGTCGTGTCACCCAACAACCCGACCGGTGCCGCCGCCACCGAGGTGGAGTTGCTCAAGTTGGCTGGAGAGTCACCCCTGCTCGTCGTCGATGCCGCCTACGTCGAGTTCGCCGGGACCGACCCGACCCCGGCCCTGCTCGAGCTGCCCAACGTCGTCGTGACCCGAACTCTGTCCAAGGCATACGGACTGGCCGGCTTGCGGGTGGGTTATCTGCTGGGGCCCCCTGAGCTGGTGGCGTCCATTGGCGCCCACGGCAACCCGTATCCCGTGTCGGCTCTCTCCAGTGAGATCGCCACGATCCGGCTCGACCGGCCTGGGGAGGAGCTCGCTTCCTTCGTCGAAGAAGTGAGGAGGGAACGGGTGACGCTCACCGGCGTCCTCACCGGTCTCGGCACGAGACCCCTTCCCTCTGAGGGCAACTTCATCCTGGCCGAGGCGAGCGAAGCCGCCTGGCTGGTGGCGGCGGCCGCCTCGCTGGGAGTGGGCCTGCGGCGCTTCGCCGACCGCCCGGGATTGGAAGGAGCGGTGAGGATCACCCTGCCGGGCGACCGGGATGACTTCTCCCGATTGGTTGACACCCTCGGCACGGCCCTGGCCCCGGAGGCGATCATCTTCGACCTCGATGGGGTGATCGCAGATGTGAGCCAATCTCAAATCCTCGCCATCATCGAGACAGCCCGAACCTTTGGTGTCGAGGTTGGCCCGGAGGACATCGAAACGGCGAAGGGCGAAGGAGGCACGAGCGACGATTGGCAGCTGACCAGGGACCTGTGCCGGAAGGTTGGAGTCGAGCCCGATCTGAGGGAGGTGATCGCCCGTTTCGAGACGCTGTATCACGGCGACGGGCGGACTCCCGGGCTCAAGATGGCCGAGACCCCGCTGGTCGACCGGGAGACGTGGCAACGGTGGGCATCACGGTTCCCGCTTGCGGTGGTGACCGGGCGGCCCAGGACCGATGCGGTGGAGTTCCTGGCCCGCTTTGGGCTGGCGGAGGACCTGGCCGCCCTGGTGACACGCGACGAGGCCCCGCTCAAGCCCGACCCGACTCCGGTCAGAGTCGCGCTCGAGACCATGGGGGTCAGTCGGGCCTGGATGCTCGGCGACACTCCGGACGACCTGAACGCGGCGAGAGCAGCCGGTGTGGTGCCGATCGGGGTGATCGCCCCCGGGGACGACCCCGAGAAGGCCCGGCATCGCCTGCAAGCCGCGGCGCGGATCCTGGACAGGACGACCGACCTCGAGGAGATGTTGACATGACACGCAGAGCCGAGATCGAGCGTGAGACGGCGGAGGTCACCATTCGGGGCCACCTGGAGCTCGACGGGACCGGGACCGCGGACGTCAAGACCGGTCTCGGCTTTCTCGATCACATGCTGGCGACCCTGGCCAAACATGGGAGATTCGACCTCTCCCTGACCGCCACCGGCGACACCCAGGTGGACGACCATCACACCGTGGAGGATTGCGCCATCGTCCTGGGACGAGCGCTCGACCAGGCCCTGGGAGATCGCACCGGGATAAGGCGATTCGGTCATGCCTACGCCCCACTCGACGAGGCGCTGAGCCGGGCGGTCGTGGACCTGTCGGGCCGGCCCTGGCCGGAGATATCGATCGAGTTCACTCGGGAGACCATCGGTGAGGTGGCAACTGAGAACATCGTCCACTTCCTCAGGTCCTTCGCCATTGAGGGCCGCATGGCCCTACACGTCGATCTTCTGCGGGGTGACAACGACCACCACAAGGCCGAGTCGGCGTTCAAGGCGCTGGCCATAGCCCTACGGTCGGCGGCGGCCGGCGACGGTGATGGCGTGCCCAGCACGAAAGGGACGCTGACGTGAGACGCGTGACGATCGTCCCGACCGGGACCGCCAACACCGCCTCCGTCGTGGCTGCCCTCACTCGTCTGGGTGCCGAGGTCGACGTGGCGGCCACTGCCCGCGACGTCGAATCCTCGGCGGGCGTCGTCCTCCCCGGGGTGGGCTCCTTCGGAGCCGCCATGGGCAGGATCGACTCGCTGGGCCTGGCCACGGCGCTTGGCGAACGGATCGTGGCCGGTGGCCCGACGCTCGCGGTATGCGTCGGGATGCAGCTTCTGGGGCGGGGCAGCGAGGAGAGCCCAGGTTCTGCCGGTCTGAACGTGCTCGAGGCGACGGTGGGCCGCTTCCCTCATGGGGTCACCGTGCCTCAGATGGGATGGAACCGGGTCGAGCCCGGCCCTGACTCCCGGTTCGTCGAAGCCGGATGGGCATACTTCGCCAACTCCTACCGAATCGAGCGAGCCCCCGAGGGATGGGTGGGAAGCCGAACAGACCACGGCGGCGAGTTCCTCTCTGCGCTGGAGAAGGGGGACGTGCTCGCCTGTCAGTTCCACCCCGAGCTCTCCGGCCAATGGGGCGCACGGCTCCTCGACCGCTGGCTGCGATCTGTGGAGATGGCGGCATGACCCTGGCATCACGGGTCATACCTTGTCTGGATATCAGGGACGGGCGTGTGGTCAAGGGAGTCAGGTTCCAGGGTTTGCGGGACGCAGGTGACCCGGTCGAGTGCGCCGCCCTGTACGAGCGACAGGGCGCCGACGAGATCGTGCTCCTCGACGTCTCTGCCACCCCGGAGGGGCGAGGCCACGCCTTGGAGACGGTGCGGGCGGTCCGCTCTGTGCTCTCCATCCCACTCTCGGTGGGCGGGGGGGTGAGATCGGCCGACGATGCCGGGCGTCTCCTCGAGGCCGGCGCAGACAAAGTGGGGATCAACACCGCGGCCGTATCGCGCCCCGCCCTGATCGGTGAGCTCGCAGAGAGATTCGGGACCCAATGCACGGTCCTGGCCGTGGACGCCGCCGCCGCCACCACGGGCTGGGAGGTGGTAGTGGAGAGTGGCGGGAAGAGGACCGGGCTCGACGTCGTGGAATGGTGCCGCAAGGGTGTTGCGGTCGGCGCAGGTGAGATTCTTCTCACCAGCTGGGACCGCGACGGGACCCGGTCGGGATACGACCTCGATTTGATCAGTGCCGTGTCGGCGGTGGTCACCGTGCCCGTGATCGCCTCCGGCGGCGCCGATCGGGCCGGCCATCTGGTGGAGGCGATCGAAGCCGGTGCCTCGGCCGCCCTCATCGCCTCGATCCTCCACGACAGGGAGACAACTGTGGGAATCCTGAAACAGGCCTTGGAGGAGGCCGGGATCGTGATCCGGCCATGATCATCCCCTCCATCGACATATCCGGGGGACAGGCGGTCCAACTGGTGGGTGGTGAGAGACTGGCCATCGAGGCCGGTGATCCCATCCCCATTCTGGAGCGGTTCGGTCTGGTCGGTGAGGTGGCGGTGGTGGACATAGACGCCGCCCGGGGCGAAGGCGACAACAGGGACCTGATCACCGAGCTGTGCCGCCGGGGGCGGGTCCGGGTCGGCGGCGGCATCCGGGACCTCCCCACTGCCCTGCGTTGGCTCGACCTCGGCGCCGAGAAGGTGGTGATCGGGACCGCAGCCACACCAGAGCTGCTGGCAGAGCTCCCATCGGACCGGGTGGTCGTGGCCCTCGACTCGCGTGATGGCGAAGTGTTGACCCACGGCTGGCGCCAGAGCACGGGAACCGGTGTCCTGGAGCGGGTGCGACAGCTCCGTGGCCTCTGTGGCGGGTTCCTGATCACCTTCGTCGAACGGGAAGGGCGAATGACCGGTACCGACCTCGATCGTGCCGCCATGGTGATCGAGGTTGCTTCACCGGCCCGGGTCACGGTCGCCGGGGGCATCACCACCCCCGCAGAGGTGGCCGAGCTCGACGGGTTGGGCGCCGACGCCCAGGTGGGGATGGCGCTTTACGGCGGACAGCTCACGCTGGCCGATGCACTGACCGCGATGCTGCAATCCGACCGTCCCGATGGCCTCTGGCCGACGGTGGTGGTCGACGAGTTGGGGCAAGCCCTCGGGCTCGTCTACTCCAGCCCGGAGAGCCTGGGGAGGGCGTTGGAGGAGCGACGGGGCATCTATCAGAGTCGCAGGCGCGGCGTCTGGGCGAAAGGCGAGACATCGGGGGCCACCCAGGAGCTGCTGTCGGTGGATATCGACTGCGATCGGGACACCCTGCGATTCACGGTCCGTCAACATGCCGGGGGCTTCTGTCACAAGGGGACCTGGCAATGCTGGGGGGACGACCGGGGCTTGGGTCGTCTCGAGCGACGTCTGAGCGACATCGCCCAAGCGCCGGATCCCGCGTCCAACACCTCTGGGCTGCTCCAGGACCCAGACCTGCTCGCGGCCAAGCTCATCGAGGAGGCCACCGAGCTGGCGGGAGCAGACGACCGGGAAGATGTGATCGATGAGTCGGCTGATCTCATCTACTTCCTCCTGGTCAGGGCGCGGGCGGGCGGTGTCGGCCTGAGCGAGGTGGTGAGAGAGCTCGACAGGCGGGAGCGCCGGGTCACCCGCCGGCCGATGACGGCCAAGGAGAGCTTGCCATGAGGTCGCTGCCACGGATCGAGTCCCTGCCCATGGTGGTGAGTCGACCGGTCGATGTCGGGGCGAGCACCTTCGCCGCCGAGATCCTCGATGAGGTCCGATCGTATGGCGAAAGGGCGATACGCCGCTTCTCCGAGCATTACGGCGACCTGTCCCCCGGAGACCAGATCGTCCACGACCGTGCAGAGCTGGAGCAGGCGGTGGAACGGATCGGACCCGACGTGCGTCAGGTCCTGGAGAACGTCGCCGCCCGCATCCGACACTTCGCCCAGGCTCAGCGGGAGGCGCTGACCGACGTCGATGTCGAGGTGACCGGAGGAAGGGCCGGGCATCGCTGGACCCCGGTGTCAACGGTCGGGGCCTACGCACCTGGGGGACGTCATCCGCTCCCCTCGTCCGTGTTGATGACCGTGATACCGGCCTGGGTCGCCGGAGTGAAGACCGTGTGGGTCGCCTCACCCCGGCCGACCGACGTGACCATGGCCGCAGCAGCGGTCGCCGGAGCCGACGGGCTGCTCGCCCTCGGCGGAGCCCAGGCCATCGCCGCCCTCGTCTACGGCAGCCTGTCCCCTGCCTGTGACCTCGTGGTAGGCCCGGGGAACAAGTACGTCACGGCAGCGAAGAAGCTCGTTTTCGGTGAGGTGGGCGTCGATGGCCTGGCCGGGCCCAGTGAGATCCTGGTCATCGCCGACGACCGGGCAGACGCCACCCTGGTTGCGGCCGACCTGCTCGCCCAAGCGGAACACGACATCGATGCCCTCCCGATGCTGGTGACCACCAGCCGGCGCCTGGACAACGACGTGGACTACCAGCTCGCCTTGCAGTTGGCCGACCTTCCCACCTCGGCGGTGGCTCGCCAGGCCCTGACCAACGGCTTCGCCCTTGTCGTCGGCTCGCTGGAGGAGGCCGTCGCCGCGGCGGAGAGGATCGCCCCCGAGCACCTGGCGCTACATGTCGAACGCCCCGAGGACCTGCTTGCGGATCTCACCTCATACGGGTCTGTGTTCATCGGCGGACAGAGCGCCGAAGCGTTCGCCGACTACGGGGTCGGGCCGAACCATGTCCTCCCCACAGGCGGGGGAGCAAGGTTCCAGTCAGGTCTGTCCGTGCTCACTTTTCTCAAAGCCCCCACCTGGTCACGACTCGACGACCCGTCAGCACTGGTAGATGACACCGTGCTCCTGGCCCGATTGGAAGGGCTCGAGGCACATGCCAGGGCGGCGCAGATCCGGGTCGAGTAGCCCTGGATCCGGCCGCCATCGACCGAACCTGGTTCGGCCCGGGGCCCCCCGACCGCGGTCTTTCGTCGGTGCAACGATCAAGGGAGGGGGCGGGCGCCCCCACGTCTTCCCCGGCCAGGTCGCCGTTGGCTCTGTGCCACCTCGTGACGCAGCGACTCGATCCGGCCCGGCACCAGGAGCTCGAAGACGATGATCTTGATGGTGGCGGCCAGAGGCAGGGCGAGCAGGGCACCGACCAGCCCGGCCAGCGAGCCCCCGATCAACAGGGCGATGATCACCGTTGCCGGATTGAGGTCGATCGCCCGGTTCATCACCCGGGGAGCGATCAGATAGTTCTCCACTTGCTGATAGACGAGCAGCAGGATCAACGCACCGGCCAGCTGGGGGCCGCCCTGGAACGCAACCACTACGGCCACCCCGGCTGCCCCGAGAAGCGCGCCGATCCCGGGGATGATGTCGGTGAACGCCACCCAGGCGGCGAGGGCCACGGCAAACCGGACATCGAGCAACAGGAACCCGAAGTATGCGACCACGCCCGCGATGACGCTGATCACCGCGTTGCCGACGATGTAGTTGGCGATCAGGTCGACCGAGGAGTTGAGGACATGGAGGAAGTCCTCACGATGCTTGGGACGAAGAAGGCGGATGATCCAGATCTTTATCTGGGGGAACTCGACGGCGAAGTACGGCGTGACCACGAGCACGGTCACCAGGTTGAAGATCGTGCCCCCGATGCCGGAGGCGATGTCGACGGGGTCGATCCCGTTGGTCTCGGCACCAGGATCCCCGGAGAGGAGCGTTTCGATGTCGAAGAACTCGATGACACTCCCCAGGAACCCGGGGCCCTCTCTGATCTGGGCGAGGAACTCGGGCAGACGCTGGATCAGCTCCCCGAGCTGGGTGGCGATGAATGGGATGAGGACTACGGCCAGGCCTCCCATGACCACCAGACCGCCCAGCAAGATCAGCGCCAGCCCCCAACCTCGTTTCAGCCCACGACGCTCGAACCAGCTGATGGCCGGCTGGAGGCCCGTGGCCAGCACGAGCGATGCGAGCAAGACGAGGAGGATGCTGCGCAGGGCCCAGAGCACCGCAGCCGCAGCGGCGATCAGGACGATGAGGGCGAACACACGGGCCCAGTAGCCCATCGGGGGCCAGCGGCGCTGCCAAGGGCCCGATTCGCCCGGTACGGGCCCGGCGTCGGGGGTGGGCTGCTCCTCAGTCACCAGGGCGGAGCACAGTACCCGAGCAAGGGACGTCTGCGCCCGGACGGCCCCTCACATGTTGCGCCGGTACTGGCCGCCCACCTCGTAGAGGGCGTGGCTCATCTGGCCGAGGGAGGCCACCTTGGCCGTCTCCATGAGCTGGGCGAAGATGTTGCCGCCGGTGATGGCCGTCTTCTGCAGTTCCTCCAGTGCCACCTTCGCCTCCTCACGGTTCCTCTCCTGGACGGCGCGGACATTTGCGATCTGACGGTCCTTGTCCTCGTCGGTCGATCGGATCAGGGCACGTGGCACGACGATGGGAGATCCTTCCTTGGAGAGGAAGGTGTTGACTCCGACCACCGGGTAGAGGCCGGCCTCCTTCTGTTGCTCGTAGTGGAGCGACTCCTCCTGGATCTTGGTCCGCTGGTATTGCCGCTCCATGGCCCCCAGCACTCCCCCGCGGCTGTTGATCCGATCGAACTCGGCGAGGACCGCTTCCTCCACCAGGTCGGTCAGCTCCTCGATGACGAAGCTGCCCTGGAGCGGGTTCTGGTTCTTGGCCAGCCCCAGCTCCTGGTTGATGATCAGCTGGATGGCCAGCGCTCGACGAACCGATTCCTCGGTCGGGGTGGTTATGGCCTCGTCGTAGGCGTTGGTGTGGAGGCTGTTGGTGTTGTCGTAGATGGCGTAGAGGGCCTGGAGAGTGGTCCGGATGTCATTGAACGAGATCTCCTGGGCGTGCAACGACCGACCCGAGGTCTGGACGTGATACTTGAGCTTCTGTGACCGTTCGTTCCCCCCATAGCGGTGCTTGATGGCCTTGGCCCAGATTCGCCGGGCCACCCGCCCGATCACCGCGTATTCGGCGTCGATCCCGTTGGAGAAGAAAAAGGACAGATTGGGGGCGAAGTCGTCGATCGCCATCCCCCTGGCCAGATAGTTCTCGACGTAGGTGAAACCGTTGGCCAGGGTGAAGGCAAGCTGCGTTATGGGGTTCGCCCCCGCCTCGGCCATGTGATAGCCGCTGATCGAAACCGAGTAGAAGTTGCGGACGTCGTTGTCTACGAACCACTGCTGGATGTCGCCCATCATGCCCAGGGCGAACTCCGTGGAGAAGATGCAGGTGTTCTGGGCCTGGTCCTCCTTGAGGATGTCCGCCTGAACGGTTCCCCTGACCCGTGACACGGTCTCTGCCCGGATCCGCTCATAGACATCGGGGGACAGCGCCTGGTCGCCGGTGACCCCGAGAAGACGCAGGCCCAAGCCGTCATGGCCCTCGGGGAGCTCACCCGAGTAGACGGGCCTCGCCCGTTCGCCGTAGATGCCCTCGATGCGAGTCTCCACTTCGTCCCACAGGTCGTTCTCGGAAATGTGCTTCTCACAGGCCTGGTCGATGGCGGCGTTCATGAAGAAGGCGAGGATCATCGGGGCCGGGCCATTGATCGTCATCGAGACCGAGGTGGCCGGGTCGGACAGGTCGAAGCCGGAGTAGAGCTTCTTGGCGTCGTCCAGGGTGGCGATGGACACCCCCGAATTGCCCACCTTCCCGTAGATATCGGGCCGCTCGTGGGGGTCCTCCCCGTAGAGCGTCACCGAATCGAAGGCAGTGGAGAGGCGCTTGGCGGGCATCCCGGCAGCCAGATAGTGGAAGCGCCGGTTCGTCTGCTCTGGCGGTCCCTCCCCGGCGAACATCCGGGCCGGGTCCTCCTCGGCCCGCTTGAACGGGTAGACCCCCGCCGTATACGGGAACTCGCCAGGGACGTTTTCCTGGAGCAGCCAGTGCAGACGATCCCCCCATGAGCGAAAGCGGGGCATCGCCACCTTCGGCACCGGTGTGTGGCTGAGCGTCTCCTCGTGGAGGGGGAGCCGGATCTCCCTTCCTCTCACGTGGTAGACGAACTCTGTCCCCGAGTACTCGGCGATCATCCCCTCCCAGTGCTCGAGGGCGTGTCGGTTCTCCGGGTCGAGCTTCTCCCCCACATCGACGATCAACTCCGCTACGTCGGCACCCGCTTGGCGCGCCCCCTCGAGGCGATACAGGGCGTCTGCGAGCTCCGCCTGCTCACTCGCATGCTGGTCATAACCCCGGTTCGACTCGATTATCTCCGCCAGATACCGGGTCCGCTCCGGTGGCACCACGTGTTGCTTCGAGGCGTCGCTCAAGGGCAGCTCCAACTTCGACGCCAGCCTCAGGCCGTGCGAGCCCAGGGCCTGGAGGAAAGCCAGATAGAAACGGTTGGTGCCGGGGTCGTTGAAGTCGGAGGCCACGGTGAGATGAACCGGGAGATCCTCGTCGTCGGCGGTGAAGGCAAGACGGTTGCGCTTCCATTGCTTGCGCACATCGCGCAGCGCGTCCCGTGCCCCTTCCTTGTCCGCCTTGTTGATCGCCACCAGGTCGGCGAAGTCGAGCATGTCGATCTTCTCCAGCTGGGTCGCCGCCCCGTACTCGGGGGTCATCACGTACATGGCAAGATCGGAGAAGTCGACGATCTCGGTGTCGGACTGGCCGATTCCCGAGGTCTCGAGGAGGATGAGATCGAAACGAGCCGCCCGGACCACGTCGAGGGCGTGCCGGACGTGCGGAGAGAGGGCGAGGTTGGCCTGTCGGGTGGCCAGCGACCGCATATAGGCCCGAGGATGAGGCAACGAGTTGAGCCGGATGCGATCTCCGAGCAGTGCCCCACCCGAGCGACGCTTGGACGGATCCACCGACAAAACGGCGACCCTCAACTCGTCGAAGTCTTTCAGGAACCGGCGGAGCAGCTCGTCGACAAGGCTCGACTTCCCCGAGCCACCCGTTCCCGTGATGCCGACCACCGGCGCTGGCGTGTTGGCCGCTCTTGCCTCGACCTGCTCGAACACGTCTTGGTATTTCTCGGGGAAGTTCTCCGCCGCCGAGATCAGCGTCGCCAGCATCCTGGTGTTGCCCGGCTCGAGCTGGTCCAGATCGAAGTCGGTGCCCAGCTCCCCCGTGGCGAAGTCGGAGCGAGCGAGCATGTCGCTGACCATCCCCTGCATGCCCAGCTCCCGGCCATCGTCCGGTGAGTAGATCCTGGTTATGCCGTAGGCGGCCAGCTGCTCACCCTCACCCGGCAGAATCGTGCCACCGCCTCCTCCGAACAGCCGCACGTGCCCCGCCTCCCGCTCCACCAGGAGGTCGCGCAGATAGCGGTAGAACTCCATGTGGCCGCCCTGATACGAGGTGACCGCGATGGCGTGTGCGTCTTCCTCGATCGCCGTCTCCACGATGTCGAGACCGGTCCGGTTGTGGCCGAGATGTATCACCTCGGCACCCGATGCCTGAAGGATGCGGCGGAAGATGTTGATGGAGGCGTCGTGCCCGTCGAACAAGGTCGTGGCGGTCACGAACCGAACCTTGTTGGCCAGATGGGGCCTGTTCGGAGCGCCTTCCGTCATTCATCCCTTCCCATGGACTAGTCCGAACTGTACCCATGAATTGGGCGCTGACTCCCTTGTTGGAGCTCAGGGCCGACGAGTAGATTGACACCCGGGATGAGTTATTACGCGGGGAGGTTGAAGGCAATTCGGCTGGAGCCGACCGCGGTGACTATCGAGGTCGCCGAGGGTCGGTTCCGGGTCGTGGCCGGGAAACGACATCTGGGGTCCTGGCCGATGGAGACGCTGCAGATCCACCGAACGTCCGTGTACCGCTTCGCCTTCGAGATAGAGGGCGATAGTTTCGAGTTCTTCCCCGAAGATCCTTCTGCCTTCTCCAATGCAGTCGGTGCCGTCGTCGATCTCACCGAGTCCAAGGGCCGCTTCGGGTTGAAGGCTCGGATCGAAGACGCCAGCAACGCCTGAGCTCGTTCCTGGCAGAATTGGGGAATGGTCCCCCGTCTCTTGATCCGAGGCGCCACGGCCGGCGCCGTCGTGCTTGGTGCCGAGGCCCTCTTCGCAATCCTCCACCCCGCCCCCCGTCAGGAGGAGTTCGACCCTTCGGGAGCTTTCGGCGACCCGTCCAACCCTCCATATCGGGTCACCGTCCTCGGCGACTCGTCTGTCACGGCACCCGGTGTCGCCGGGCCTGAGCAGATCTGGGTGAGTCTGGTCTGCTCCCGGATGGCTGAGGATCGTTACGTGACGCTGAAGTCCTTCGCCGTCTCCGGTTCCCGGGCCGAGGATCTCCTGCGTGATCAACTCGAGCCCGCCATTGCGACCCGGCCCGACATGATGCTGGTCTCCGTGGGCGCCAACGACTGCATCCACGGTGTGCCTCTGCGCATCTTCGAGGCACGACTCGACGAGCTGGTGGGGAAACTGATGGAGACCGGGGCCCTGGTGGTATTGAGCGGGGTCGGCGACATCGGGCCCATCCCGCGGCTCAAGCCGCCATTGCGCAATTTGATGAGCCGCCGATCGGAGCGCTTCAACCGTGCCCATGAGAGGGTGGCGGAACGGCACGGCGCTCACGTGGTGCCACATCGCCGGGACGACCCCGCCATCTGGTACTCCGACCCTGGGCTGTGGTCGGCCGACCAGTTCCACGTCAGCGCGGCCGGCCACAAGAGGTGGGCCGATTCGACCTGGCGCACCCTCCAGCCCCTGCTCGATGGATCGGGCTGACGCCCTCGAGCGGCTGGCATTGGCCCGGGTGGGCCACTTCGCCTCGATCACACCGGAAGGAACGCCCCACGTGGTCGCAGTCACCTTCGTGGTGATCGGGCTCAACGTGGTCCATATGATCGACGAGAAGCCGAAGACCACCCAGCGCCTGCAACGGCTGCTCAACGTCGAGACGACACCCACGGCCTCGCTGCTGGCCGACCACTACGACGAGGACTGGGCGTCTCTCTGGTGGGTGCGCGTCGATGGCGAGGTGACCGTCGAGAAGGACACCGAGAATTGGTGGGAGGCACGCGCCCGTCTCAAGGGCAAATACCGTCAATACCGCAACTCGCCACCGAGCGGGCCGGCCATCTTCCTATCCATCGACCGGCTCAACTCTTGGGAAGGGGGCTGATCACCCCCTCCTCGGTGGCCAGCCATCTCACCAGCACGTCGTGGTCTTCGACCGGGACCTCTTCGACGATTCGGAGGTGGGGGGCGATACCCACCGTGGCGGCGTCCGGTCGGGCCGATGCCAGGATCCGGTCGTAGTGGCCTGCACCGTTGCCCAGACGTCGGCCGGTGCGATCGAAGGCGAGCCCGGGCACCAGGAAGACGTCGATCTCGTGGATGGGGATCACCGGGCCGCTGTCCGAGGGCTGCTCCATACCGAACGGATGCGTCTCCCGTGGCACGTCCACGTCCCGGAAGGTGACGGAGCGATCCGACTCGACCCGGGGCAGTGCCCACCGCCAGCCGGGAAGCCGCCCGAACAGGGACCTCAGGTCGACCTCCCCCTCCATGGGGAGGAAGGCAGTGATGGTGCCCGGCAGCCGTGAGGACAGCCAGGTGAACAGGCCGGCGACCACCCGATCGCTCACGCCAGGCGCTAGTGGCCCGGTGCTCCGCATCCGGGCCCGCAAAGAGGCTTTGTCCATGAGGGTCAGGGTAAGGGGCCGATCGGTACTCTCAGACGATGCGGATCCTGATCGACATCCCACGGACGATCATCACCGTCGTCGCCGGGGTCGCCGCCACCATCGTCGCCGTCGCCGTCATCGCGGTCATCGTCCCCTTCAACAGAACCTCGCCGATGATCGATCGGGTCATCAGGACATGGAGCCGGGTTTGGCTGGCGAGTTCGGGGACACGACTCGAGGTCGAAGGTGGTGACAACATCGACCCAGGACGCTCGTACGTCGTGGTGGCCAACCACCTCTCCACCCTCGACATCATGGCCTGTCTGCTGGCCGTGCCCCTACCGATCAGGTTCCTCGCCAAGAAGGAGCTGTTCCGGGTACCTGTCCTGGCTCAGGGGATGCGGATGGTGGGAATAATCGAGGTCGACCGCGAGGCG
>JBMDXS010000232.1:0-3283 GCA_048595045.1 Acidimicrobiia bacterium
GCATCGAGCCCTTCAATGCGGTCAACTCCGGCCCGTACATGACTATCGCTTCGATCGGGCTGGTGGCGATCACCGTCGCCATCCGGGTATGGGTCTTGAGGACGCCCACCTCCCCCACTACGTCTCCCGGTCCGACCCGAGCGATGACCTCCCCGTCGTGCATGACGTTGGCGGTGCCACTCTTGATCACGAACAGCTCATAAGCCAGGTGGCCCTCGTCCATGATGTGGGCTCCCTGCTCGAGACGCACCTCGTCGGCATGGGCGGCGACGACGGTCCGCTCCTTGCGCGGCAATGCAGCGAACAGTGGTATCGAATCCAGGCCCGACGGGTCCATGCGCCGGGAGGCTACCCGTCAGCTGCCAAGGACGCTGATCCTCCCGCCAGGCACCCGGGAGGGAGAGACGAGGATCCCTTCCGCCGGGCCGAAGGTATCAGCCGACCCTCTTGATGGGAGCCGAGTCGCGGCCCAGCCCCACCTGTCCAGCGGAGATTCGCTATGTGGGTCGAGGGGTAAGCCGGGAGTCCAACGGCCCTATCCCCTCGGGCTGTGATCGGGGATCATCGGAGGAGTCTCTACAGACAGGAGGTCTGGCATGGCAACGTACGACTTCAAGGACAAGGTGGCGCTGGTCACCGGTGCTGGCTCGGGCATAGGGGAATCCTGTGCCCTCACCTTCGCTCGGGGCGGAGCAAAGGTCGTGGTCGCCGACTACGACCCGGATGGTGGCAAACGTGTCACCGAGGCGATCACATCCGATGGCGGGGATGCGACCTTCGTCGAAGTCGATGTCTCCGCGGTCGATCGGGTGGAGAGCATGGTGGCGACAACGGTCGAGACCTACGGAGCCCTTCACATAGCGATCAACAACGCCGGCATCGGAGGCGCCCAGGCGCCCACCGGGGAGTATCCGGTGGACAGTTGGCGCCAGGTGATCGATGTGAACCTCAACGGGGTGTTCTACGGCATGCGATACGAGATCCCGGCCATGCTCGAAGCAGGCGGCGGGTCGATAGTCAACATCGCCTCCATCCTGGGTAGCGTCGGCTTCGCCAACTCCCCGGCATATGTGGCGGCGAAACACGGCGTGGTTGGCCTGACCAAGACTGCGGCCATCGAGTACTCCGCTCGCGGGGTGCGGGTCAATTCGGTGGGCCCCGGGTTCATCGACACCCCGTTGCTCTCGGCCAACCTCGACGAAGCCACACTGAGCGCCATCGCCGGGATGCACCCCATCGGCCGGCTGGGCCAGCCCCAGGAAGTGGCCGACCTCGTTGCTTTCCTCGCCTCGGACGATGCCGCGTTCTGCACCGGCGCCTACTACCTGGTCGACGGGGCCTACACCGCCAATTGACGAGGCGACAGTTGAAGAAATCGGTTTAGGACCGAGCAGCCCGGGGTATCCATCCAGCCTTGGGCCGTGGGTGTCCGGTGCCGGACGGCACGTGCCTCTGGAATGGAGGAAACATGAACCGCAGACTGCGCAAGACCAAGACCATCGCCGCAGCCCTGACCCTGATGTTGGCCGTCGCGGCCTGCGACGATGGGGACACGGATCCAACCGATCCGGTCGACGGCGTAACCACCACTGTGCTCGACCTGACCACTACTACTGCTGCCGGCTAGACGCCGCCGGTAGCTGCAGGAAGGGCGCCATTGCTATGGCGCCCTTCCTCCGCGTCTGGAGTCAGGTGGCCGTCCCCTCCACCCACCCGGTGACGCTGGCTGCGTGCCCATCGGGATCACGAAAGTGGGCGGCGAGCAAAGTCCTCTGACCATCCGAGCTCACCGGGCGTGGCTCTATCTCGAAGGGGACACCCCGACCTTTCATCGCGGCGTATACCTCCGCCAAATCCTCCACCTCGAACACGACCTCGGTGTCAGACGTCTGAGCACGAAAGACCTCAGGCTGGTTGAGGGCGAGTTGGTTCTCACCGACGGCAAAGAACGCGAACTCGCCACTGGCGAAACTCAGTTCGAGGCCCACTCGATCGCGCCAGAAGTCCACGGACTGTTCAAGATCCGAAACCCGGAGAATGACGGTGGTCAGCCTGATTCGCCGAAAGTTACCCGACGGAGATCAGGTGAGATCATCCCACCATAGAGCAGCGATGGCATAGCCCCCGACCAGGATCATCAAGATCGCAGCAGCCCCCGCCGCCAAATTCAGCACCAGCTCCATGGGCGCCATCATGACGCGCCACCCTGACAGATTCCATAAGGCGATCGGCCCCGACAGGGCCCCGATCAGCGATAGCGCCAGACGATGCGACCCCTGGTGGGGTCGTAGGTGGAGACCTCCACATCGACGGTGTCGCCGGGCAGGACCCTGATGCCACGACCACGCCGCATCCGGCCTGAGGGCTTGGCCAAGAGCTCGAAGCCGCTGTCCAACTTCACCTCGAAGGTGGAGTCGGGCAGCATCTTGAGCACCGTGCCCCTCATCCGTATGTATTCGTCTTCGTCTTTCGCCATTTCTTCCCTGAAGGAGGGGCCAGTCTAGGAGGAGCCGAACGGCTGTCGGCAATGGCTCGACCACCGGTCGCAGACCAGAGACACCTCGAGGCGCACGGCCTCCGCTTCGTGTTCAAGACGTAATGCTGCCTCGGCTCCTCGACCAGAGGTCATCAGGAGACTGGGGTGGGTGCCCCAGCCTCCACCGAGTCTTCGAGGATGCCTTGGGCCTCTTCGACCAAACGTTCCGCCTCGTCGATGAGACGCTGGTATTCGGCCAGATCGCCCTGGGTCAGCGCCTGGTCGGCGGCGGCGAATGCGGCAGCGGCCTGGGCCAACAGCTCGGCCGCGGTGTCACCGTCCGGGCCCGGCTCGGTCGGCTCGCCGCCTGGCTCTGCAGGCTCGGGCCCAACCCCGTCGCCGAACACCTGCTCGAGGGCCCCGTCGAGGGTCTCCGCCCACTCGACCTGGTCGCCATAGACCACGATCACACGACGGAACTCGGGGATCCCCCCGCCCTCCGCCTCGAGGAAGATGGGCTGGATGTAAAGGATCGAGTCCTCGATCGGCACGACGAGGAGGTCGCCCTTGATCACCCGGGAGCCCTGGTTGTCCCACAACGTGAACTGCTCGGAGATCTCGGCGTCCTGATCGATCCTCTGGCCGACCTGCTCGGTCCCGTCGACGAGTTCACCCTGCGGCATTCTGAAGTCGACCAGCCGCCCGTACCGACCCGGGGTGGAGTCGGCAACGAGGAAGGCCGACATGTTGCGTCGTTCCCTGGGGGTGAAGGGTTGAAGCAGGAGATAGGACAGGTCGTCTTCACCG
>JBMDXS010000233.1:0-6302 GCA_048595045.1 Acidimicrobiia bacterium
AGCCACGCGGCGGATGCGGCGGGACCTGCGATGGCGGCAGCCCGGTCGGTGTCGCCCATGACCTCGGCGAGCCGAAGCGGGGTGAAACTCTCGAATGTCGCCATCCCAAAGCCCCAGAACAACTCGACTGCGACGATGGCGAGCAGGACTCGGTTGGCACGGAGCAGGCGGAGCCCTCCGCTGATGGCGGCAGGAGTCTCGCGGGCGGCCATCATCGTCGCCCGCCACCCTTTCTCCGCTCGCACCTCGGTCATGAGTACGACAAGGCCGATCAGGCCCACCATTTGCAGACCCAGCGAAACGATCACAGGGAGTGCGAGCGGTTCTATCCCGGGCAATGGCTCCCACGCCACGAGGAGCCCGCTGAGGAGCGCGCCCATGGCGATGGCGATTCCGATCACGACCCCGGCACGACTCAGACCAGTCTGTATCTGGGCATCCGGGTCGGCTACATGCGTGGCGTCCACATACCAGGCCTCGAGCGGGCCGCTGTCGAGGGCACGGAAGACGCCCTGGAGGGAGAAGGCGGCGAAAAAGGCGGCGAGGTTGTCGGCGAAGAGATAGATACCGACCGAGGTCATCCCGACCAGGATCGATGCCACCAATACCCGCTTCCTGCCCAGGGAGTCGGCCAGTCCACCCGTGGGAAGCTCCAGGAAGAGGACCATCAGGCCCTGAGCCGCCGCGGCCAGCCCGATCTCGCTGATGGACAGCCCTCTCTCCAGCGGGAGCAGCATGGACACAGGGATGAGGAGGCCGGTCGGGAGCCACCGCATCGCAACCAGAACCAGATAGCGGCGGCGTACCTGATCCGCGCTGAGAGCGTGGGTCATCTCCGCCGATCCGGCTGGGGGAAGGCAAACGTGTAGAGGACGACCCGGGCCGGATCTGGCCCGGGATCCGTCTTGCGATAGCGCTCGATCACCTCGAAGAGCTCCGTGCCCAGCTCCGAGAGCTGGCGGGAGGAGAGATCGAGGACGTAGTCGGAAGACCCGCCTGCATCACGCCACTCCGCGGGCCAGTCCCACTCGGAGGCGAACCACTCCTCGGCGAACACCTGGAAACGGCGCAGCGACTCGCCATGGAGCCAGTCCGCGGCCGCAATCCCGTCGGGATCATCCTCGAGGTCGCTGGCGAACCAGGAGTGCATCTCGTGACTGGCCCGCCACCATCGCTCCCGGCCCTTGCCCTCCCCGGTCTCCTCGACCAGGCCGACCGCGGCCAGTTTGCGGAGGTGATAGCTGGTGGCCCCGGTGTTCGTCGCCAGGGCCCCGGCCAGTGTGGTCGCCGTGGCGGGGCCGTTGTTGCGAAGCTCACCGAGCAGACGGCTGCGGAGGGGATGTGCCAGTACCTTCACGGCATCCATCCCCAGGCGAGGGTAGGTCGTCATGTCTGCACAATAATTGTGCAAAGGAACTGTGCAAATTTCTCAGACGGCCGAAAGCACCAGATCGAAACGGTTGCTCGGCATGACTTGGCTGAAATACCAGTCCTCGGCGTCGGACCAACGCCTGGTCCAGTCGTCGAAGGAGCCCTCGCCCTCTCGTGCCTTCCATCGTTGCCGACGCAGTGCTGGAGGTGCCTCGTAGAGGACACGGAGATCCATCAGATCGGCCAGTTCCGGCCGTGCGCTGTACACGCCCTCGAGGATGATCACCGGTGCCGGAGCGCACACCCGGGGTTGAGCGGCGAGACGCCCGTCGTGGATGTCCCAGTCGTAGGGATGCCAGGCGACGGTCTCACCGCTCTTCAGCATCTCGAGCAGCGGGCGCTGTCTCCTCCAGTCGATGCAGTGGTCGGCCTTCTCCGCAGGGCTCATCTCGTCCCATTGCGCCGCCGTTCCCCCGGCGTAGAAGTCGTCGCCGTCGATCACCACGGCCTCGATCTTCGAGGCGACCTCAGCCGCCAGGGTCGACTTCCCGGCTGCGTTGTGCCCGTCGATGGCCACCAGCAACGGGTGGTGCTCACCCAGGTGCCGGAGGGCCCGGGTCAGCACCGCCGCCGGCCCCATCTAGCCCAGGGCGACTATGGCGTCGATCTCGACCAGGTACTCGGGTGATGCCAGGGAAGACACCACGAGCAAGGTGTTGGCTGGGGGCGGCGTTGGGAAGAACTCCTTGCGGACCTCGGCTACGGGAGCCCGGTCCTCGAGCCGGGTGAGGTAGAGGGTGGTGCGGGCGACATCCTCCATCCGCCCTCCTGCCTCCTCCACCACTTGACGCAGGTTGCTGAGGACCTGACGTGCCTGGGCGGCGGCATCGTCCCCGCCCACCAGGCTGCCCTGCTCGTCGAGCGCCACCTGCCCGGCCACGAAGAGCAGCCGGCCCGAGGTGACGATCCCATGTGAGTAGTGGCTGGCCGGTGCCGCCACGCCGGTGACATCGACTGCCGTCCGTATCGCTTGTGTGTCCATCGGGCCAACCTATCAGGGACGGGTTGACGTCCTTCCCGATCTGCGTTATGGTAGATCAATCAACCGGTTGATAAAAGGAACAGTTGAATAATGATCGTCGATCCCGGGGCCGACGACCGGCTCGACCGGGCGTTCGCCGCTCTGGCCGATCCGGTCCGTCGCAGGATCATCGCCCGGCTCAGCCGGGGCCCGGCCACGGTAAACGAGCTGGCGGAGCCGTTCGAGATCACCAAACAGGCGGTCTCCAAGCACATCCAGGTCCTGGAACAGGCAGGACTGGTGACGAGGAGCCGTGACGCGCAGCGGCGTCCGGTCCATCTCGACCCGGCCCAACTGGAGGCGATGACCGCCTGGATCGATCGTTATCGGCTCACCACGGAAGAGCGGTATCGGCGTCTCGATGCCCTGCTCGAGGTAAAGAAGAAGGAGAAGCGAGAATGACCAACCCACTACATGTCGACGCTCCCGAAGGGACACCCTTCATCGATTGGGAACGCGAGTTCGACGCTCCCGTGGAGGCGGTGTTCCGTGCTCACCGGGACCCGGAGCTCATCAAGCAGTGGATGGGCCCCCGCGAATACGTCACGGATATCGAGGTCTACGACTTCCGGACCGGGGGCCGCTGGCGGTATGTCCAGAGCAACGACGCCGGCGAGGAATACGCCTTCAACGGCGTGTTCCACGTCGTGCGTGACAACGAGTTCGCCATCCAGACCTTCGAATTCGAGGGATTCCCCGACGTGGTCAGTGTCGAGAGCCTCACTTTCGAAGACTTGGGCGGGGGGCGCAGCCGTGTACGTGGACATTCCACCTATCCCTCGCTCGAATCGAGAGACGGCATGGTGTCGAGCGGCATGGAGGACGGGATGTCCGAGGGATACCAGCGTCTCGACGAGGTCCTGGCCACCCGCGGCTGATCGGGGAGAGGACGCCATGGACTGGACACTGGAAGTCGTGCTGCTCCCAGTCAGCGACATCGACCGGGCGGTGAGGTTCTATCGGGATCAGGTCGGGTTCGATCTGGATCACGACACGACCACTCCCGAGATGCGCGTCGTCCAGCTGACCCCGCCCGGGTCGGGCTGCTCGATCGTCATCGGCGACCTGCCCGCACAACAGGAGATGGCACCCGGCTCGATGCGAGGTCTCCAGCTCGTCGTGGCCGACGCCGAAGCTGCCCGGCAAGAGCTGATCGATCGTGGGGTCGAGGTGAGCGGGATCACCGTCTTCGATGAGCGAGATGGTGGGACCTTCTTCGGCTTCAGCGATCCCGACGGGAACACCTGGGCGGTCCAGCAGATCAAGGCACGGGCAGAAAGACCGCTGATCCCCAAGGATTCGAGGATCGAGTACACGGGCGGTGACACGGTCTGATCAGACACTGCGACACCGGCGCGGGGTGGTGCTCCCCTTCTCCTCGCTCCGTCGGAGGCCCGTAACCCGTCGGGGTGGAGGGGAGGATCCCTGAGGAAGCGCCGCCATCTGCGATCACACGTAAGCTCGACGCATGGCACTCGACCTCTTCCTTCAGATGGCGGACCCGTGGCATTGGGGACGCGGTGTTGTCGCCCGCTGGCTGATCGTCTTCTTCTTCCTGGCGTTCCTCGCCCTGCTGGCACTTGGGGTCGCCCTTCTCTGGCGTCGGGGGAACGCCGGCACGAGATCAGACGACGGCGGCGATCAGGCGGTGGACGCACTGCGGCTCCGCTACGCCCGTGGCGAGATGACCCGGGAGGAGTTCCTCCAGGCCAACGAGGACCTGGGTGGGCCGGCACAACCGCCCATCTCCCCACCACCCGAGGGTTAGCCGGCGCCCCAACAGGTGGGTTCGTCACACCCTCGGGCAGGGGCTGGCCTGAGCCCGCCGATCCTGCTTGTATCGAATCGCTCAACGAGGTGTGCCGGGAAGTCTGGTCGGCGAGTCGGAGATGAAACGATGCCGCCAGCCCATATGAGTCCGGGCCTTTGAGGTTCGATTCACGCCACCGTACTTGGGCTGACTCCGACCGGTTCATCCCACGGACTTTCGTTCAGCCCCTCGTCCGATTCACCAGGATCGAAGCCGCCTCGGGTCTCGTCTTGCTCGCCGCTACCGCGGTCGCCTTGGGTTGGGCCAATTCCCCGTGGTCCGACGGCTATCGGCAGCTGTTCGAGGAGACGCGGGTCGTACTCGAGTTGGGCCCGATACACATCGATGAGAGTCTCGCCCATTTCATCAATGACGGGTTGATGGCCATTTTCTTCTTCGTGGTGGGGCTGGAGATCAAACGCGAGTTGGTCGTCGGGGAGCTGCGCGATCCGAGGGCGGCGGCGCTCCCGGTGGTTGCCGCTGTGGGCGGCATGGTGATCCCGGCTCTCGTCTATGTGGCGCTCACCACCGGCACCGGTCCGGAAGCATCGGCTGGATGGGCCGTGCCCATGGCCACCGATATCGCCTTTGCCGTCGGAATCGTGGCTCTGTTGGGGAGCCGAGTCCCCGCCGGCGCGAAGGTGTTCCTCCTCGCCCTCGCCATCGCCGACGACCTCGGGGCCATCCTGGTCATCGCTGTCTTCTATACCTCCGACCTGTCGGCAGGATGGTTGGCGATTGCGGCGGCACTTCTGGTGGCGATCGCCTTCGGCCAGCGAATCGGGATTCGATCCATGTTGTTCTACGGGTCGGCTGCGGTGGCCGTCTGGTTCGCGATGCTCGAATCCGGGGTGCATGCCACCGTCGCAGGCGTCGCACTCGGGCTTCTCACCCCCGCCCGGGCCTTCTACAGCTCGGAGGAGTTCGAGAGCAAGGCGCGGGACATACTCGACACGTATCCGTTGGGCGCCAGCCCCGAGGACGACGAGAAGTCCGACTATGAAGCCGAGCTCTTGTCGGCTATCGCAACCGAGTCGATTCCACCACTCAATCGGCTGGAGAATCGACTTCTCCCCTGGACGTCCTATCTGATCGTTCCGCTCTTCGCCCTCGCCAACGCCGGGGTCGACTTCCGGGGGGTGGACCCCGGAGAGTTGATCACCAGCCCTGTCGCCGTCGGCGTGGCCATGGGCTTGCTGGTCGGAAAGACGGTGGGCATCAGCTTGTTCACGTGGCTGGCGGTGAGGAGCGGGCTCGGCCGGTTGCCGGGCGGCAGCACCTGGCGTCACATCGTGGGTCTTGGCGCCCTGGGTGGCATCGGATTCACCGTCTCGTTGTTCATCACCAATCTCGCCTTTGCCGACGAACAGCTGGCCGACGTGGCTCGGACGGGCATACTCGTCGGCTCACTGCTGGCGGGCGTGGTTGGGTCACTCATCTTGATCAGGGCCACCCCGTCGAACAGGGACGGCTCGAGCTGATTCCAAGGCCGTGGGTGCCTCGGCCCGGTCACCCGATCCCGGTCAGGAAGTCGAGAACTCTCCTCGTCATCAGCTCGGCGGCGTCATGTCGGTATGAGGGCAGCGACGAATCGGCGAACAGGTGAGCGTCGCCCGGGTAGAGGAATAGCTCTGCCTGCTCGGTCGATTCGACCAGCGCCCGGGCCGCGTCGAGATCGCCTTCGTCGGCGAAGCTCGGATCGGCATCCATCCCGTGGACCTGGACCGGCACGCCGTCGGGCCACCTGTCGCCGAATTCCTCGACCGGGATGCAGGCGTCGAACAGCAGTGCCCCCCGGGCACCATCCCTGGTCTGGGCCAGCTTCTGGGCAGGCATCACCCCCATCGAGAAGCCGGCGTAGACCAGGCTCTGACCCAGGGCCTCTGCCTCGGCCACAGCCCGGTCGATGATGACCTCGAACCCGACCGCCCTGGCGTGGTCCATGCCCGCCTCGAGCGACGGGAAGGTGCGGCCATCGAACAGATCGGGGGTGTGCACCGCATGGCCCGCCGCGCGCAGCGAGTCGGCGAACGCCTCTAC
>JBMDXS010000234.1:0-2163 GCA_048595045.1 Acidimicrobiia bacterium
AGATGGTCGAGACGCCCCCCGTGCCCGCCTACCACCACCACCTTCGCCGGGTCGAGGGCGGCGGCCGCCTCCAGGGCGATAGCCAGGTCGGTGGCATCCTTGTCGGCGGGGTGCCGTTGGATGAGGGGGGCGAGGACCATGGCGTCGGGGGAGACCGAGTCGAGGTCCCCTACCAGGAGGTCGACGGCTATTCCGAGCCGTACGGCATGATCGAGCCCGGAATCGGCGGCGATGACGTAATCCGGCGAGGGTGTTCCTGCCAGCACCGAGCGGGGCGGCGGATCCCCCCCCGCGAAGACCAGGACGAGGTCAAGGGCGGGGCGCACGACGACTCATCGCGGCCAAATGACAAAATCGTCTTACCCACAGTAACGCGGGTAAGGTCTCTACTTCAAGTAGAGGTCGAGCCATTCGAAAACCTGGCCGTACCAGTGAAGTGATGATTGAGGGTTGAGGATCCAGTGGTTCTCGCCCGGGTAGAAAACGAGGCGCGCCGGGACCTGTTTGGCCTTGAGGACCCCGTACAGCTCGAGTCCCTGGGTGGCCGGGACCCGGTAGTCCTTCTCACCGTGGATGACGAGCGTCGGGGTGGAATAGCCCGACGCGTGAGAGGAGGGGCTATAGCGATCGACCACCGCTCGGTCGTCGAAGATCTCGGCGCCGTAGGCCAGGGCTCGCCCGGCGGTGACGTCCGAGGCGTACATGCCTCCCAGGTTGGTGACGGCGGCATGGGCGATGGCACATGCGTAGCGGTTGGTTTGTCCGGTTATGAAGGCGGTCAGGTACGCCCCATAGGAGCCTCCGGCGATGGCCATCTTCGCTTCGTTGACCAGGCCCCGCCCGACGAGGAAGTCCGTGGCGGCTTCGATGTCCCGGTAGGGGAGGTCGCCCCAGGCTCCCTGGATCGAAGTCGTGAACGCCTGCCCGAACGAGGTCGAGCCGTGGAAGTTGACCATGGCTACCAAAAAGCCCCGGGCGGCCACGGTTTGAGCGTGCCAGCGCCACTGCCAGCCATCACCGAACATGCCGTGGGGCCCGCCGTGGATCAGGTGGACCAGAGGGGGTGGGCCCGCGCTCTCGAGGGGTGGATGGACCAGGAACATCTGAACGGGGTCCTGGTCGGCGCCTTTGATGGTGAGGTCCTCCACCCTTCCCATGGTCACATCACCGAGTAGCCGGCGGGCGAAGTCGGTCACCGGCTGCAGGCTCCCTTCGGCACCGAGTCTCACGACCTCCGGCGGCTGGCTCAGGCTGTGGTGCAGCAGATAGACGGTGCCGTCGAAGGCCACGGCCGGGGCGGCCAGTGTTCCTCCGGCGGCGATCAGTTGCGGCTCACCCCCGGCGAGAGCTACCCGGAACAAGTGGCTGCGGCCGTGCTCCTCGGCGATGGTGAGCAGATCACCCTGGCCATCGAACTCCCATTGCTCGGCGGAGCGGTCCCATGCCGCGGTCAGGGTGCGGTGGGTCCCGGCGACCCGATCCACCACCGCCAGACGGACCCGGTCCCCATAGAAGTCGGGTACGACCTGGTATCCATAGGCGATCGTCCGGCCATCAGGGCCGTATCGAGGCCGTACCGCGTGAGCCACGCCCTCGGGGGTGAGGTCGGTTTCCTCGCGCGTCTTCACGTCCACCTCGAAGACGTGGCGTTGGAAGCGCCGGTGGGGAGGATCGGAGGCGTCGGCCGAGTATGCGACGCGGAGGCCATCGGGGGAAATGTCAAAGGTGTCCACCGGGTCGTCGGTGTTGGGCCAGCTCCACCACCTCTCCGCGCCCGGGGTCAGGTCCAACAGCTCCCGTCCCTCGATGTCGAGGAGGAACAAATGGGGTATCTCGCCGGTCGTCAGCCAGGTATCCCAGTAACGAAAGACGGCGTCCTCGGTGACGTGCACGTCGAATCGGGCTTCCTTGCGGCTGGCCACCGCGGCTACGGTCGAGGCCACGTCGAGGTGACCCTTGAGGAGATAGGCGAGGACCACCAGGTGTGTTCCAGCAGGCATCCACTTCGCCCCGAGGACCCCGAACGGGAGGTCCGTCAGCGCCGCGAGGGATTCTGGATCGGCCTCGGTATCAAGCTGGCTCACGTACAGCTGCTTGGGGCCGTCGCCGGTATTGGCGATGAAGGCGACCCGCTCGCCGGTCGGTGCCACCGCCGGCTTGGCC
>JBMDXS010000235.1:0-34947 GCA_048595045.1 Acidimicrobiia bacterium
CTCCAGATCCGAGTCGGTGTCGACCCGAAGCTCGTCCACCGAATGTCCTCCGGGCAGATCGACCGATTCCACACACAAGACCAGTGGGCCGCGTTCGACGGCAACACACCCCCGGACCGCATCGACCCGTGGATCCGGCCAAGTCCACCTGGGCCTCATGTCGAGCTCGAGCGTCACCACGTCGCCGACGGCGAAGTCTCGCTCGATCACAACCTGCCCCGGCCCGACCTTGCGGGGCTCGTCGCCGATTTGGATCATGGCTTCCCGGGACCAGGGAGGGACTCTGAGCGTCAAGACCCACGGGGAGCCATCGGTATCGGTCACCCTGACCGAGATTCGGCCCTCGTCGGGGTAGGCGGTGGTGATCTCCACACCCACCCGCCGGCCTTCCCCGATCGTCGTAGCAATCCGGCTCTCGGCGTACTGATGGATCTGCAGCCCTGAGTCGTCAGTGGTGGCCAGGTAGGCGGCGAGGGAGGCGTAGATGCGCGCCACATTGGTCGGGCAACAGGAGACGGCGAACCATGGCTCCCTCAGGCTGGAGGCGGCGCGATTGCTGACGAAGTCCGGCGATGGCACGACGCCGGGCACCCGCTGGTGCAGGGGATTGGCGTAGAAGAAGGCTCGTCCGTCTGGGGCCGGGGAGGTGGCGACCACATTGAGCAAGGTGCGCTCGGCGAGGTCGGCGTATCTAGTCTCTCCCGTGGCGAGGAGGAGACGCCATGCGAGCATCACCGATGCGATCCCGGCGCATGTCTCCGAGTAGGCCCGGTCGGGGGGCAGCACGAAGTCCTCCCCGAACTTCTCACCGTCGTGGTGGGATCCCATGCCGCCGGTCAAATAGGTGCGTCGGGCGATGGTCTGCTCCCATTGCCGCACGATGGCCTGGAGCAGGCCCTCGTCCCCGGTCTCGACGGCAACGTCGACCGCGGCCGAGGCCAGGTACAACGCCCGCACGGCATGGCCGGTGAATGCCACCTGCTCCCTGACCGGGACGTCGTCCTGAAAGTAGGACCGGCCCCAGTGGATGTCGGCCAGGGTGTGATGCCCGCGCCGGTCGATGAAGAGCTTGGCCTGGTGCAGGTACCTCTCCTCCCCGGTGACCCGGGCCATCTCCACCAGCCCCAACTCGATCTCCGGGTGTCCGCCGACTCGCTCGATTCCACCGTCGCCGAAGGTGTCGCACACGTGGTCGGCCACCCTTCGGGCGACTTCCACGAACTCGTCGTCGTGGCCGGTGCGGGCCCGGGCCACCGCAGCCTGGAGCATGTGGCCGTAGCAGTAGAGCTCATGGCCCCATTCCAGGTCGCTGTACCGCTCGGGCTGGCCGGGCCGCCCGAACACGGTGTTGAGGTAGCCGTCACCGTCCTGAACGGGGGCGATCGCCGACGTGAGGCCGGAGAAGCGGTGGTCGGCGTCGGATGAGCCCGACCTCCCCACCTCCCAGGCGGCCGCCTCCATCATCTTGTAGACATCGGAGTCGGTGAAGACGACGCCGTTTCGGTCTCCCGGCAGCCGACCCTCGACGGCGGCTCGGAAGTTGCCCACCCAGCCCAGGCGCTCCATCCAGTCGTGGCAGTGCTCTATGGTCGCCGAAGAGTTGACCTCCTGGCGATCCCCCCAGAACCCGCCGGTGATCTCGACCTCGTCGATCCCAAGTGGCCTGAGCCGGCCCGACCCGGGGGCCACGGGTCGGCCATCGAACCGCTTGCTCACGTGTGGTGCTCCTCCCAGCCGTGCTCGGGCTCGTAGCCGAGGATCTCCCGCGCTCGGTCGATGGCGAGGAGGGTCTCTCGCCCTTCGAGCTCACGCTTCAAGGGAACGTCGGGATAGATGTCGGCCATCAGGTCGGCGGAGTCTCGGGTCATGACGGTGTCCGCTGCTGCGACTATGAAGACATCGGAGCCGCCGGCCTGACTCTCGAGTGAGCGACGGACGGCCTGGCCCACATCGCGAACATCGACGTATCCCCACAGGTTCCACTTGCGCAGCGAAGGTTGGTCCCAGTAATCGGGAAATCTCTGGTAGTCGGGAGGCTCCATGATGTTGGAGAAGCGGAGTCCTATGAAGGGGATACTGCTTCGCCGGGCGAACTGTGACGCGATCTCCTCGCCGACCAGCTTGGAGAGGGCATAGGAGCTCTCGGGGCGCGGCTCGATCGTCTCGTCGATGGGGGCAAATAGTGGCGGTGTGTCGAAGGGGAGCCCGAGCACCGTCTCGCTCGAGGCCCAGACCACTCGCTCGACCGGGGCGGCCACGGCGGCGGCGAACACGTTGAAGGTCGACAGCGCGTTGATCCGGAAGGTCTCGGCCTCCGAGCGGATCCCTGGCGCAGGGATTGCGGCGAAGTGGACGACGGCGTCGTAACCGGCGATCAACTCATGGGCCTGACCCGGATCGGCGAGGTCGGCGATCAGACAGAGCCCGTGCTCGCTCCCGTCATGGGACCAGTCGACGTTTCTCACGTCGTGGCCGCGCCGGCGAAGATCCTCCACCACCCAGCGACCGGCTTTCCCGCTTCCGCCCGTGACGACGATCTTCATCGGCGTCGACGTCCGTGGAGGGGCCATGAATTCGTATGCTACATATTGAAATTGCTACCGTGAATTCCTGCCACGCGTCAGAGAGGGGAGCCATCCGTGACGCAGTTGAAGCTTGGTGCCGTGTTGTGGAGTCAGGCCACCGATTGGGCTGGTTTCCTGACGTCGGCGCAGCGGGCCGACGAGCTGGGCTACGACTCGATCTGGACCTGGGACCACGTGTACGCGATCTTCGGCGATCCCGACCAGGCCATCGTCGAGGGCTACACCGCCCTCGCCGGGCTGGCAATGGGCACCAGACGCGCCGATATCGGTCTTCTGGTGGGGGCCAATACCTTCCGCAACCCCGGGGTCGTGGCGAAGTCGGTCGTCACCGTCGACCACATGAGCGGGGGCAGGGCCATCCTTGGCCTGGGTGGCGCCTGGTTCGGCCTCGAGCACGAGGCTTTCGGCATCGACTTCGGGTCGGGCTTCGGCCAACGGCTCGATTGGTTGGATGAGGCCACGGCCGCCATTCGCGCCCTCCTCGACGGGGAGACGGTCAGCAGCGACGGTGAGGGCAGGTACGACTTTCGCAACCTGAAGCTGAACCCGCGCCCGCTGCAAGCCCATCTCCCCATCATGATCGGTGGCTCGGGTGAGAAGAAGACCCTCCGCACCGTTGCGGCTTATGCCGACCAGTGGAACGCGTTCGGGAGCCCCGAGGTCCTCGCCCACAAGGACATGGTTCTGCGAGAGCACTGTGAAGCCGTGGGGCGCGATCACACCCGGATAGAGCGCACCGTGGGCGGGAAGATCGTCATCAGGGACACCGAGGCCGAGGCGAGAAGAGCCCTCGAGGACCTCATGGAGCACAATCGGACTCCGATGGCGAACATCGAGGACGACGACACCTTCTGGGTCGGGACTGCAGCAGAGATGACAGAGAGATTCCTCGCCTACCGGGAGGTCGGCTTCGACACGGTGCTGGTCGAGATGCCCGCCCCCTACGACCGGGAGACGATGGAGAAGCTGGTTGAAGTAGTCCGGCCGGCCGTGGGCTCGGCCTCCTGACCATCTCTCCCCGTGAGTTGAGCCCAGCCACCACCCCCGCCGTCAGGCTGACCGGCCCGGGCACACTGGAACACGTCCAGCTCCCGATCGGAGAGCCGGGTGAGGACGAGGTCCAGCTCGAGGTGCTTGCGGCCGGTCTTTGCGGCTCGGACGCTCACTGGTACCGGGAGGGCAGCATCGGAGACGCAACCCTTGGCGAGGGGCTGGTCCTCGGGCACGAGTTCTCGGCGTTGGTCAGTTCGGGGCCGCACCGTGGTCGTCGAGTCGCCGTCGATCCCGCCATCCCATGCCTCGAATGCGAACAGTGCATGGCCGGTCGCCCCAACCTCTGTACCGACCTCCGCTTCGCCGGGCACAACTGCGATGGGGCACTCCGTCGCCACATGGCTTGGCCGGATCGGTGTCTGGTCCCTCTTCCCGACGGGCTCACCGACGAAGAGGGCGCCTTGCTCGAGCCGCTCGGTGTCGCCCTGCATGCCATCGACCTGGCCGGCCCACTGGAAAGGGGATCGATCGGGGTCGTCGGATGTGGCCCCATCGGGCTACTCCTCATCGCAGGGCTTCGGGATCTCGGTCCGGGCCGCATAGTCGCCGCCGACCCTCTGTCACATCGTCTCGAGGTGGCCGGTGGGCTGGGTGCCACCGAGGCCATCGGTGAGGCCGGCGCAGGGACCGGGCTCGACCCGCTCGTCGACTCGGCCGGGGGTGGCTTCGACGTCGTTTTCGAGACGGCGGGCAGCGATGCCGCCCTCCATCGAGCCTTGCTGGCGGCGCGTCCAGGCGGCCGGGTCGTGTTGGTCGGCATCCCGGATCGTGATCGAACCTCGTTCCGCGCCTCCCTGGCCCGCCGCAAGGAGCTGACAATGACGGTCTGCAGACGGATGTTGCCCGGCGACCTGGCCCGGGCTGCCGTGCTGGCCGAGCGCGGGATCCCGGGCCTCGATCGATTGATCACCCATCGCTACCAGCTCTCCCGGTCGGAGGAGGCATTCGACACCCTGGTGACGAGACGGGGGATCAAGGTGATGGTGGTCCCGTGAACGGGTCTGTGTCGGAATGGATAACCTATGCAGGCAACGCTATGCTGACATTCGTACCCAGCACTTTGGGTCGCACAGCCTGCGATCGACGGGTCTGCTGGCCCCGACTGCCCGAGGGGGGCGGTTAGCTTGACGATTCAACTCAGTCGAAGGGTCCCCACCGGGGAGGGCCGAGGTGCGCGAACCGAGAGGAAGTGAACGGTTGACCTCTTCACGCCCGGTCACGATGCAGGACATCGCCAAGGCTGCAGGTGTCTCCCAATCGACCGTGTCACGGGTGCTCAACGACGCCCCGACCTCGGTGCCCATCGCCGCGGAGACCCGGGAGCGGGTACAGGAAGTCGCCAAGCGGCTCGGTTACCGGCCCAACCCTCTCGCTCGTGGGCTGCGTGGGGCGCGCACGATGTTGCTCGGCGTGATCGTGCGGGAGATCACCGACCCGTTCTTCGCCATGGCCATCGAGGCCCTGTCGACGGAGGCCCTGGCCCGGGGATACAACGTCGTGCTGGGGAGCGCCCACAGCAAGGCGGACGAAGCCATCGCCTTGAGGGCGGTCCTCGAGACCCGGCATTGCGACGCCATCCTCCTCCTCGGCGACATGCGTGACGAGCCCAAGTTCCTCGACGACCTGCGCGCCTCCCAGACCCCCGTGATCGCCCTGTGGCATGGAAGCGAGCTCGAGGGCGTGCCGACGGTCAACATCGACAACCGGGCCGGCATGGTGGCTGCCCTCGACCATCTCGTCGACCACGGGCACACACGGATCGCCTTTGTCGGGGGACGTCCATTGGGTGACATCCGCGAGAGGCGCACCGCCTACGTCGAGTACCTCGAGGGACGCGGGGTCTCGGTGCCCGACGAATACGTCCAGAATGTCAGCAACGACCCTTCAGGGGGCGACGCCGCACTGCGCGCTCTTCTCGCTCTGGACTCGCCACCCACCGCCGTGGTCTGCTCGACCGACCACTTGGCGACAGGCGTGCTCCATGCCGCTGCAGATCTCGGTGTGCCGGTGCCGGGCGCTCTATCCGTGATCGGCTTCGACGACATCCCCATGGCGAGTTTCACGGTGCCCTCCCTGACCACGATCCACATGCCGGTCGACGAGATGACCGCGGTGGCCGCCCGACTCGCCATGGACGAGCCCGAGGACGGGGGACTGCTCGAAAGCGTCGTCCTGTCACCGAGCCTGGTGATCCGCAAGTCGACGGGCCCGGCCCCTGGCTGATGTCGGGCGACCACGCCGAGTTGCGCCATCTGGTGGCGAGGGCCAACAACGAGGTCGCCGCGGCCGGGCTGGTGGTCCATGCCTTTGGCAACGCGAGTCAGGTCGACCGGGACACCGGTGTCTTCGCCATCAAGCCGAGCGGGATCCCATGTGAGGAGGTGACCGGGGAACACATCGTGGTCGTTGCCCTGGACGACGGGGAGGTGGTGTGGGGGGACAACCGCCCTTCATCCGACACCCCCACCCATCGGGCCATATACAACGGGATGGCAGAGGCCGGAGGGGTGGTCCACACCCACTCCCGATTTGCCACTGCGTGGGCTCAGGCGCGCACCTCCATCCCTTGTCTGGGCACCACCCATGCCGATCATTTCCGTGGCCCCGTTCCGGTGACCCGCCCACTGACCGATGACGAGATCGCAGGCGACTACGAATCGAACACCGGTCGTGTGATCCTCGAGATGTACGGGCCGGGCGGGCTCGATCCCGCTGAGGCGCCGGGAGCACTGGTCGCCTCCCACGGGCCCTTTGCATGGGGTGCTGACGCCACGGCCGCCGTGAAGATGGCGGCAGCCATCGAGATCATGGCCGAGCTGGCTTTCCACACACTGGCAATAGTGCCGGGCTGCGGCCCGATAGGGGAGGCGCTCCTGGAGCGGCACTTCAGCCGAAAGCACGGGCCCATGGCCTATTACGGGCAGTTATGAGCACCGATGGCCGGGCGGTCGTGGGCGTCGACTTCGGGACAGAATCCGCCCGGGCCGTTCTGGTCGATGTCGCCACCGGACGTGAGTTGGCAACCGCGGTTCACCGTTACCCGTCCGGCGTCATCGACCACCTGATCCCCGGAGCGGAAGTGGCCCTCCCCCCCGACTGGGCGCTGCAGGACCCCGACGATTACCTTGAGGCGCTGGGAGCCACAGTCCGCGGTGTCATGACGGAGAGTGGGATAGACCCGGGCCAGGTGATCGGGATCGGAATCGACTTCACAGCCTGCACCATGCTCCCCGTCACCTCCGACGGAACCCCGCTGTCTCGCATCCCCGAGCTACGCGCCGACCCCCACTCCTGGGTGAAGCTGTGGAAGCACCATGCGGCCCAACCCGAGGCGGATCTGATCAACGAGACCGCCGAGAAGCGGGGGGAGACCTGGCTCGATCGCTATGGGCGCCGGACCTCCTCCGAGTGGTTCTTTGCAAAGGCTCTACAGATCCTCGACGAGGCGCCCGAAATCTACGCCAGGGCCGACCGGCTCATCGAGGCGGCGGATTGGGTGGTCTGGCAACTCACCGGGGTCGAGACCCGCAACAGCTGCACCGCCGGGTACAAGGCGCTCTGGTCGAAACAGCAGGGCTTTCCCGAAGAAGCGTTCTTCGCAGCATTGGCCCCCTCCTTCGCCGGAGTGGTCGACGAGAAGATGTCACGAGAGATATCCAGCCCTGGAGGCCTCGCCGGTGTCGTCAACGCCGACGCGGCGGCGCTGACCGGGCTCAGACCGGGGACAGCGGTGGCGGTCGCCAACGTGGATGCCCATGTATCCGTCCCGGCCGCCACAGTGGTCACTCCGGGGTCGTTGGTGGCAGTGATGGGGACCAGCACCTGTCATCTGGCACTGGCCGATGTCGACCGAGTCGTCCCGGGTTTCTGCGGCGTGGTCGAAGACGGGGTGGTCCCCGGCCTGTTCGGGTACGAGGCCGGTCAGACCGCGGTGGGTGACATGTTTGCCTGGTTCACGGGGCTCGTCGCCGGTTCGGGCGGCTCTACCGAGGAGCTGCATCGCTCTCTGGAGAGCCAGGCAGGGATGCTCAGACCGGGCGAGTCGGGTCTGGTCGCCCTGGACTGGTGGAACGGGAACAGGTCCATCCTGGTCGACGCCGACCTCACCGGCCTCCTCATGGGAGCCACCCTCGCCACGGGGCCAGGTGAGATCTACCGGGCGCTGCTCGAATCGACCGTCTTCGGGAGCAGGGTCATCATCGAAACGCTGGAGGATGCCGGCATCGCGGTGGAGGAGATGGTGGTCTGCGGCGGGCTGCCCTTCCAGAACAGGCTCTTGATGCAGCTCACGGCCGACATCACCGGCCGACCGGTGAAGGTGGCGGCCTCGCGACAGACTCCCGCTCTCGGGTCTGCGATGTTCGCCGCGGTGGCCGCCGGCCCCGAGCTGGGCGGATACGCCTCGATCGTGGAGGCATCTGAGCGAATGGCCCGCCTCGGGGACGACGAGTACCGGCCCGAGGAGGGCTCGAGGGAAACGTATGACGACCTGTACTCGATCTACAAGGAGCTGCACGACACCATGGCGGGCCCATCCTCGACGATGCGGAGGCTGCGCTCGGTGCAGACGAGGACCCGCGAGACCACGGGTGTACCGGCATGAAGGCGCTGGGGAGCTTTGAAGTCTGGTTCGTCACCGGGAGCCAGGGCCTCTACGGAGAAGATGTCCTGCGACAGGTGGCCGACAACTCCACCGCGATAGCCTCGGGTCTCGACGGGTCCGAGGAGGTCCCGGTCCGGATCCTGGCCAAGCCGGTGGTCAGCAGTCCCGAAGCGATCGAAGAGGTCTGTCGCCAGGCCAACTCCGACGGGAAGTGTGTCGGGGTCATCGCCTGGATGCACACCTTCTCCCCGGCCAAGATGTGGATCTCGGGTCTCTCTGCCCTGGACAAGCCGCTGCTCCATCTCCACACCCAGTACAACCGCGATCTGCCCTGGGGCGAGATCGACATGGACTTCATGAACCTCAACCAGGCCGCCCACGGTGACCGGGAGTTCGGTTTTGTCCTGTCCCGACTCAGGGTGCCGAGAAAGATCGTGGTCGGTCACTGGCAGGACCCATCCGTCGCGGCCAGGGTCGGCGCCTGGGCCCGAGCTGCCTGCGGTCGCCATGAATCGCGAAACCTCAAGTTGGCTCGATTCGGGAGCAACATGCGCCGGGTGGCGGTGACCGACGGTGATCGTCTCGAGGCCCAGCTACGTCTCGGTGTGGCGGTCGATGGGTTCGGTGTCGCCGATCTGGAGAAGGCGATCGGCGATGTCGACAATCACACGATCCACCAGCTGATCGTCGAGTACCACGACCTCTATGAGATGGCGCCCGAGCTGGCCCGCGGCGGCGAGCGTCACGAATCCCTCGTCGAGGCGGCACGCATCGAGGCCGGTCTGCGTGCCTTCCTCGAAGCCGGCGGGTTCATGGCTTTCACCGACACCTTCGAGGACCTGGGCGGGCTTCCCCAGCTACCGGGCATCGCCGTGCAGCGGCTGATGGCGGATGGATATGGCTTCGGTGCGGAGGGAGATTGGAAGACTGCGGCCCTGGTCCGGGTGATCAAGGTGATGGGATCCGGACGGGGTGGCGGAGCCTCTTTCATGGAGGACTACACCTATCACTTCGGAGAGAGCGGGCCCAAGGTGCTCGGGGCCCACATGCTGGAGGTCTGCCCCTCGATTGCCGGGGAGAAGCCCACCTGTGAGATCCATCCGCTCTCGATCGGGGGCAAGCCCGATCCCGTGCGCCTGGTCTTCACTGCCCGAACCGGCGCTGCGGTGGTCGTCGGGCTCATGGACCTGGGCAATCGGTTTCGCCTCGTCGCCAATCAGGTCGAGCTGGTCGAGCCCGACCAGCCCCTGCCCCGTCTCCCGGTGGCCCGGGCGGTGTGGAAGCCACTACCCGACTTCGAGACGGCGGCGGCCTCGTGGCTGCTCGCCGGTGGGTCTCATCACACCTGTCTCAGCCTCGACGTCGATCTCGAGGTCATCGCCGATTTCGCCAACATGTCAGGGGTGGAGCTGGCCGTCATCGGCCCCGATACCAGCTTTGCCGCCTTCGAGCGCGAGCTGCGCTGGAACCAGGCGTATCACCATCTGATTGCCACCCCCTGAGTCCGGGTCTCACCTGGTCTCCGAGCTCACAGCCCTTGACTACGTTTGACAGCAATCCCTTGTATGCATAGGATTGCAGAGAGGAAGGGCCAATGGGAGTTGTCGATCGACGCCCCCCGGCAACGGGGTTGCTCCTCTTTGGCCGAGGAAAGGAGATAGCGGGGTCGGGAGCGTCGACCGGCGTTGCCGACCGGAGACGACGTCCGTGCCTCACTCGTACTGCGCGTCAGCCCGGCGCGGAGGGCACACCAGCAAGGAGGAGAGATTGGTGACGGGAAGAAAGCATGGTTCCCGCCGACGGCTCCAGCCGTCGGCGCTGATGATCCTGGTTCTCGCACTGGCCATGGTGGCCGGAGCCTGTGCCGACAGCGGCGCGGGCGACACCACGACCAGCGCGGCCGCCGAGGAGGAGCCGACCACGACGGCTGCTGCCGAGGAGGAGCCGACCACGACCGCGGCAGCAGGAGAGACGACGACGAGCGCGGCCGGCGAGGAGCTGGCAGTGACCTGTGATCCGGTTGCGCCGGACACGGAGGGATCGCTGACCATGTGGGAGCGGACCGGGGGCAACGCCCAGATGGTGGACGCCCTGGTCTGTGCCTGGAACGGACGCAACCCCGACCGAGCCATCAGCCTGGAGTACATCGAGCACACCGCCATGGTCGACCGGCTCGCCCGGGGCCTGGCCACCGGTGACGTCCCCGACCTGATGGGCATGGACTTGATCTACGGACCACAGTTCACCAGTGCCGGCCAACTACTCGAGGTCACCGACATGGTCGATCAGGACCTCATGGCCACCGCCAGCCCCGGCCACGTGGCCACCGCCACATGGGAGGACAGCCTCTACGGCGTGCCGCTGTATGCCGACGTCTCGGCCCTGTTCTGGAACAAGGACCTGTTCGAGGCGGCCGGGCTCGACCCCGAGACCCCGCCGACGAACCTGACCGAGCTCCACGACATGGCCGCCGCCATCACCGGCATCGAGGATGGTGTCTACGGCTACTACCTGCCGGGCAACTGCGCCGGGTGCAACATCTTCACTTTCGCCCCGATGATCTGGGCAAATGGGGGCAAGATCGAGCCGGCGGAACCGGGCGATGAAGCGATGGTCACCCCGGAGCAGATCGCACCGGTCCTGGAGTGGGCCCGGATGATGCATCAGGAGGGTCTGATCGATCCGGCCGCGCAGTCCGAGGACGGCGCCACCTTCGCCCAGGTGTTCGGCTCGGGCAACGTGGGCATCATGGGAACCGGCAACTTCAACATCACCTTGGTTTCTGGAGCCGAGGGCATCGAGGGCCAGAACCCCGACATGAACTTCGGGGTCACGTTGATCCCGGGACTCAACACCGGTGATGCGGCCTCCTTCTTGGGAGGCGACATCGTGGTGGTCCCGCAGGGCAGCGAGCGTCTCGATGACGCGGTCGACTTCATGAATTTCATCCTCTCGGACGAGGTGCAGGTGGAGGTGTACGCCAAGTTGCTCAACATGACCACCCGAACCGACCCGGCCCTGACCGACAATGCCTATTACGCGGAAGTTCCCCTCCTGCAGGACGTGGCGGCGGCCATCGAGATCGGTCAGACCCCGTTCACGTTGAAGTTCTTCGAGCTGGTCAACTCACCGCAGGGGCCGTGGCTCCAGATGCTGCAGCGGGTGTACTACAGCGACGACGACATCAACACCATCATCGCCGATGCCAAGGCAGAGATGGAGGCGATCATCAACGAATGATGCGTTGGGTTTCCCTTTGAAGCCTGAAGGGCCGCAGCGCCTGACCTCCGGGGTGCTGCGGCCCTCGCTCCATTCTCGGCCGAGGGGCTCGATCGACATCACATAACATCGAAGGCGGCCGCGTCATGACCGGACAACGGGCAGTCACATGATCAATCGGAGCAGATTGACAGGGTTCTGGTATGTGTTGCCCGCCCTGGCCTTCGTCATTCTCTTCACCGCCTGGCCATTCCTCCAGATGGTGTGGATCTCGCTCAATGACTGGTCCTTGATCACCCCGCCCACCTACGTGGGCTTCCAGAACTATCTGGACGCCTTCAGCGACTCCCAGTTCTGGGTCTCCCTGCGCTTCACCCTGAAATACACCCTCTACATCACACCCATCCTGATGATCGGTGGCTATCTGGTCTCTTTGCTGGTCACGCCCAACAGTGGGTTGAGCCGACTCACTCGGACCGTGGTCTTCACACCGGTCGTCATCGGGCTGGGTGCCTCTTCCCTGCTCTGGTACTGGTTGTTCAGCCCCAACTATGGGCTGGTCAACAAGTCCCTGATGGATCTGGGGATCATCGACTCTCCCATCCTGTGGCTCGGTGTCGATGCCAACCTGTCCAACTGGGCGGTGATCATCTCCATCACCTGGAAGGTCCTCGGCTTCGGCATGATCCTGTTCGTCGCCGCCATCCAGGCCATCCCGCACGAGATCACCGAGGCGACCATGGTGGACGGGGCCGGATTCTGGCAAAGGGTGCGCAAGGTGATCCTGCCCCTGACCCGGAGAACGATCCTCCTGGTGACACTGGTCAGCGTCATCGGGTCGTTGCTCGCCTTCGACCAGTTCTACATCATGACCGCGGGACAACCACGCAACCTGACCGCCACCTCCACCTTCTACGTCTATCTGAACTCCTTCCCCTATCTCAAGCTGGGCTACGGCGCGGCCCTCTCCATGATCCTGGCTCTGATCATCCTCGGGTTCACGGTCGTCCAGATGATCCTGACCAGACGGAGCGAGCGATGACCGCCGTCTCTGATCCGGCGCAGACCGGGATCCTCGATCCGGAGCTCGGGCCGCCCATCGGCACCCGTGAGCCGGGCCGCTTCTGGTCAGGTCGCACCAAGTACCTCTTGGGCGCGGTGTCGATCGTCATCTGCGTCATGATGGTGACCCCGATCGTGCTCTCGATCTCGGCCTCGTTGAAGACCACCGAAGAGGCGGCCGCGGTGCCGCCGACCTATTTCCCGAGCGAGCTGAGCATGGACAACTATCAGAAGCTCTGGGACTACGGGAGTGGGCTGCCTCGTTACCTGGGCAACAGCATCATCACGGCCGCCCTGACCATCGCCATGACCCTGGCCCTCACCATTCCGGCCGGGTACGGCCTGGCCCGGTTCCCCATCCCGGGCAAAGAGGTGATCTTCGTCTTCTTGCTACTGGCCCTGATCATCCCCTACCAGTCGCTCCTGACCCCCGTTTTCCTGATGTTCTCCACGCTGGGGCTGACCAACAATCTCCTGGGCCTGGCCATCGTCCACACCACGATCCAACTCCCCTTCAGCCTCTACATCATGCGCAACGCCTTCGAGGCGGTCCCCCGGGAGCTCGAGGAGGCGGCGCTGGTCGATGGGGCCAGCTCATGGCAGGTGCTTCGCCGCGTCTTCATGCCAACGATGGTGCCGGCGTTCATCACGGTGACCCTTTTCGCCTTCGTCACCTCATGGAACGAGTTCCTGGGGGCGCTGGTGATGCTGACCAGGGACACGAGCCTCACTCTGCCCCTCGTCCTGGCCGCCGCCCGAAGCGTGACCAGTCTGGGCAGTACCGACTGGGGGATGCTCCAAGCCGGGGTGACGGTCGCCATCATCCCCTGCGTCATCGTCTACCTGCTGCTCCAGCGCTATTACGTGTCCGGGCTGCTCACCGGGGCGGTGAAATAGGTCTTCAGGCTTCTTGGTCGGTCTCGATCCCGAGCGCCACCAGGATCCGATGTCTCTCCCCGGCGAAATCGGTCTCGCTGACCAGGTCGGCTGCGTACCGATCGTTCAGATCGGCGAATTCCTCGAGCAGGAGGGCTTCGTCATCCGGAGCCAGTCTGGTCACCGCCTCGCTGCGAGCCTCCTGGCGCTCCTGCTTGTCCTCCCTCTTCTGCTGACGGGCAAGCTCTCGCGATCGCTTGGCCATTGCCTCACGCCCTCGTTTGGCCATGTCAGACCGGGGCCTGTTGCTGATTGGGTTGGACCATGACGGGGCCTTCCTGGCGCTGCTTCTCATCGACCCTAACCCTCATCGGGTGCTGTGCGAGGTCTTCCCGCTCGGCAAGAGGGCCGCGACCCGCTATCCTGAGGGCCACAGCGCACGCCTGATGCGTGCTGCGCCTTCTTCGCTACTTCGTTCCGTCGGGTGAAGTCACCGTAGGGCACACGCCGAGACTCCCCGCAGCACGCGAACGGATCCCGGGATGTCTGCCGGACGGGGCGTGAGCAATACGACGGCACGAGCTCAAAGGAGCATGCAATGTCCACCAACATCTATGTCGGGAATCTCACCTTCGACACCGACTCCCGACGTCTCGAGGGTCTCTTCGCCGAGCACGGCACAGTGACCAAGGCCCAGGTCATCACGGATAGAGACACCGGTCGCTCCCGTGGGTTCGGGTTCGTAGAGATGGACTCGCCAGAGGCGGCGCAGAAGGCGATATCGGCTCTCGATGGCAAAGACCTCGGCGGTCGTCAGTTGACCGTGAACCTGGCCAAAGAGCGCTCCCGTTGATCCAAGCCGTCCCCAAGCCAAGACGCGACGGGGCGAAGAAGAGGGCGGACAGGTGCACCGGATGCGGCCATCCCCTAAAGGAGCACCGGCAAACGCTGTGCACCGTCCCCCGCTGTCCCTGCCAGATGACCGCGGCACCGGTGACACCCCCAGCCCCGGCTAGCTGAGTCACCCGAGGTCGGGGCGGACGTCGTCATGACCACTCGGGGCGCGTCCTTTTCATCGCAAACGATTGCTGCCCTAGACTCGCCGCAGAGATGACCGCAGCCCCGGGCACCGACCGCATCGGTGACGACCTCACCTTCAGCCACGAGGTGGACGGGATGAGCATCGACTACCAGGTGCCGGTGAGAATGGCCGATGGGGCGGTGCTGCGAGCGGATGTCTTCCGACCCGTTGCCGATGGCCGGTACCCGGTGATCCTCACCCACGGCGTCTATGCCAAGGGTCTCCCGTTCAACGGCCCCATCTACCAGATGCAGTGGGACAAGCTGGTGGCCAAGGACCCCAGCGTCCTCGAGGGATCGACCAACAAATATCAGGCATGGGAGGTCACCGACCCGGAGCGGTGGGTCCCCCACGGATATGCCCTGGTCCGTGTCGACTCACGCGGCGCCGGCTGGTCGCCGGGGTTGCTCTGGCCCCGCAACCCCCAGGAGTTCGACGACATCGCCGATTCGGTGGAATGGGCGGGAAATCGGCCCTGGAGCAGCGGGCGGGTGGGGATCCTCGGCATCTCTTACTACGCGGTGATGGGCTGGGCCGCGGCCGAGCGCCAGCCCGAGCACCTCACTGCCTTGATCGCGTGGGAGGGCTTCACGGACTCGTATCGCGACGCCTATTACCACGGCGGGATACTCAGCGAGTTCACCAAGCGTTGGCAGGAACGCCAGATCAACCCGATCCAGTACGGCCAGGGCGATCGAGCCCCGCTCAACCCCAATACCGGCCAGTCCGTGGCCGGGCCGGTCACACTCTCCGAGGAGGAGTTGGAGGCCAACCGCAACGAGTCGTTCCCCGAGATAAAGGATCACCCGTTGTTCGACGACTGGCACAGGGCGCGCGCCGTCGACCTCTCCAAGGTTCAGATCCCGTTCCTGTCCGCCGCCAACTGGGGTGGACAGGGAATTCACCCTCGAGGCAACTTCAACGGATTCGTCCAGGCGAGCTCGGAACAGAAATGGCTGGAGGCGCATGGCGATACCCACTGGACCCACTTCTATTCGTCCTACGGCCGAGATCTGCAGAAGCGGTTCTTCGATCACTTCCTCAAAGGTGAGGACAATGGGTTCGACCAGACCCCGAGGGTGCAACTCAATGTCCGCCACCCGGGGGAGCACTTCGTCTGGCGTGGTGAGGACGAATGGCCGTTGGCGCGGACGATCTGGTCCAAATATCACCTGCAGGCGGATCTGGGCCTGAGCGACGAGTCTGCCGAGGAGGAGGGCCGACTCGAATACGAAGCTCTGGGCGATGGCCTCCGCTTCACCACCGCCCCTTTCACGGCCGGGACCGAGATCACCGGGCCGCTGGCCGCCAAGCTCTTCGTGTCATCCACCACCACCGACGCCGATCTCTTCCTCATCCTCCAGCTATTCGACCCCGATGGCGTAGAAGTGACCTTCGAGGGCTCGACCGACCCCAACACCCCGATCGCCAACGGCTGGCTGCGGGCCAGTCACCGCGCCCTCGACCCGGCACGCTCCCGGCCGTGGCAGCCGTTCCACCCGCACGACCGGGTCGACCCACTGGAGCCGGGGGAGATATACGAGCTCGACATGGAGATAGTCCCCACCTGCATCGTGGTTCCCGAGGGATATCGTCTCGTTCTCTGGGTGAGGGGCCGGGACTACGAGTACCTGGGCCCCCTGGACGAATATGGTCAGAGTTTCTACTACGCGACCAGGGGCACAGGAGGGATGACCCATGCCGATCCCGACGACCGCCCGGAAGATGTCTTCGGTGGCAAGGTGACCATCCACGTCGGGCCGGAACACCCCTCTCACCTGCTTCTTCCCGTGATACCCGACCGCCCCGGCGAGGAGGAGCAGCGATGACGGTCACAGCCGATTTCGTGGTGGCCGGCGGTGGCCACAACAGCTTGATCACCGCCGCCTACCTGGCCCGCGCCGGTTACGACGTGGTGGTCCTCGACGCCCGCCCCGAGGTGGGGGGCGGTGCGGCCACCGAAGAGATACTCACCCCGGGCTTCCTCTTCGACACCTGCTCCACCGGGCACACTCTGATCCAGGTCAACCCGGTGATCTCCAAGGACGAGTTGGGCTTGGTGGGCGAGTTCGGGCTGAGCTATGTAGAGCCGGACCCGGTGGGCCACGTCGTGTTCCCCGATGGCGAGACCTTCACCATGTGGCTCGATGTGGAGCGGACCGTGGAAGAGATCAGCAGGTTCTCGGCATCCGACGCCGTCGCGTATCGCAACATGCTCGAGGAGTTCGATCAGGTGAAGGGGGTGTACAGCTCATATCGATTCACCCCGATCGGATATGGCCCCTCGATCGACGACGCTCTCTCCGCGCATCCGGCGGGCACGGTGTGGCGGCGTCGCAACGTCATGTCGGCGTGGGAGGTGATCCGGAGGGAGTTCGAGAGCCGTCACGTCCAGGCCTTCATGACCTGGATGGCGTTTCAGACCGCACAGCCACTCGATTCGCCCGGCTCCGGTTATCTCGCCTATTCGCTGGTGGGGGGCAGGCAGTCCCGAAGCTGGTCGGTGCCTGTCGGTGGGTCGGCCAGCCTGCCCCGCGCTCTCACCGCAGCCCTGGAGGCATTCGGTGGGTCCATCGTCACCGACACTCTGGTCACGGCGCTCATCACCGAGGGGGGGCGTTGTGTAGGCGTGGAGACCGAGGGAGGCGAGCAATATCGGGCCCGGGTTGGCGTGGTTTCATCGATCCATGTCAAGACACTGGTCGACATGGCCCCGTCTCAGCTCTGGGGCGATGATTTCCTCTATGGCGTGGACACCTACGACGAGGGCCTGTCTTCTTTCGCCTCCTACTACGCCATGACCGAGGCGCCCCGGTTCATCTCGTCCAGTGGCGAGCCGGTGGCGGCGGTCTCGGCGGGCCCCGCCCCCTGGCCCGAAGACGTGGTCGAATTCGGACGGGGCCTGGGTGAGCGAAGGCTTCACCGGCCCGGGACGTTCCTGCTGTTCGCCACGCCGACCCTGGTCGACGAGACCCGGGCACCCGAAGGAGGTCACACCTTGAAGATCCTCAGCCTGGCGCCCTATGAGTGTCCCGAGGATCTGGGTGGCGACTGGGCGACAGGAAAGGACCGCCTCGCCGCCGAGCATTTCGCGGCTCTGCTCGATTGCGCCCCGAATCTGTCCGAGGGCCATGTGCTCGCCCGGAAAGCGAAGAGCCCCGTCGACATCGAAGCCGGGAACCCCCACATGTGGCGGGGCACGATCCACGGCGGGGACCGCGGCCTTGCCTATGGAGGGCCACAGCGTCCGGTGCCGGGATGGGCCTCGCATCGCATGCCGATCGAAGGCCTCTATCAGACGGGGGCCACCACCCACCCCGGTGGGTCGATCACGGGGGGCCCGGGCCGCAACGCCGCCATCGTCATCCTCGACGATCTCGGGATGAGCCTCGACAGCATGGTTGCCAAAGGAGGCAGCGAATGACCACGACCACCCAGCCCGATCTGGGCTTTGCCCCGAACGAAGATCCGTTCATTGTCGCCCACGGCGGCTTCTATCGCCGCTGGCTCTCGATGATCGACGACATCGAGGAGTTGAAAGAGGCGGTGTCCAGGTTGGAGGGGACGACTGAGGACAAATGGGTCCCGGTCTGGGAGGAGATGGGGCGCCGACATGAGGATGAAGGAGATCGGCTCGAGACGTCGGGCGACTTCGAGGCGGCCCGGAGGGCGTACCTGAACGCGAAGAGCTATTACGCCATTGGGCGTTTCCCCGGGGAGATCAGCGAGGTCAAGACCAGGATCAGCCAGGACTGCGCCCGGGCCTATCTGAAGGCCTGCGCCCATCTCGATCCTCCGATGGAGGTGGTCGACTTCGAGCACGAGGGCCGCACGGTGCGGGCTCATTTCCGCTCCCCCGTGTCGGACACTCCCGTGCCGGCCGTGCTCATCATGTGCGGAGCCGACGTGTTCAAAGAGGACCGCGGCTTCGCCCAGGACCTGTGCATGGAGAACGGTCTGGCGTCTCTGGTGATGGACGGTCCCGACACCGGGGAGAACCCGTTCCCGTGGGCACCCGAGTCGGTGTCCGCCTGGGAGGCGGCGGTCGACTACCTGGCATCGCGACCCGAGGTCGCCGGTGATCGCATCGGCGCCTTCGGGATCAGCCGAGGGGGCTACTCGGTGATGCAGCTGGCCGGGACCGCGCCGGAGAAGGTGAAGGCTGTGGTGGCCAACGCCGGCCATCCCTTCGGTTACGTGATGGGAGACGAGGAGTTGGAGGAATTCGTCCGGGTTCGCAACGAGCGGGCGACGTGGCGCTTCGGCGGTGTGGACGACCCTCCCTCATTCCCGCCGACCTCCGTGGAGAAGGAGAAGGAGGACTTCAAACGGTGGGCCCTGTCCGAGCAGAGGATCCTGGACAACATCACCATGCCGGTGCTGATGATCAACGGGAAGCTCGATCATCTGGCCCCGATCGGCAATATCTACTTCATGCTCGAGACCGGGCCCGCCACCGGCAAGGAGGCGCGGGTCTACGCCGACGCCGGTCACTGCGCCTTCAAATACCAGTCACACTGGGCCCCGGCCACCTTCCGCTGGCTGGCGGAGAAGCTGGGGCAGGACTAGCGCTCTAGCGGCGCATCCCCTCCAGGATCCGGGCGAAGTTGCCACCGAGGATCATGTCGCGCTGCTCCTCGTCGATACCGGGGATCGACTCGACGGTGCGGACCGGCTCCGGGTCTCCCATCTCGAAGGGGTAGTCGGTTCCCATCATCACCCGGTCGACCCCGACCTGGTCGACCAGAAAGCCCAGTGCCTTGGAATCGTGGAGGACGGTGTCGTAGTAGAGACGCAGCGCCAGCTCCGACGGCGGGGTGGAGATGTTCTCAGCCGTCCGTTGCGAGGCGGCCACGAAGCCTCGCTGCATCCGACCGATCTGGAACGGGACGAAGCCACCGCCATGCACGACGCAGATGTTCAAGTCGGGGAACCGCTCCAGGACGCCACCGAAGAGGAGACCGGCCACCGCGATGGTGCTCTCGGCGGGACGGCCCACCATGTTGTCCAGGAAGTAGCGGGCGAGATCGACCCCCGGCAGCGGGTTGCAGGGATGGAGCAGGACAAAGCATCCCAATTGCTCGGCCGCCTCCCAGAACGGGTCGAGCCCGGCCCGGTCCAAGTCGGCGTCATCGATGGTGGTGGCGATCTCCACACCGACCATGCCCAAGTCCTCCACCGCGAACCGAAGCTCTTCCGCGGCCTGCTCCGGGCCTTGCAGAGGGACGGTGCCGAGGGCGAGGAACCGATCGGGGTGCTCGGCGGCATGATCGGCCAGGATCTGGTTGACCCGCCGTGAGTAGGCGGCGCCTCGCCCGGGCTCGAGGGCGTATGCGGTGAGATCGACCCAACTCGAGATGACCTGGACCTCGACCCCGCCGGCGTCCATGGCGGCCAGTCGGGCAGAGGTGTCGCCAAGGATCGACCGGAAGGGGGCGAGGCGGACCCGGCCGGCGATGACCGCCGAATCGCCCTTCTCGTCCGACACGACCTCGATCCCGTACTCCGGGCCATCGGCCCTGAGCATGTCGATCAGGTCCTCGGGGATGCAGTGGGCGTGGACGTCATAGGTGGTCAATGGTCTCCTCTCACGGGCTCCAGGTCGAAGCGGTCATTCGATTCGACAGCTCCGAGTCGGGCTCCAGGATGTAGACGCCTCCGCTCACCCGGTCGGTGACGTACAAGGTGTGGTCTTCGGCTACGAAGACATCGTTGATCTGGGCCGCCTTCTGGCCAGGCGGGCACTCCGGGATCCAGTGGGCTATCTCCGCCGGCCTGTCCGGGTCCGAGAGGTCGTAGACCCTCAGGCCGGCGTTGAAGTAAGTGACGAAGACGATCTCCTGGCTGCGGTAGCTCCCGGGCCGGTTCTCATGCAGGCAATGAGCGCCGAAGCGGAGCCCACGATCACAGAAGTCGCCCTCGGGAACGGGGCAGATGGCGCGGACGTAGGGTGTCGTCTCATCGGCGATGTCGACGACCCGCACCATGTGGGGTGGCCCGGCGCAATCTTCTGTGATGGCCTCGTCGGTCACGATCACCAGGTCCCGGTCGGGCATCGGAAGACAGGTGTGGGTATGGCCCCCCTCCTCCCAGGCGAGGTGAGAGACACGGGTCGGGGAGGATGGATCGGAGATGTCCAGGATGACCATGCCGCTGTCCCACATGCCCAGATAGGCGCGGTGGCCCCAGACCATGGCGTGGTGCGCGATGCGATCCTCGGTCTCCGGCCAGTCGGGAACCTCGCCCCCGCCCAGCCACATCCCGGGCCACCACCAGCGGCCCACCTCGGCCGGTCGGGTCGGATCGGACACATCGACGATCATCCAGATCCGGCCGGTATAGCCCTCCGGGGTCACCGAGACATAGGCGAGGCTGCCTCCCTCGTAGACGATGCGATGGATTCCCCTGCCTCCGGTGTCGAAGAATCCGATCTGACGTGGCTCGAAGGGGTCCGCCACATCGTAGAGGGCCATCCCGACCGGCGCCGGCCCCTCGGAGCGGAAGAGCTCGTGATTCACGATCAGGATCCCCTCGGCCACCTGCACCTTGTGGGTGTGCGACCCGGGCGGCGCCGGCCACTGATGCACCATCGTCGGATGCGAGGGGTCGGAGATGTCGAGGATCGATGTGCCCATCCCGCTCGGGCCGAAGTGACCCACGTACAGCGCCTCCCCGTTGGGCATGACCTGCATCCCGTCGCCATACCCGTCCAGGTCGGAGTGCCCGATCAAGTCGAATCCGGCGCTGTCTTCAGCGTGCATCGTCCCCCCTGGCGAAGCTGGGCATCTCATCTGTACCTGCTCCCAGCCCTGCCGGATCGTCGTGGGCATGGCAAGCGACTCCATGCTCGAGGGTATGACGCAGAAAGCGAGGATCCAGCCTCCGGCAGACGTCTGCGGCAAAGCGGCACCGTGTGTTGAACCGGCACGAGGGCCCAGGGTCGATCAACTCCGGGACCGAGCCGACGATGGCTGTCAGCTCGCCGCGTCGGTGGGCCGAGGAGGGGACCGCACTCATCAGGCCCCGGGTATACGGGTGCAGTGGATCGCTGAACACCTCCTCGGTGAGCCCGATCTCGACGATCCGGCCCGCGTACATCACCGCGACCCGGTCGCACATGCCCCGGACGAGAGCCAGGTCGTGGCTGATGTAGAGCACCGAGGTGTCGTGCCGCTCGAGCAGCTGGGCGATCAGCTCCAGGATCCTCGCCTGGACCGTGACGTCGAGCGCCGTTGTCGGCTCATCAGCGATGAGCAGGTCTGGATCACATGCCAGGGCCTGGGCGATGAGGACCCGCTGTTTCATCCCGGCGGAGAGCTCGTGTGGATAGCGATCCATGATCTTGCCCGGGTTGGGGATCTGAGTATCGGCCAGGGCGGCGGCCACCCGGTCATCGACCGCCGCCTTCACCCTCTTCGCCTGTGAGCGGAGGGGCGGCACCTTGAGCAGGATCTTCTCGACACGGGTCGTCTCCTGCCTGGCGGCACGGCGGACGACGGCGGGTGTGGCCGGCCCGAGCGGGTCGAGCAGCTCATCGCTGCGGTGCTGGTAGAAGACCTCGGCCAGCTGGTCGCCGATGGACAGGGCGGGATTCAACGCCTTGCCCGGATCCTGGAAGATCATCGCGATCCGGTTGCCCCTGATCCCGAGCATCTCGTCCTCGGGAATGGTCAACAGGTTGACCGGGCCCCCGCCGGCAGCCCTCGTCTCGCTCGACCAGAAGTCGATCCGGCCCCCGGCATAGACACCTGGGGGAGTGGCCACGAGACGCATGAAGGCACGGGCGGTCACACTCTTCCCACAACCGGTCTCGCCAACGAGGCCGAGTGTCTCCCCGTCCCGGATATCGAACGAGACCTCGTCGACGGCGTGAAGCATCCCCATCTTGGTCTGGAAGTGGATGCTCAGGTCTTGCACGGAGGCGACCAGCGCGACGCCGGACCTCCCCGAAGTGGTATCCGCGAAGGCCGTCGCGGTCACCTCGATTCGGTCCGGGGATCCAACACGTCCCGCAGGCCGTCGCCGACCAGGTTGAAGGCCAGGGCCCAGAGGAAGATCATCAGCCCCGGGAACGTCGACGCCCACCAGCGGCCGGTCGAGATCCCGACCTGGCCCTCACTGACGAGCACCCCCCACTCGGCCAAGCCGGCCTCGGCCAGCCCGATGAAACTCAGTGTGGCTCCGACGAGGACGATGGAGCCCATGTCCATCGTCGCCTGGACCATGACCGGAGTGAACGAGTTGGGCAGCACGTCCTTGGCGTAGATGCGGAACTTCGAGTCACCGATGACCCGCGCCGAGTCGACGTAGTCGTTCTGCTTGATGTGCATGATCTGGCCCCGGATGATGCGGGCGTACTTCACCCAGTAGACGACCGCCAGGGCCAGGATGATGTTGGTGAAGGACGGTCCCAGCATGGCGGCGATGGCCAGGGCGAAGATCAGCTCGGGTATGGCCAGGAAGATGTCGACTACCCGCATGAGGAACTCGTCGACCTTGCCGCCCAGATACCCGGCGAGGCTGCCGACGATGGTGCCGATGGTCACCGTCACCCCGACAACGATCAGGGAGAGGCGGAGTGAGGTGCGGGAACCCCAGATGATCCCGTACAGGACGTCCCCGCCATGTGCGGTGGTGCCGAGCGGGTGGCCCGGCGTCCCCGGCGGCTCGTTGAGGGCGCTCCAGTCCCGTGGCATCTGGTACGGGTTCGGCTCGTTGGGGGTGGTGATCACCGGTGCCAGCAGAGCCATGGTGAACATGAGGACGATGATCACCAACCCGATGACGGTTACCGGGTTGCGCAGCACCTGACGGGCGAGCTCGCCGAGTCGTCTCAGCCGAACCGCCAGTGGGCCGGAGACCGGGATGGTGACGACGGGTGGGCGCTGGGCGACTTCGGCCATGTTCAGCTTCCCAGCACGACGCGACGGTCGAGGTAGGCATAGATGATGTCGACTGCCAGGTTCACCGTGAGGAACAGCACGCTGGTGAACAAGACGTAGGCCATGATCGTGGCCTGGTCACCACGGAGCACCGCGTCGGCCAGCCATCTCCCCATTCCCGGCCATTGATAGAGGATCTCGACCACCACGGTGCCCTGAAGGAGAAAGCCGAAACTGAGCCCGATCACGGTGACCGTCGGGATCAGGGCGTTGCGCCGGGCATGCCGCTTCAGGACCAGCCGCTCGGGGAGACCCTTGGCCCGGGCTGCGTCGACATAGTCCTCGTTGAGCTCCTCTACCAGCGAGGAGCGCATCATCCTGGTGATGATCGCGGTTGTGGCCAGACCCAGGGTCATGGCGGGGAGGATCAGGTGCCATATGGCGTCCCGGAGTGCCTGCCAGCTGCCGGCCATCAGCGAGTCGACGGTGTAAAGACCGGTCGGGTGGGCGATCGATGCCCAGATCGCTGGGTCCGAGCGCCCGATGGGGAACCACCCCAGATACACCCAGAAGACGATCAAGAGGAGGATGGCGAACCAGAAGTCGGGCATGCTCGAGCCGCTCACGGAGAAGACCCGGGTCAGATGGTCGGGCAACCGGTCCCTCCGCGAGCCGGCGAAGGTCCCCAGTGTGATCCCCAGGGTGACTGCCACGATGCCGGCGGCGGTGGCCAGCTCCATCGTCGCGGTCAGCTTGTCTCCGAAGACCGCGGTGACCGGGGCCACCGCGACACCGGACCAGCCGAGGTCGCCCCTGAGGACCCCGCCGGCCCAGGCCAGATACTGGACCGGCAAGGGCTCGTTCAGCCCGTAGCGCTCCTCGAGCTGCTCCACCTCCTCCGGTGTCATCTCGTGGGAGAGATAGATCCCGATCGGGGAGCCACCGATCCGGGTCAGGGTGAACACGATGATGGAGACACCGATCAGGAGGATCGGCAGGACCATCAGGCGCCGGATCAGGTAATCCCGTATCTGCATGTGAAGACCGTGAAGCGTGGCTCAGTGTGGCAGGTGGGGGGCCCTTGTCGACAGGGCCCCCCACCGTCCAGTCACTTGTCGTAGAAGGCGAACTTCACACCGGGGCGTGGCCACAGCGGGTTCATGACAAAACCCGTCACGGTGTCTCGATGTGCGTTCAGTGCAGTCTCGTTGCCGGCGATGATCCACATCGGGTCGTCGTAGAGCAGCGGGGCCAGCTCTTCATACAGGGCGAGGCGAGCATCGGTGTCCAGCTCGGTCCCTGCCTCATCGATGAGCCCTGCGATGGTGTCGGGGTCCTGATACATCTCCCTCATTCCGTGCACCGTGCCCCATTCCCCATCGGGATGGATGTAGGCGTTCATCAGCGCGTCCGGGTCGGCGAACGGATCCGAGTTCTTCACCCACATCGCGTACGGGATCGGGTCCGAGGCGTGCGCCTCGTCGAACTGGGACTCCGCCTGAGCCAGGACACGGATCTCGAAGGCGGGGTTGAGGGCTGCCATCGAATCACGCAGCACGAGCGCCGCCACCTCGAACAGGTTCCCTTCCTCGGCGATGACCGAGACCGTGAAGCCCTCATCCCATACCCCGGCCTCTTCGAACAGGGCCTGGGCAGCGGCCAGGTCCTGCTCGTACACCGGGTAGTCCTCGCTGTACCCGAGCATCCCCTGTGGGAAGTAGTGAGGCAGTGTGGCACCGAGGCCGCCCAGGGCCCCGGCGATGAAGCCCTCGTAGTCGAAGGTGAGGTTGAACGCCCGTCTGATCCGCGGGTCCTGGAAGAACTCGGGACTGATGGTGTCCTCCGGCGGCAGCGAACCGTCCTCGAACCTCGTGTTGAACCCGATGTGAATCGGCTCGAGCAGGAAGCTGCCGGAGTAGATCTCCACACCTTCCGCGCCCTCCAGGTCGGGAACCAGGGAGGGGTCGATCTCCATCATGTCGTATTCGCCCGCTCGCAATCCCAGGATCCGGGTATCGGTGTCGGGGGCGATGTCGATCCGGACGTCAACGTTGGCCGGTGTCCCCCAGTAGTCCTCGAACACGCCGAGCTGGAAGTTCTCGCCACGGTTCCATGCGGTCAGCTCGTATGCACCGGTCCCGACCGGGTTGGCGGTCAGGAATTCGTTGACCTCGCCTGCGGCGACGCCACCATTTGCCTCGACAGCGTCCTGGCTGACGATCGACGCCACCGAGGCGGTGACCACCGAGTTGAGGAATGCCGCGCTCGGCTCGGAGAGCGTCACCTCGAAGGTGAGGTCGTCGACGACCGTCGTCTCGGCGACGATGTCGGACAAGAGCCCGGCGTTCCCGTCCGGGAGATCCATGGTCATGGCGCGGTCCCAGGAGTACTTGACGTCCTCGGCGGTCAACTCGGTGCCGTCGTGGAACACGACGCCTTCCCTGATCGGGAAGGTGAAGGTGAGCCCATCCTCGGAGATGAGACCGTTGTCGATCGTGGGGACTTCGGTGGCCAGACCGGGGACCAGGTCAGGCCCGTCGGGGCCGACCTCGATCAGACGCTCGTAGACCTGGGTGATGATGGTCTCACCGCCTTCCCCCGGCTCCACCTGGGCCGGGTCGACAGTGGTTGCCTCGTCGTCGGCGGCGTGGACGAAGACATCACCGCTCCCTTCGCCTCCTTCGCCTCCTTCCTCTCCCCCTTCGGTCGTGGCCGGGGCCTCTCCTTCCTCACCAGTGGTGGTGGGGGCCTCTCCACCCTCTCCCGTGGTCTCGGTGGTCCCGCCGCTGGTGCACGCCACAGCCAGCAGGGCGACGACCAGCAGCAGCCTCGACCACTGGGGCGTTTTTCGCCTTGTGTCCATCCGACTCATTCCTCCTCGTTGCTCGCCCCTGCCCGCTCGAGGCGGCGATTGGTCACGATCCACTTGCCCCACAATCGATTGCCAATCGTTGGACTCGTTGCATTCCACAATCGATTGTGGGCGTCGACAGTAGCCAATACGATCTGTCCCCGGCAATAAGTTCGCGAAGGGAGCAGACGTGGCCCGTTTCGCCGTGAAGACCCCGACCCATCACACCACCTGGTCGAGCATGTCCGAGGTGTGGAAGACGGCCGACCAGATCGACGTCTTCGAGTCCGCCTGGAACTTCGACCATTTCTATCCATTGCGAGGCGACACCTCCGGTCCCTGTCTCGAGGCATGGGTCACCTTGTCCGCTCTCGCCCAAGCCACCAGCAGGATCCGGGTGGGCACGATGGTCTGTGGCATGCACTTCCGTCATCCCGCCGTGACCGCGGCGATGGCCTCCTCACTCGACATCGTCTCCGGAGGGCGGCTGGAGCTGGGCTTGGGCGCCGGCTGGTACGAGCTCGAGGCGGAAGCCTACGGGTTCGAGCTGGGCACGGTCGGAGAGAGGATGACGCGATTCGAGGAGGGCACCGAGGTGATCCACCGTCTCCTCACCCAGGAGACGACCGACTTCGACGGTGAGTTCTTCACCTTGCGTGAAGCGCACAACGAGCCGAAACCGCTCCAGGAGCCGAGACCCCCGATCGCGGTAGGGGGGCGGGGTGAGAAGCGAACCCTGCGCCTGGCGGCCCGGTATGCCTCGATGTGGGACGCCATGTTCATAGAGGACGAGCTCGACGAGTGGCGTCGGCTGCGCGACGTTCTGTGGCAGCACTGTTCGGACGTGGGGCGGGATCCATCCGAGATATCCCTCTCCTCGCATCTCCGGCTCGACCCAGAGCCCGACCCGTCGGAGGTCGCGGGACGCGCAAACGCCCTATTCGACGCCGGCGTCGATGTGGTGCTGCTGGCTTTCACCTCCCAGCACGACGCCTCGACGGTGGAGAAGCTCGGAGCGGGGCTCGCCGGCTGACTACTGCGTGGCGCGACGACCCTGATCTCATAGGGGGCTCCCGGGGGAGTTCCCGGATTGAGGTCACTCGTCTCGTGCGCGACCATCTCGGGGTGAACCAGGTCACTCCCGCCGGTTCCGACGACACCCCCGCTGTGCCCGGGTCTTCGAGGGGTGGTCCGAAGAGAATCCTGTGGCTGCTCGCCCTGGCCGCCATCGCCGTGTCGGCGATCTTCTGGGATGAGATAGGTCGCTGGTGGGAGCAGTTCTCCTATGTCTTTGGCTCGCCGGCGGAATTCAGGGCGTGGGTCGAGGGTCTGGGCGCCTGGGGCCCGATCGCATATCTGCTCGCCCTGGCCGCCCAAGTCGTGGTCGTCCCGATCCCGGGGACCCTGTTCCCACCTGTGGGCGCACTCGCCTTCGGCCCGTGGCCCGCCTTCGTGCTGAGCCTGGCCGGGCTGGCCCTCGGTTCGGCCCTGGTGTTCCTCGTGTCCCGGCGCTGGGGCCGCCCCGTAGCGGTGCGACTGGCTGGAGCCGAGCGGATCCAGCGATACGAAGCCGTCATCTCGGCCCGGGGCAGTCTGTTGCTCTGGTTGATCTTCCTGCTTCCGCTGCTTCCCGACGACGCCGTCTGTGCCCTGGCCGGGCTTTCCTCGATCTCATTCCGCCGCTTCATGCTGATCGCCACCGTGGGCCGGGTCCCTGCGGTCGCCGCCGGGGTCTTTGGCATGGCGGGCCTCCAGGGGGCGCCGGCCTGGGTATGGGCTGCTGCGGCCGTTGGTTTCGGGCTGATCGTCTGGGTAGGGATCAGGTTCGGGCCTGCCCTGGAGCGGCGTCTGGTCGGGCGGCTGAGCCGTAACGATCGCGTGACGGCCGACGAGTAGAAAAGGCGCATGCTGGCTCGGATTCTCCTGTTCGGGCTCATCGTCGGGCTGGGCGTCGTGGTTTCGATGGGCCCCGTCCTGACTTCACCCGACCGGTTGGACGACGGGACCCTGGCCCTGGTTGGCTTTGCGATCTACGCCGCGATCGGGGGCCTGATCGTCCTCCGCCGTGACGGCCACCTCACCGGGTGGCTGCTCACACTCGTTGGCTTGGCGGTGATCACAGCGAGTGAGCTCCCATATTTCCCCGGGATGACCACATTCGGCTCCGCCTGGATCTCCAGCGGAGCCTGGGGCGTGGTCTTCGCCCTCTTCGCCGCGCTGACGCTCACTTTCCCGTCAGGGCACAGACCGCAGGGCACTGGGTTGTTTCCGACGCTTGGGCGGCTGGCACTCTGGTCGCTGCCGGTATTCGTCTTCGCCACCTTCTTCACCGCGAGCCTGGGCGGACCGGAGGGAACGAACGACATTCCGAACCCCTACGGATTCCTTCCCGACTGGGCCGGCTACCCAGCTCTGATCATCGTCGTCATGATCATCCTCGGCGGAGCCATATCACTGGTGCTGAGAAGGCGCCGGGCGACGGGCGTGGAGCGTGCTCAATACACCTGGGTCGTCTTCGGGTTGGTGACCTTCGCCACCGCGGTCCTCGCCACCTTCGGCTTCATCGTCATGTCGGTCAGCCTCGGGGCGGGCGATCCTGGGGACGAGGCATGGGCCCCCGTCTATCTGCTGATGCTCGCCTTTCCTTTGACCTTCGGGATGGCGATCCTGCGCTACCGGCTCTTCGACATCGACCGGATCGTCTCCAGAACCGTCACCTACGCCGCCCTGGCCGGCCTGCTCGCGATGACTTATTTCGTCGTGGTCACCCTGCTCACCTCACGGCTTCCTGGGAACAACGAGCTGGCCGTGGCTGGGTCGACCCTCCTGGTGGCGGCCCTGTTCAACCCGCTGCGCCTCCGTCTCCATGGCATCGTCGATCGACGGTTCAACCGGGCTCGCTACGACGCCCAGATGATCGCCGAGCGTTTCGCACGTGACCTTCAGGACGACATCGGCCAGACCCACCTGGTCAGCGATCTGGTCGCAGTGGTGTCCAGGACGATGCAACCCGTGGTGCTGTCGGTCTGGGTGAGGTCGGAGACCGACCCCAATCTCTAGCTGCCTGGTTTGGTCGTCGATTGCTTCCGGCCGGAGAACGAGGACCAGGTCACCGAGCACGAGCCGGGTCTCGATGCGCAACGTGTGCTCTCCCTGCAGTGCTCGGTGGAACCTGCTCTCCAGGTCCATCAGATGGGCTGGGCCCACCATTCGGGTAGTAGCTGCCGGTCCGAACTCGAGCATGTCTCCGGTGACCGTGTAGGACCCGTGGAAGCGATTGACCCCGACCCTCCCACGGACCTGGCCGTTGTCGAAACTGACCTCACGTGGTGCCTCCGGGTCGACCTCCGCTCCATCCAACTCCACGAGGGCCCAGGTGTGCCATCGAGCTGGGATCGCTCCGGATCTGTCACGGGGCGATCCTATCGATCGGCTGCATGCAACTAGCCTCGGCCCCCACGTATGGCGATCATCTCCCGAGGCTTCATCGGCAGGCGACCCGAGGTCGAATCCAACCGGCTCCCACCCGGTCAATACGTCACCCCTGATTTCCCGGTCCTCTCCGCCGGGCCCACCCCACGGATCGACCTCGACAGCTGGAACTTCGAGATCACGGGTGTGGTCGATGAGCCGCGATCCTGGAGCTGGGAGGAGTTCAACTCACTCCCCATGGAAACGGTGACCCAGGACATCCATTGTGTCACCAAGTGGTCCAAGCTCGACACGAACTGGACCGGAGTCTCCCTCGACATCCTTCTCGAGGGGCTGGAGACAGACGCGACCCATCTGATGGCGCACAGCTACGGGGGATATACCACCAACCTGCCCCTCGCCGATGTGATGGGAGGTAGGTCCTGGATCGCCATCGGCTACGACAACCAGCCACTTTCCCCCGAGCATGGGGGGCCGGCACGTCTCCTCGTTCCCCATCTCTACTTCTGGAAGAGCGCCAAATGGGTGCGGGGTATCGAGCTAATGGCCGGCGACAGACCAGGGTTCTGGGAGCGCAACGGTTATCACGACTATGGCGACCCCTGGCGGGAGCAGCGGTATTGGGGAGACTGATGGGGATCCGCACTGTGCACCTCGCCACCGGCCCGGAAGTCTGAGCGGGGCCGCTCTGTACTGGCTCGCGGCAAGGGTCCTCGAAACGAGGGTCGAGACCCACCGGGTAAAGAGCATCGTCTTCGAGCGCCCGACGTGGGAGGGCCATGTCCCCGGCCAGCACGTCGACATCAGACTCACCGCGGAGGACGGGTACCAGGCACAACGCAGCTACTCGATCGCGTCTGCTCCTGAAGAGGACCATCTCGTCCTCACCGTGGAACGGCTCCCGGATGGCGAGGTCTCTCCCTACCTCTTCGATGTCGTCGAGCCGGGGGACGAGCTGGAGATGCGAGGGCCGATCGGTCTCTACTTCGTCTGGAGGTCGGTGATGGCAGAGCCGCTGCTCATGATCGCGGGGGGATCAGGGGTCGTCCCTTTCCGAGCGATGCTGCGCCATCGTCTCGCCGCGGGCGTCGAGGTCCCGACCAGGTTGCTCTATTCGGCGCGGACGATCGACGACGTCATCTATCGCGACGAGCTCGAGGATCGAGGAAGCTCAGACGGGACGGAGGTCGTCCTGACCCTGACCCGGGAGCAGCCGGCGGGCTGGGGCGGTTACGGCCGCCGCGTCGATCGGACCATGCTGGAAGAGGTCGCCTGGGATCCCGACCGGAGTCCCCGGATCTACGTCTGCGGGCCCACATCCTTCGTCGAGAACGTGGCGAGCACCCTCGTCGACATCGGGCATCACCCGATGTCGATCCGTACCGAGCGTTTCGGCCCGACCGGTTGAGACCGAGGGGTGCTCAGTCCGCCGTCCAGGAGAAGACAGGTTCGGGTGGAGCGAGGTGCGGTGGTGTCCGCAGCATGTCGAGGCCGTTCACGTCCTCGACGAAGCCGAGCCACCAGCGATCGTAGGCGGAGCCATCGGGCCGCCACTCCCGTTGACGCATCCGGGCCAGACCCTCCTCGGATATGTCGTAGACGCTGACCCCCAGGTCCCCACGGCGCCCGTGGTTTATCCATAAGGCGTGACGGGAAACCTCGAAGCGCCGGTTGAGGTCCCCATATTCACCCAGATGGGGCTGGAGCTCACGGGCCAGACCCCGATATCTGTCGGTCTTCCCCGACTCGATGGGGACTGCGCTGGCGAACAACATCCGGGGCCTTTCGGTAGACGGGGGACAATATTGCCATCGGGTGGACCGGGCTCGGTGTTCATCCCAGGGGCACCGAGAACCGGACGTCGCCACCCGGGCCCGCGCCCAGGCTGATCCGGCCACCGTGGGCTTCGACGATGCTCTTGGCGATGGCGAGCCCGAGCCCGGCGCCGCCCGACTCCCGGTTCCTCGAGTCGTCGGCCCGGGCGAAGGGGTTGAACAGCCTCTCGGCGTTCTGTTCGGGGAAGCCGGGGCCCTGGTCGCGGACGGTGGTGACCGCCTGATCACCGACGACACCGACAACCACACGCACTTCGCCCGAAGTTGGGCTGTGACGGATCGCGTTGGCGAGCAGGTTGCGGAAGACACGGCCCAAGGCGGCCGGATCCCCGTGGACCGCCACACGGCCCGGGCTCTCCACCTTCACCTCGATCGACCTCTTGGCTGCGGATGGGGTGATCGCCTCGACCGCTTCGTCGGCCAGCTCGGAGAGGTCGACTCCGATCGGGGAGAGCTCGAGACGCCCCGCGTCGATACGGGCGAGTAGGAAGAGGTCGTCGACGAGATGGCGAAGATGCTCGAGGTCGTTGCCCAGCCCTCGCAGATAGGCCGGGGGATCGGGAGCAACGCCGTCCTGCAGGGCCTCGACGGCAGCCTGCATCGAGCCCATCGGGGTGCGCAGATCGTGCCCGATGGCGGAAAGCAGATTTCGTCGCTCGCTCTCCGACATTTGCAATACGTCGATCATCTCGTCCAGAGCCCTGGCTGCCCGACCCAGCTCGTCGGCCCGCTCGACTCCGGTTCGGGCGGCGAGGTCGCCGTGCGCCACTTGCTCCGCGGTGTGTGAGATGGCGGCCAGGTCCGTGGTCAGGGGACGGGCGATCGCACCGGCGACGACTCCCCCGAGACCGACCCCCAAGCCGATGGCCACCAGGACAAGGGTGAGGTCGTGGGGCTCGATAAACATGGTGAGGGCGGCCACCGCCACCACCGCTCCGGTTACGCCTACCGCAGCGAAGGCCACCACCAGCAGGCTGGTGCGTAGCGACCTGAATCGCGTGGCGAGGCGAAGAGCCACCATCGCGGCGGCGAGGGTGGCTCCGGCCATCAGCCCGAAGGTGAGATAGAGCTGACGCCGCTCTGCCCCGCTCACGTCCATGGTGAGCTCGGCCAGAAGCAGGACGATCACCAGCACCAGGAGTAGCGCCCAGATGATCCTTCTCATGATCCGAGCCGGTAGCCCACGCCCCACACGGTCTGGATCCAGCGAGGCTCCTGCGGATCGGCTTCTATCTTCTGACGGATGCGTCGGACATGGACCGTGACAGTGGCGGGGTCCTGCCAATCGGGCGAAGAGCCCCACACACTCTCCAGCAGCTGGCCGCGGCTGAAGACCCTCATTGGGTTCTCGACCAGGAAGGCGAGCAGGTCGAACTCCTTGGCGGTGAAGTCGGCCACCCGGCCCTCGGCCGTGATAACCCTCCTTGCAGCGTCGACCACGAGCCCGTCGAACTCGATCGGGCCCTCGAGTTGGTTGGAGCCGGTGCGTCGCAGCACCGAGCGGACCCGGGCAACCAGCTCCCGGGGAGAGAAAGGCTTCACCACGTAGTCGTCGGCGCCCAACTCGAGCCCGGCCACGCGCTCCGACTCTTCGGCCCGGGCCGTCAGGACGATCACGGGCAGATCCCCATGCCGTCTGATCTCGGTCAGTATCTCGATCCCCGACACCAGGGGCAGCATCAAGTCCAGCACTACGAGATCTGGCTTGAAGCCGGCGAGGTCCTTCCGAGCTGTTTCCCCGTCACCGGCAGTCTCCACGATGTAGCCGTCGCGGCGCAGGTAGCCGGCGACCACTTCCCGAATGCGTGGCTCGTCGTCGACGAGCAAGATGCGCTGGCCGCTCGGTGCGGTGCTGGCCATGGCCCTGATGCTAAGAGGCGGCATCATCCGGGGACCTGACCCGGGCTCTCGTTTCGGGAAGTTTCACCACTCTGACCCGACCATTTCGCGACACGCAACAAACGCTCAACAAACGATGAAACGGGGCCTCTCCGGCCGGTGCGCCCCATACCTTTGGCCCGAGCTGACCCGATGGAGGACGAGCCATGAAATCGAGAGCACTGACCGCACTTGTGATGATCGCCCTGCTGGCGGCTTGTGGTGGCGGCGATGAGGGGACGACGGACACCACCGTGGAGATGATGGATGACACCTCGTCCACCGAGGCCATGACGGATGAGAAGATGATGAGTGAGGATGTCCTCGCCGTCGCCGAGGCCGAGGGTGACCTTGGCACCGTCCTCACCGCGATCGACTCGGCGGGGATGATGGAAGACCTGCATGGCGAGGGTCCTTTCACCGTTTTCGCCCCGACCGACGACGCGTTCGACGCATATATCGAATCGTCGGGGATGACCCAGGAGGAGGCCCTTGCCGGCGGCGAGATGCTCCAGTCGGTGATCGGCTATCACCTGGTGTCGATGATGGAAGACTCGGCCATGGTCATGACCATGGACGGGGATTCCCTCACCACTGTCAGCGGAGCGCCCCTCGAAGTCACCGTGGATGGCGAGGACGTGATGGTGGGGGATGCCACCGTCCTCCGCTACGACATCGAGGCATCCAACGGAGTGATCCATGTGATCGACACGGTCCTGACCCCGCCACAAGGGTGAGCCGGCGCTGGGCCTTCGCCGTGGCTGCCACGGCTCTCGCCTTGGTCGCTTTCCTCCTGTTTCGCCCCGACACTCTGTTCACCGAGGTCGAGACGAGGGAGAGCCTCGAGGAGGCCTTCACTCCCACCTCGGGCATCGACGCCTCCACCGGCACGACCACTATGACTCCCCCGACCACCGAGCCTTCGACCATTGGGACCACCACGACCACCCGGCCGGACGAGCCGACGGCAATCCGGTCCGGGCAGTTGTTCGGGATCGACCACAGCGCGCAGGGCACAGCCACTGTCTACGTAGAGGGAGAGGAGTCTGTGTTGCGTTTCGAGGACGACACAGACATCCAGAACGGTCCCGACCTCTACGTGTGGCTGCTGGCCGACGCCGAATACTCAGGCGGGACGCCCACCGAGTACATCGACCTGGGCACACTGAAGGGGACGGTGGGAAGCCAGAATTATCAGCTTCCTCTCGAGTACGACCCGGCCGTACACCAAGCCGTGCTCATCTGGTGTCGTCGGTTCGCTGTCCCATTCGCAGCGGCGCCCCTCGTTTGAATAGCTGAGGTCTGCCACCTCCGTATCCCCGCCGCTCGTCTCCCTAATCTGGGACTCGGGTTGAGGCAGACTGATCACACCGAAGACACGGCCCAGGTCCGCCGACGTCTGACCTCGATCCTGTTCGCCGGTGTGGCCCTGGGGGCCACCGCCTACAGCGCGGCGGTCACCGTGTCGACACTGGCTGCAGACGAGATCCTCGGCTCGGCCACGTTGTCCGGCGTGCCCGGCGCCACGGCGACCCTGGGCACCGCCCTCGGCGCCACTCTCCTCACCCGGAGTGTGGTCCGCCGTGGCCG
>JBMDXS010000236.1:0-1531 GCA_048595045.1 Acidimicrobiia bacterium
TCTCGTGGCCGTGCGTCTCGCGGGTCGTGAGGTTTCCTCTACCTTCAGCGAGATCGGTTCCGGCCTCAGCTAATCGTCGAAGAGTCGACGTCGAAGAGGGTCCGCATCTCAGATGCGGACCCTCCCTTTTTCGTCTTCTTAACCGTCAGATCGGTCGAAGCGGCGGGCGACCCGGCAGCTATTTGCACGATTTCCGCTCAGGTTTTCACCGGCGCTGTCGATGAATCTATGCAAGCCAGATTCGTTGACCCAAGGAGGGGCTTCATGCTTGCTTTGTGGACCAAGGTAGTGAGCTGGATGCAGGAGGAGAAGGGCGCCTCGATGGTTGAGTACGCTCTGCTCGTTGTCCTGATCGCCATCGTTGCTCTCGTGGCCGTGCGTCTCGCGGGTCGTGAGGTTTCCTCGACCTTCAGCGAGATCGGCTCCGGGCTCAGCTGAGCGCAGCTCAGATCCAAGAAGAAGGGGCTCCCTCGGGGGTCCCTTCTCATTTGGGGCCATGGGCCTAGCGACTCATTGCCCCGTTATGACCCAGCACGTACCTTCGTGCAGGAGAGCAGGTCACCAATCGACGGGAGGCATCGTGACACGACTCTGGATCAGAGTCATGGACAGGATCAACCAGGACGAGGGTGCTTCGATGGTCGAATACGCCCTTCTGATCGTCCTCATCGCCATCATCGCAATACTGGCGATCCGGTTGGCCGGCAATCAGGTGTCCTCGGCCTTCAGTGAGATCGGCTCCGGGCTCCAGTGACCAACCTCACGGTCTGAGGACGACGAACTCCTCGTCTTCGTATTCGCTCGACCAGCCGGCGGCTTCGAGCTCGTCGACCAGGTCTTCGTCGGCCCTCAGTAGCACCTGTCCGATCCCATCCCGCTCGAACACCGGCTCCCAGTCACGCTCCAGGTCCCTGACTTGGACGTATTCGAGCATGCGATCGCCGTATAACTCGGCCCGGTCGTCTATGTAGACCAGTCGGTCCGGGCCCTCCGCCCAGATCAGATAGCCGCCTGCGCTGTCGTCGTGGAAGGTGGGCACATCGGCCAGCGCCCCGGCGGCTGCGACTGGAAATCGCTCCTCGTCGATCGACCCGTCGGAGATGATGAACCACGGTGTGATCAGTACCACTAGGCCGAAGATGAGCGCTGCAGGCACAGAGAAGCGCTTTCTGGCGCCGGCAGCCATGTCGGCGAGGGCGACACCCATCAACGGAACCAGAGCGATCCATGCCGGCGGGACAGCGCGGGTCGCGGTGAAGGCGAGGACCAAGAACGGAACCAGGATGATCAGGTGTGGAGGGGTGACTCGTTGTCGAACGGCGCCTATCACGATCAGCCCGACCCCGATCAAGAACGGGGCGAAGACCACCGACAGGAGCTCGGGGCGTCTCCACTCGGAGAGAAGGGCCAGGGCGGGCCCGGCGTCCGAGAAGTCGAGCAGGAACTCGAGAACACCAAGCCCGTGGGCGGTGAGGAAGGTGGCCAGCGCGGCGACGATCGCCGTCGCGAGCCACCTCCACTCCTTCTCGAG
>JBMDXS010000237.1:0-7523 GCA_048595045.1 Acidimicrobiia bacterium
GAGGGGAGCTGCCAGTACCTTCAGGCCGCTGGGGTGCTCCGTGAGCAAAGAGTCGAGCATCTCTCCATCGAGGTGATGGAGCTCATGGGCGGCGTTGACCATGGTGAACCGCGGCTCCAGTTGGAGGAGCAAGCAGACATCACCGAACTGGAGGTCTGCGTCGACCAGGACCACCTTTTTGTCCGGGAACCGGTTTAAGAGGAGGGCGACGTTGGTGGCGGTCACGGTCTTCCCGCTCCCGCCCTTGGCCGAGGTCACGGTCACGATCGCTCCCCGCTGCTCGGTGCGAACGGGCTCGGCCGCCGGCTTGCCGGCGCTGCGCCGCTTCAGCACGTCGTGAGCGAACTGCTCGATCGCCGCCTCGATCTTCGACTCGTCGAGTGGGGCCTCGATGACATCGGAGACGCCGGCTCGCATGGCACCACGGAGGAGGTCGGCTGTGACCGTGTCGGCGACCATCATCAGGATCAGAGCCGGATCCTGATTGTGCAGGTTCCGGATCTGCTCCAGCGACTCGTCATTCGAGAACGAGGGGCCGAGCAGGAGCATCCTGAGGTCGCCGGACTCCGCGGTCTGACTCGCCTCCTCTATGGAGCGAGCGACCGGGAGCCGGCCCTCGAAGAGCTCCTTGGCCGCGGCGACGAAGTCATCGTCTTTGTCCACGACCAGCAGGTTGTGCTCAGCCATCGACATGGTCGAACCTCAATCAGCTTCCAAAGATGTCGTCCAGCAGATTCCCGCCGAACAGGTTGAGTGTGGTCACACCGGTGGTCTCCACCTCGACGAAGTCGCCGGGGACCAGGGTCAGCCAGATCGAGCCGTTCTCGGATGCGTAGGCAATCCGCTCGGCCTGCTCAGGAGTGACCTCGAGAGTGAACGTGGTGTCGTTACCGGTTTCCTCCTCGACGGGCTCACCCTCGGGGGTGGTGTCGCCGGTCGTTGCCGGATCGGCCTCCACCGTGTCGGGGGCGTCCTCGTCGGGCCTGATGTCACGCCCGGTGGCCATCACCGGCAGCCCTTGCAGAACGAACCGGGTGTAGGTCACCGCCGCGACGGCTTCTTCGGTGGGAGGCTGGCCTTCGACCGGAGCAGCCGGCTGCTCGGCGATGCCGCTCAGCTCATCGGGGAGCAGGTCCTCAGGGATGTCGATGGTGATGATCATATTGACCCTGTCGCCTGGCTCGACGAACCCGTTGATCCCCCTGATGTTGTCGGTGGAGATCGTCATGGCCTGCTTGCCGGAGGGAATCTCCTCGGCGAGCGGGACCACGTCGACCGTGATCGAAGTCCACTGTGACTCGTTCAGGATGGACCCGGCCGCGATCGGGCCCGCTGCGACGCGATCGGCGAGCACCTGGTTCAACTGCTCGGCGGAGGTGATGGCGCCGACCGGCACATCCTCGGCCTGGTCTTCGCTCAGGGCGATCTGCGTCCCGCCGCTGTTGAAGTCCGAGAGGAGGATGGCCCCATCCGTGCCCTCGGGGATGGCCTCCCCGGCGCGGTAGACCTCGACGATCTCCTGGCCTTCGGTTATCTCGTTCTCGACGTTCTGGAGATAGTTCCAGACGGCCCATGCGGCGAGCCCGGCCAGTATCAAGGCCACTAACAAGACGATGGCTCTCCTACCCATTGAGTCCCCTTCGTATTTCCCCTGGGAAGGCAGTCCACCCGATGGCGCATGCCCGACGACATGCTACCGATGGGCAGGCGCCATCCCGGTGCTTCGAGTCCGATTCCACAGGGATTGTTCGGACCGTATGAGGCCAGTCTTGAGGGTTTCGCGGCACATTCCATAGTTCGGTCGCCCCATATGCGCGGCGTCCGACGGTCGGCTGATCTCCGGTGGTGGAAGTGACCCCGCGGTCACTTACGACCTATGCCGCGCTCCTTCAATTCCTGGAGGATTGCCTCGAGAGAGGCGTCGACCGGCATCGGCGGGCGCTCCTCCTCGGAAGGCCCGAACTCCCGCTCGAACTCCTTCTGCGGGCGACGCCGACCCTTCTTCTGCTCCTCCATCTGGATCTCTCTCTCCCGCCAGTCGGGAGACGCCTGCTTGATGGACAGCGAGATGCGACGCCGCTCATCTTCCTTCTCGGTGATCTTCACCTTGACCTGCTGCCCGATGGACAGCTCGAGCTCGGGTGACTCGACCCGGTGTATCGCGATCTCGGAGACGTGAACCAGGCCCTCCACACCGTCGGCCACCGAGACGAATGCGCCGAAGGGGACGGTCTTGGTCACGACGCCATCGATGACGTCGCCGACCTCGTGGTCACGGGCAAACACATCCCATGGGTCGTCGCTGGTCTGGCGGATCGACAACGAGATCCGCTCCCTTTCCCGGTCGACCTCGAGGACCTTGACGTTGACCTTGTCTCCGACCTTCACCAGCTCACCGGGGTGGTTTACGTGCTGCCAGGAGAGCTCGGAGACGTGGACGAGGCCGTCCATGCCGCCGAGGTCGACGAATGCCCCGAAATTGACCACCGAGGAGACGACGCCTTCGCGAACCTCACCTTCGTGCAGGCCATCGAGGAAGGCGTTGCGTTCCTCTGCCTGGGCCTCCTCCAGATAGGCACGTCGGGAGAGCACGACGTTGTTGCGAGCCCGGTCGAGCTCGATCACCTTGGCGGTTATCTCCTCGCCGATGAAGGGGTCGAGATCACGAACCCGGCGCATGTCGACCAGAGAGGCGGGGAGGAAGCCACGGAGCCCGATGTCGACGATGAGACCGCCCTTGACCACTTCGATCACGGTGCCTTCGACCGTGCCGCCCTCTTTGGCGACCTCCTGGATCTTGCCCCAGGCGCGTTCGTACATGGCACGCTTCTTGGAGAGGATCAGCCTGCCCTCGTCGTCTTCTTTGTTCAGCACCACGGCTTCAACGCGTTCCCCCACGCTGACCGCATCGCTGGGATCCACGTTGTTGCGGATCGAAAGCTCCCGGGTCGGGATCAGACCCTCTGACTTGTAGCCGATGTCGATCATCGCGCCGTCGGGATCCACGCTGACGACGGTGCCCTCGACGATGTCGCCCTCTTTGAACTCGAGAACGGTGGCCTCGATGGCGCGCTCGAAATCGTCGGCGATGTCGTCGGGAAGCTCACTCAGATCGGGGGCAACCAGGGCCTCACGGCCCGAGACCTCTTCTTCTACTGAATCCGGTGCATCCGGAGCCTCTGCCGGCTCCTCCATCTCGACGGAGACGGGAGTCTCGGTCTCGATGGCCTCGGGCGCCTCTTCGCTCTCCGTCTCGGGAGCGCTCGCGGGCGCGTTTTGTGGCTGGCTGGTCATTAGTGAGTGGTTACCTCCGAAGGGAACTCTGCAAACGCTGGGTCCACAGGTCGCCGAGTGTACGCATTCTCCAAGCGAATAGCCAATGGATTAGGCCCGGTGGCTCGGCCAACGGTGGTCGCCTTCAGCTCTTCACCGAGGCCAGGTCGGGGCCGGTGGCGACGTCGACCTCGAGGGGGACATCCAACGCAACCACACCCTCCATGGTCTCCACCACGAGCTTCTCGGCGACCTCGAGCTCGTCGACGGGGCTCTCCAGGATCAGCTCGTCGTGAATTTGAAGCAAGAGCATGGAGGCGAGCCCTTCGGAGCGAAGGCCGGCGTCGAGCTCGATCATCGACTTCTTGATGATGTCGGCGGCGGTGCCCTGGACAGGCGCGTTCAACGCCATCCGCTCCCCCATCTGCCGGATCCGGAAATTGTCCGATTTGAGCTCGGGCAGGTAGCGCCTTCTTCCGAAGAGGGTGGTCGTGTACCCCTGATTGCGAGCGAGGGTGACCACCGATGCCATGAACTCCTTGACGTGGACGAACTGCGAGAAGTACGCGTCCATGTGCTGCTGTGCCTCCTCGCGGGAAATGCCAAGCCGATCGGCCAGGCCGAATGCCTCCATCCCGTAGAGCAGCCCGAAGTTGATCATCTTGGCGGTGCGGCGCTGGTCGCTGGTGACAGCGCCTTCCTCGAGACCCCACACCCTGGCGGCGGTGGCGGTGTGGATGTCCGATCCGGAGCGGAAGGCCCCGACCAGGAACGGGTCACCGCTCATATGGGCCAGGACCCGCAACTCGATCTGGGAATAGTCGGCGACGAGGAACTCGGCTCCCTCGCCGGCGATGAATGCGCGTCGGATCGTCCTCCCCGACTCCGATCGGATCGGGATGTTCTGGAGGTTGGGCCGGTCCGATGAGAGTCTCCCCGTCGTCGCTGCCATCTGGTTGAACCTGGTCCGGATCCTGCCGTCGGGCTCGACCAGGGGCAGATAGCCGTCGACATATGTGCCCCGCAGCTTCTCGTACTCCCGATACTCGAGCAGGGCATCTACCAGCGGGTGATCCAGCTTCTTGAGCACCGAAGCGTCGGTCGACGGCTTGCCGGTCGATGTCTTCTTGAGGACTGGCAGGGCAAGCTTGTCGAACAGGACATACCGGAGCTGATCGGTCGAGTTCACGTTGAACTGCTCGCCGGCCAACTCCTGGATCTGCTTGTCGAGTGCGGTCAACTTGGAGCGCAGGTCTGCTCCCATCCCCTCGAGATAGGCACGGTCGACCCCGATTCCGGCGTGCTCCATTCGGGCCAGGACCGGGATCAGCGGGAGCTCGAACTCCTCGAACAGCTCGGCTTCGTCTCTCTCCGCCAATTCGGATCGCATCACTTCGACCAATCGGCGCACACTTTCGATGCGACGTCCTTCGAGATCCAGGTCTGGCCCCGAGTCGAAGGGCAGGGTGCCCGCCGCTGCACCCTCCTCGTCCGGTGACACCAACTCGAGTCCCAGCAACCGGTCGGCCAGCTCTTCCAGGTCATAGGTGCGCTGAGAGGGATTGACGATGTAGGCAGCGAGAGCCGTGTCCATGTCGAGACGCTCCACATCCCGTTCCATCTCCAGCAGTGCCCTCACCAGATCCTTGACGTCGTGCCCGGCGAGAGCGGCAACACCGGATTCGAGAACGTCGAGGATCGGGCCGGCGGCGTCGAAGGGGACTACCGCGGCCATGCCAGGCCCGGTCGAGACGGCCAGGCCGAATGGCTCTCCCCCGTCGACGACCAGCCCGGCCACGAGCACCTCCTGTTCGGCCATCGCCTCGACCTCTGAAGGTGCGGTGATCAGACGCGACTCGACCTCGACGAGCTCGGAGGCGGTGGCGGCGGAAGGCAGAGCCAGCTCCAGGTCATTCCACATGGAGTGGAACTCCAGACTGTCGAACAGATCCTTGACCTGATGACGGTCCCACTCGCGGGTGTGGAGCTCTTCGATCCGGATGCCCAGATCCAGGTCGTCGATGAGGCGCATCAGCTCGCGGTTGAGGAAGACCTGCTCCCGATGACCGGACAGGTTCTCCCTCAGCTTGGGGGTGAGGTCGGTGACCGACAAATAGAGGTTGTCCAGGTCGCCATAGTCCGCGATGAGCCGGGAGGCGGTCTTCTCGCCGACGCCGGGCACCCCCGGGAGGTTGTCGGAGGTGTCACCGCGCAGAGCCGCGTACTCGACGTATTGATCGGGGCGGATCCCGTACTTCTCCTCGACGTAACCCTCATCGGCCAGGACGATGTCGCTGATGCCACGCCGGGTGTAGACGACTTTCACCGGCCCCTCGATCAGCTGGAAAGCGTCTCTGTCGCCCGTGACGATCAGCACCTCCCAGCCTGCCGCCACGGCGTTCCTGGTCAGGGTGGCGATCAGGTCGTCGGCCTCATAACCCTCCTGGCGCAGCTGCGTGATGTGAAGCGTCTGCAGGACCTCGTCCATGAGGGGAAGCTGGCTGCGGAACTCGTCGGGGGCCCGCTCCCGTTGCGACTTGTACTCCGGATACGACTCGGTCCTGAAGGTCTGTCTGGAGACGTCCCAGGCAACGGCGATGCCATCGGGGTGATAGTCCTTGAGCAGCCGGATCAGCATCCTGGTGAATCCGAACACTGCGTTCGTGACTTGGCCGCTCTTGGTAGCCAGGTCCGGTGGGAGGGCGTAGAACGCCCGATAAGCGACGGAATTGCCGTCGATCAGGGCGAGGGTGGGCACGAACTGACGGTAGTGGTCTTGCCGGTCAGTCGGGCAGACGGGCAAGCAGGCGGTCTCGGGTCTTGACCAGCTTGGCCCGGCGGGCTCGGAGGTAGTGGGCGGTGCGCTCGAAGCGACGCACGTCGCCCGAGGTCCGCCCTGCCTCTTCCCGGTCGATGTAATTGCCGAAGGCCGCATCCATCTGGGCGTCGTCGTTGATGGCGCGATGATGCCCCAGTTCGGCGTCGACCAGGCTCAGCTCTCGGCTGATCGACTGGATCCGGTCGTTGAGACGGAACAAGCGACGATGGATGCGGTCCAAGACGAGCAATTGTGTCACACCAGGCACTTACGTTGGAACCAGGTGAGACCGGATCCCGAGTACCGCCAAGCGCTCCAGTTGATCGAGGCCGGGATCAACGACTGTGAGGTCGGTCGCCGGTTGGGAATTCCGCGCGGGACGATCCGTGACTGGCGGGTGGGGCTCGCCTCAGCAAGCGGTGGGCGGACCAAGTTCTGGTCAGGCAAACGTCCGCCGCCCACCTGCTTTCGCTGCGATGAGGGCTTTGTCGACGAAGAGGCTTACTCCTACTTGCTCGGTCAGTATCTCGGCGACGGCTGCCTGTCGCTCATGCCGAGACAGGTCTATCGCCTGCGAATCGCCTGCGACCTGAGGTACCCGGACATCATCGACGAGATCGCAAGCTCGATAGTCATCAATCGAGGAAGAGAACAAGTGGGCTTCATCATGAGGGCGGGATGCGTCGAGGTCTACTCAGACTGGAAACACTGGCCCTGTCTGTTTCCCCAGCATGGGCCCGGCCGCAAGCACGAACGACGCGTCGAATTGGCCCGATGGCAGCGCGACATCGTGACCGATCATCCTCGGGCGTTGGTCCGTGGTCTTATCCACTCCGATGGATGCCGACACATCAATCCGATCACCAGACGGCTCCCCTCCGGCGTCAAGCACTATCGGTATCCGAGGTACATGTTCACCAACGTCTCGACCGACATCCTGACCATCTTCACCGATGCCCTCGATCTACTCGAGGTGCACTGGACTCAAACCACTGCTCGTGATATCGCGGTCTCGCGACGCGACGACGTCGCGTTCATGGACAGCTTTGTCGGTCCGAAGAGCTGACCGATAAAATGGAGCGATCGCCGGAGTAGCCGAACTGGTATAGGCGATGGTCTCAAACACCATTGGGGGAAACCCCGTGCGGGTTCGACTCCCGCCTCCGGCACGGGATCAGCCTTTGGGAACCGCCCCCACCAGGGCTTGACGCTCCCCAACCGTCACCAGTTCATCGGGCTCGACGCCACGTCGTAACAGGCCCAGCCCGACCTCTCCCCCAGCGGATGTGATAGTGCCGACTTGCTCGCCGTCCTTCGTGACCACCTGGCCCGCCTGGGGAGCCGCTCCCTCGAACCGCAGGATCCGGAGATGGTGGTTGACCCGCCCACCCCGACTGTCGAGACGGGCCACGAGCTCCTGACCGAGGAAGCA
>JBMDXS010000238.1:0-2633 GCA_048595045.1 Acidimicrobiia bacterium
ACCCCGAACCAGACGCGACCCTGGCCGTCCATGTAGAGGTGACGGTCGTAGGCGCCGCTGGTCGGGGCGGAGACCCCGGTGCGGGGCCGTTCGAAGCCGACCATCTTCCCCCCGTTGGCGTATCCGGACGGGGTGCGAAACCAGGTGATGATGGTGAAGACCTGTGGGGCATTGATCGTGGTGTTGTTGCTGGTGTAGACGCATGAGTTGGCGTTTACGAGGGTCACGGCCCGATCGGGGGTGTCGGTGACGAGGGCGCCGTCGGCGACACGGGTGAAGTTCGCCGACTGCCCGTTGGGGGAGTAGGACCCGGTGCGGCCGTTGCCCGAAGTGTCGGCGGCGGTGCCTGCGTTCCCCGTCTCGTCGAGCTTCCAGTACAGATAAGGAGCGAGGCTGGTGACCGAGCTCGTGTAGCTCCAGTTGGGCACGGCCCAGGTGTCGCTGTTGCTGTAGGTGGCCGCCGTGAAGGCGGCGGTGCTCGTCGATACCCCACCTTGCAGTGTGAAGGCGGCGGTCATTGCGAGGACAAACAGGGGGAGGATCGAAGGCCGTCTGCTGAGGAGCCGGCTCGGGTCGCGGGGCCGATGCTGGTCGATCCGTCGCTGCCAGGGTCGTCCCCGGTCGTTTGGCTCATGGTCGGCGACGGTGGCCACCACTGCTCCGACCATGAGGCCGAGGTGAAGCACCAGGAGGAGCCACTGGCCGGTCAGGTACCAGACCACAGGCATCCCGACGAACTGGACCAGGAGACGACCCAACCCTGTTACCGACCGTCTCGGCACTGGAACGCTGTCCACTGTTGGGTTGGCGTCGCCCTTGGTGACCAGGGTCCCGTCCTCGTTGATCGAGACCAACCTGTGGGTCAGCACGAAATCGGCACGAGCCGGATCTTCGAAACTGATCACCCTTCCGATCGAATCGTCGATCGCCGGGTGGGGTGAGGCCAGCACCACGTCTCCGGCATCGATCCCCGGCTCCATGGAGCCGGTCACAATCACGTATGGATGCCACCCAAAGGCGATCGGGATCACTGTGACTGCCAGACAGACCGCCCAGAACCAAAGCCAGCCTCGGCCGATGATTCCCGCGACGAGTCGAGCCCATGAGTACGGCTCCGGGACATGCACCTCGGTGCGGATCGGGTCGGTGATCGTGGTCATGATCCGGGTCTGTCTGTCGTCTGAATGCCGGCGGCCCCGGCCCGGACCCTCGGGGGTCTGGGGGTCGTCCCCCAGATTCGACAGTCCGGTGCCGAGGCCGGTTGGCGCGAATTCGGTCGACCTTCGGTCCTCAGTTGATCTCCCAGTTGAGATTGGCGATCGCCGAGGAGCTCTGCACGCCGTTGCCCGCCGAGGCATTGATCGTCCAGCCGATGCGGTAGACGACACGCTGGGGGCCTGCGGACACCGCTGTGCCGGTAGCGCCGGCGTAGGTGGTCGGCATGCCATTCAAGGTGCCGGTGAATATGGCGCCCGTTGTGCCACCGGTGTAGCCCGTGCAGTTGGCCTGCACATTGGTGGCGGCGGAGACCGCCACTGCGTCGACGGTCATATCGATCACCGCGGCCAGTGCGGCGCTGTTGGTGCCGGTGATGGCGCCTCGATAGAGACGGAGGTTGCCGGCCAGCGAGCCACCGGAATGGACGGTGATGCACTTGACACCGGTGTCGCCGGGCTTCAGGTTGCCTTCGTTGAACAGGGCGGCGGTGCTGCCCGCATATGTGGTGCCCCCGCCGTTGTTGGTCAGGACCATGTTGCCTGTTGCCCAGGTGTCGTTGGTGTTGTCCGTCGTCGCGCTGAAGGCTGCGTTGCTGCCCTGCCAGATGAGCAGAGCGGCCACGAGCAGGGCGGCGAGCGGCGTGGCGGCCCGGATGGCCCGTCTCCGACGTCGGTCGGCGCTTTCGATGGCGTATGCCATTGTCTGAGACCTTTCGTTCTGTCCGTTTTCCTACCTGCAACTCATCGGCGTGCCCACGGACCCCGACGAGAAGGGTCTTGTGGCTTCGGCACGGTGACTAGACACCTGATGGGCCGAAAGTCTCATTGGTCCCGCCGTCACGACTGATTCCGGACGGCGCGGCATGGGTCGCCGGGCCTACTGGGCGCGACGACCGATACACTCCGTGGGGAAATCGGCCAGGGAATCGATAGTTTGGCCCGTCGCGCCAGCGAAACAACGAGCCCTCTCAGCGAGGACGACATCCACCTCTGGAACGAGGGGACCCACTACAGGCTCTACGAAAAACTGGGTGCGCATGGGGTCGACGGGGGCACCTGGTTTGCGGTGTGGGCGCCCAACGCCGACGCGGTATCGATCATTGGAGATTGGAACGGATGGGACCCCCTCGTCGACCCGCTGCACCCGCGTGGTTTGTCCGGGATCTGGGAGGGCGGGGTGGGGTCCACGGTTCAGGGATCGGCCTACAAGTACCACATCGTCAACGGCCGCTACATCGCCGAGAAGGCCGACCCCTTCGCCTTCCACACCGAGACACCCCCCCGCACCGCCTCGAAGGTCTGGGACCTTGGCTTCGAATGGGGCGACGGGGAGTGGATGCGGGGTCGCGGTGCTCGAAACGCCCTGAGCTCCCCGATCGCTACCTATGAGATGCATCTCGGCTCCTGGCGGCGCGG
>JBMDXS010000239.1:0-2035 GCA_048595045.1 Acidimicrobiia bacterium
GCGCCCCAACCGGTGGCCGAGCTCAACACGGCCTTCGACGATGTGATGCCGAACGTCAACAAGAACGGGCTCGAGGTGGTCTTCGCCTCCACCCGGCCCGGTGGAGCGGGGGCCTTCGACATCTACAGCTCGACACGTGAGGCCACCAGCGACCCGTGGTCCAGTCCGGTGAACCTGGGGTCGGCCGTCAACACGGCCGCTCCTGAAACCCGTCCCTCACTGTCCTGGGACGGTGAGCGCCTGTACTTCGGCCGGGCCGGGGAGATCTTCATGAGTCACCGGTCCAAGAAGGAGAGGGATTGAAGGGGGATCTAGGGCAAATGAAGTCGACGCTGGCATCTCACTGGGCTAACGCGTGACCCCACGAGGGTCGAAACAGTGAGAGGAGGAAGGAGAGAACGATGAGACCAAGAGAAGGGAAGACATCCATGCTTCGCAGAACCCTCTTCGTGACGGTGGGACTCGTTGTGCTGGGAGCCGGGCTAATCGCTGGATCGGCCCTGGCCACGCCAGTATCGGGAGCCAGCGCGGAGACCGCCCGAGGCACCCTGGTGGACCGGCCACTCGACGTGACGATGGACTTCGAGAACGGGTCGGAGGTCGAGCTCAAGACCAAGGGACCCATTGAGGTCGCCTACCAGCGGATCACCATCCAGCCGGGAGGAACCCTGGGCTGGCACAGCCACCCGGGGCCCACTGTGGTCACCGTCTTTCAGGGGACCTTGAGCTTCTATCACGCCGAGGACTGTACAACGGAGATCGAGTACCTGACGGGCCAGTCTTTCTCCAACCTGCCGGATGAGATCCACCTGGCTCGAAATGAAGGCGCCCAGCCCGTGGTGGTGTTCGCCTCCTACTATGTGCCGCTGCAGTCGCCGCCGGTGGCGCTTCGGATCGACCAACCGTCGCCGGGGCCGGGCTGCCCTCTGTAGGAGGTCGCAGGGGGCTTCCAGTTCCACACAGTGCTGGCGTGGACCGCCCCGGGTTCACCGTGAACCCGGGGCGGTTCACCGCCGATCCTTCCCATCCTGACAGCAAGATCGACTCGCCGAGGAACTGGACGCGGATGTGTCCACGGGTAGCATCCAGGGCCCGACGAGGACCGATCTCGGCGGCCGCTCCAGGAGCGAGATCACCATGGTGTTTGCCACCCCGATACCCTGTGGGGCATAGAACCTGCAAATTCGTGTCCTGACCAGGCGCTGTCCGAAGTATCGACGTGAAGAGTCATCCGCTCTCCAAGGTGAATCACATTTGTGTCATTCTCGCCAGAGAACGTTCGGGAGATTGTCCCGTAGTCCGTAGAAGTTGACTCATGCACCGCCTCGGCCGCGGCCCACCCGCAGAAGCCGAGGCCGAGTACTACGCTCACCTAACAGCTAGCCGGCTGATCACACACGAACCGAGGCGTGCACCACCCGGGTCGCCTCACCGGACCCGGTTTGGCAAACAGCCGGGCTCACGCCCAGACTGCGTCGTGCGCGGGCGGGCCGAGTCACCGACAGGCGGTACTCAGCTCGCCCGCACGCGGCGCTTCGTCGGCGCCCACGGGAAGGCTTTCCGCCCCAGTTTCCGTTGTGACCACGTGTCGCGAGAGGATGGGGACATGAGTGCGGAGAGCTTCATGCGCCCGGGAGTGGTCGACCTGTCGGGTCTCAAGGCCAGGGCACCGGCCGGCTCGTCGGGGGCGGCATCGAACGGTTCGGGTGCCGTCCGCGAGGTCACCGAGGCGACGTTCCAAGCCCAGGTCCTTCAGCAGTCGATGTCGGTTCCCGTCGTCATCGATTTCTGGGCGGAGTGGTGCGGTCCGTGCAAGCAGCTGTCGCCGACTCTGGAGAAGCTGGCGGCGGAATATGGCGGCCGGTTCGTACTAGCCAAGATCGATGTGGATGCCAACCAGGCGCTGGCCGCGTCGGCGCAGGTGCAGAGCATCCCGATGGTGATAGGTGTCATCAAAGGCCAGCCGGTTCCGCTGTTCGCGGGCGCGCTGCCCGAGGCCGACGTCCGCAGGTACATCGATGAGCTGTTGCGGGTG
>JBMDXS010000024.1:0-3161 GCA_048595045.1 Acidimicrobiia bacterium
TTTCTTATGGTGGCTGCCCCTCAGTCCCATCGTCGGCTTCATCGTGGCCAACCGGTTGCTCTCCGAGTCCTGGCCCATCTGGCAGGTGCTGCCCCTGGCCATCGTCCTGGCGACGCCTTTCGCCATCGGCGCATACTTCGGCCTGAAGGCCGTCCGGCTGGGGGAGCGCCGTGGTTGGGTCGGATTTGCGATCCACCTCGTCTTCGCCGCGATCGCCCTGATAATGCCGATTTCTCAAGCCCTCGGATAGCGAGCAACCGCTGGATCCAGGCCCGAAGCTGACCGGTCGTCCGAGAAGGAGCCCGTTCCGATTCTTGATCGCAGACACTGGAAGCTCGACGGGATCACGTTGAGAGCGGCAGAAACTTCTCCCCGAAAACCCGCCTGATCGAAGCCGGATGGGCAACGGCCCGAGCGAGACGCAGGGCTGGCTGGTTATGACCAAGACCCGAAACTAACTTTGCCCTCGGTGGAGAATATCCAGGGAGAACGAGGCGGCTGGAAGGTGGGGTTGGGTTGAGCATTTCCGCGATCGCAAGAACGGATCTGGAGCACATGGTCACCGCCAATCACGACGTGTTCGCAGACATGTCGGGCCACCACCTGTTGATCACGGGAGGGGCCGGGTTTCTCGGCTACTACCTGGTCCAGGCGCCCCTGGCCTGGAATCAGCTAAACGGAGATCAAGCCCCAATCCGAGTCACGGTCTTCGACAACTTCTTCAGAGGACGTCCCGGTTGGATCGAGGACATCGCCTCCGATCCCAACCTGGCCATCGAGGAGTACGACCTGCGCTATCCACTACCAGCAGACATGGATGATTTCGACTTCTATGTCCACGCCGCCGGCATCGCCTCTCCCCGCTATTACCGATTGCACCCCATCGAGACGATGGATGCGAACATCACCGGGCTCAGGTCGTTGCTCGATCATGGCGTTGCCCACATGGGGCGGAGACCGGTGCGCGGTTTCCTCTTCTTCTCCAGCTCGGAGATATACGGCGATCCGTCTCCGGACGAGATCCCCACCGCCGAGACCTACCGAGGCAATGTGTCCTGCACCGGCCCCAGGGCTTGCTATGACGAATCCAAGCGGTATGGCGAGACGCTCTGCGTCAATTTCGCCCAGGTCCACGGGTTGCCGGTGACCATGGCCCGACCGTTCAACAATTTCGGGCCGGGCATGAAGATCACCGACGGCCGGGTCATCGCCGACTTCGCGCGAAACATCGTCAGGAACGAAGACATGGTGATGCACTCTGACGGAAGCCCGACCAGAACCTTCTGCTACGCCGCCGACGCTGTGGCGGGATACTTCAGGGTCCTGGTGAAGGGGAGGCCTGGGGAGCCTTACAACATCGGCAGCACCGAGCCCGAGATCTCCATGGCCGGGTTGGCCGAGTTGATGGCCGACATCGGCGCAGAAGAGCTCGCCTACCGTGGGAAGGTGGTGCACATGCCCAGCCCGGAATCGGACTTCCTCGTCGACAACCCCAACCGACGGTGTCCGGATATCGGGAAGGCCAGGGCACAGGTTGGGTACGAACCAACGGTCGAGCTCCGGGATGGGCTGAGACGGACACTGCTCTGGTATGCGGAGAACAAGGAAGGAGAGGAGCGATGAGGCTCGCGGTCATCGGCGCCGGGTACGTCGGGCTGGTGACCGGTGCATGTCTCGCCGAGGCAGGTCATAGCGTGACGCTGGTCGACGTCGACGAGTCGAAGGTTTCCGACATCAACGGGGGAGCGTCGCCGATCTACGAGCCCGGGCTCGCCGATCTGTTGAAGAAACACGTGCCCGGCCAACTCATCGCCACCTCCGACCTGAGCTCTGCCGTGGCGGAGGCAGAGATAGTGATGTTGGCGGTTGGAACGCCGAGCTCCGAGGATGGCATCGACCTCCGGCTGCTCGAGGTGGCGGCAGGTGAGGTGGGCGCAGCCCTGAAGGGGAGAGTCGACCGCCCCACCGTCGTGGTGAAGTCGACGGTGGTGCCGGGCACCACGACGGGTCGTGTGGGACCGATCCTCGAGGAGACCAGCGGGCTCGAGATCGGCCTGACCTTGGGTCTCGGTGTCAACCCCGAGTTCCTGACCGAGGGAAGCGCCGTTGCGGACTTCGCCGCCCCGGATCGCATCGTGGTGGGCGCCGATGACCAGGAGAGCGCAGCGGCCATAGAGCGGCTCTACGACTCCTACTCCGCCCCGACGATTCTCGTGAGCTCGGCTACCGCGGAGATGATCAAGTACACCTCCAACACTCTCTTGGCGACCCTGATCTCCTTCTCGAACGAGATTGCATCGCTCTGCTCCCGGATCGAAGGCGTCGACATCGCAGACGTGATGACCGGGGTTCATGCCTCACGCTATCTGAGGGGCGAGAACGGCCCCGCCGAGATCGCCTCCTTCGTGTTCCCCGGTGTTGGTTATGGCGGGAGCTGTCTGCCCAAGGACACCCTGGCGCTCGCGGCACACGGTCGCTCCCTGGGTGCTCCCTTGCCACTCCTCGAGCAGGTCGACCGGACCAACCGGGATCAACCGAAAGAGGTGATGCGCATCCTGAAGGCCGAGTTGGGATCAGTGGAGGGGGTTTCCGTCGGCATCCTCGGGCTCGCCTTCAAACCCGGGACCGATGACGTGCGGGAGTCACCCGCCTTCCCCATCATCGAGTCTCTCCTCGAAGAGGGCGCGCAGGTGGTCGCTCACGATCCGATCGCCATCTCGAACGCGAGAACTTGGCTGGGCGAACGCCCCGCACTCGGTTACGAGGAGGATCTGGGCGCGGTGGTGGCCAAGAACGAGGTCCTGGTGCTCGTCACTTCCTGGGACGAGTATCGGCGGGTGCCGGAGTTGATCTCGGCGATGGAGCCTCCGCCTCTCATGGTGGATGGGCGCCGGTTCCTGCCAAAGACGTCTGTGCCCCGCTACGCCGGAGTTGGGCTCTGATGGAAGTTTGGGAGTACCTCTGGACCGATGCATCGTTCCGGAGCGGCCAGCGGGCGGCGTCCGAAGCCCTCGGTTCCTAACTAACTTGCCCTGATGGAGCACATCGAGGCCAGGGCCGCTGGATGGAACCCGTCAGGAACCGAGCACTTCACCGGGTCCGTCTGGAACAAGCGGATCAAGGATGAAACCGACGGCGTCACTCTGCTCGCCGTCCAGTTC
>JBMDXS010000240.1:0-4029 GCA_048595045.1 Acidimicrobiia bacterium
GACATCAAGCCGGGCAACGTCCTCCTCGACGAGGAGGGGAATGGTTACCTAGCCGATTTCGCGCTGGTCGAGCAGCGAGATGGAGATCCGACCGATCCGGATTGGCAGTTCAAATCACCCGAGACTCTCCAGGGTGATCCCCCCTCCCCGGCGTCCGACACCTACGCGTTAGGGATGCTCATTCGTTATCTCCTCACCGCGACACCGGATGGGATGACCGCTGAGCTCGAAGAGGTCATCTCGCGGTCGACTCATTCGGTAGCCAGCGATCGATTTGCTGGCGTCGACGAACTCTTGCGCGCTCTTCGCCGAGTCCTCGGCATCGATGTCGTCGCCCTGGCCGGCGCGAGCACGCCAAAACCATCCGCCGAAGTGCGTAACCCCTTCAAAGGGCTTCGCCCCTTCGCAGAGCCCGACGCCCCCGATTTCTTCGGTCGGGACGTCCTGATCGACGAGCTGCTCCATGCAACCGAGGCACACCCCATCGTTGCCGTGGTGGGCCCGTCGGGAAGCGGCAAGTCCTCCGTCGTTCGGGCCGGCCTGGTCCCGGCCCTGAGACAGAGAGCGGGTGAGGCGGCGAGAACCTGGCTGGTGGCCGACATGTTCCCCGGGTCATATCCCTTCGAGCAGCTTGCTCTCGCCTTGAGGAGGGTGGCTGTGGACGACCCTCCCGATCTCCTCGAGGACCTGACTTCGGACGAACGGGGTTTGCTCCGGGTTCTCAAGCGAATTCTTCCCGATGACGGCAGCCACCTGATGCTCGTCATCGACCAGTTCGAGGAGGTCTTTTCTTCGGTGTCTTGGGAGGGCACCAGGAAGCTCTTCCTGGACAGCTTGCTGACGGCGGTCGGCGACGAGCAGTCGAAGCTTCATGTTCTGGTCACGATCCGCGCCGACTTTTTTCACCGACCCCTCGAGTACCCGTCATTTTCCGAAGTTCTGCGGCCGGGCATCGTCCCGATCAGCCCCCTATCGGAACGTGGACTCGCTGAGGCGATCGCCGGCCCTGCCCATAGCGCTGGGGTCGAGCTGGAGCCCGGACTCGTGAGTCTGATGATCCGCGACGTCGATGGCGCGGCAGGTTCCCTACCCCTCCTCCAATATGGCCTCACCGAGCTTTTCGATAATCGCCGCGGTGACACCCTGACCACAGAGGCCTATCTCAGGTCGGGCGGGATCCGCTCGCTCTTGGGCAGCCGCGCCGACAGTCTGTATCTCGAGCTCTCAGAGCGGGGTCGGCTGGCAGCCGAGCAGTTGTTCCTCCGGTTGGTCGCAGTCGACGATACCGGGGCCACAGTCCGTAGACGGGTCCTGCAGAGTGAGTTGAGGGCACTGTCGGTGGACCAGGCTGCCCTGGAGACAGTTCTTCAACGTTTCGCCGCTCGTCGTCTACTTACGTTCGACCAGCACCCGATCACCAGGAGCCCAACCGTCGAGCTGGCACATGAGGCGCTGGTCAGTACGTGGGAGCGGCTCGAAAGTTGGGTGGCTTCGAGGCGTGACGAACTCGCTGTCCGACACGGGATCGCGGTAGCGGCTGGGGAGTGGGCTGCGTCGGGCGAGGACCCCAGCTATCTCCTCCGCGGGTCCAGACTCGATCAGGTGGTTGATTGGTCCGAAGACAGCACCCTGGCCATCACAGACGAGGAGAGGCGATACATATCCGCCAGTCAGGCCGAAGCCGAAGCCGAGCGTGTGCACGTTCGCCGCAGACGTCGCATGGCTTTGTCCGCCTTGGCTGTGGCCATCCTGGCCATCGGGACGCTGGGGGGTCTGGCGATTGCGCAATCGTCTCATGCTCGACGAGAGCAGGAGATCGCCCTTATCGGGCGACTCGGCGCAGCATCAAACACGGTCCGGTCCGAGGATCCGGAATTGGCGATCCTGCTCGGGTTGGAATCGGCCGAGCGAGCGATGGCCATCGGAGCGCAGCCTCCTGCTGAGACCATCGACGCCCTCAACGGCTCCCTCCAGGTGTCACGAGTCGAGCAGCGATTCGAGGCGGGCTTCCGCAACATCGAGATGAGCCCCGATGGCAACACCATCGCCGTCGACGTGATGGACACGCCTCAACATTCGACGGGTGAGATCCGTCTAATCGACCTCGACACAGGCAGCGTTTCGAGGTCGATCAACGGCCCTGGGGAAGTCACAGCGATGTCCTGGGCGGTAAGCGGGTTGCTGGCCGTGGCCTACCAAGATGGTTCCGGACCACCCTCGGTTGTCATATGGGATGGGGGGACGGGCAGGCAGGTCGCCACCCTCGCAGAGCCGAGCTTCAGCAATTGGGAGGCCGTCCGGCGCATGGCCTGGTCACCCGCTGGTGGGCGGCTGGCGATGACCATTGAGGGGGCAGCGCTTGGCCTTGCCGTGTGGGACTCCGAATCAGAGGATCTGGTCATTGAAGAGGGCTGGGGCGATGGTGAGCTCCCGCATGGCGACCTCATGTTCCTCGACGAGAGCAGGCTGCTGGTGGCACGACCCGACAGCGACGAGATCTCGTTCGTCGAGCCGTCGACTCTCGAGGTCCTCGATCGCGAGGACCTCTTTGGCTTCGAGGCGGGCCGGATGGCCGTTGACCGGGAAGGGGAGCGGGTGGTCCTGGCTGAAGAGAGCGGGAATCTCATGGCGATAAGGGTGGACGGGCAACGCCTATGGGAACGAGGTTCGCCGATATCACAGACACAAGTGGAGGCCCCGGCCCTGGAGATCGCAGACGGCGGCGCCGGACTGGTGGCGATATCGACTGATGACGGGTTGATCAGTCTGCTCGATGCCAGCGATGGGTCCGAGGTGGCGAAGATGGCCGGTCAGGGCGGATGGGTATCTGACACCGTGTTCACCCAAGATGGCACCGCTCTGTACAGCGTGAGCACAATGGGAACCACCCTGGGCTGGGATGCGTCTCCGAAGGGCCCTCGACCCGCGAAGCGTCTACTCGACCACGATTCGGCCACCGATCTGACGGTCTCACCCGATGGCATCTCGATGGCGGTTCACACCGATGACGGATTCCTCGAGATCATCGACACCGCAACCGGGGAGACGCGGACCGAGCGCTGGCCAGGAGGCCTCTTTCAGAACGGTGGCGCTCCGATCAGCCCTGACTGGCGTCATATCGCTTGGCTAGAAGCAACGGGAGCATCCGCGGTCAGGGACCTCGACACGATGGAGATCGAGGCGGCCTTGGCCGACGGGATCGACCCCACGGCATTCACCCCGGACGGGCGCTTTCTGGCCTTCAGCGGTTCGCCTGACGCAGGAACCCGCGCCGGTGTCATCGATTGGGAAGGCGGTGATGTGGTGCTCGATCTCGGGGTCAGCTACGTGGTGACCGCCGAGTTCAATCCTGACGGCGCCTTCGAGCCAGGCCGCTATCTGGCCTACATCGAGAGCGATCGAGTGGGTCGAAACAACCTCCTGGCGCTCTATGACATGGCAACGGGGCAACGCTTCGCCAGTTGGGAGGAGACCGATCCCATCGATCTCGCATTCGACCCCAGCGGGAGGTATCTGGCAGTTGGTGATGTGGGGGGGCGGGCATGGGTGATCGACCTCGCCGACCTCCTGGAGGGGCGTTCGGTGGCCGAGGCGACGGTGTTCGACGTACAGGCCTTCGACGACATCGCCTGGCGTGTCGCCATGAGCCCCGACGGTGTCCTGGCGGTGTCGCGCCAGGGAGCAGTCAGGCTGTGGGATGTCTTCGGCGGGACGCCGATAGGAGCACCAGTGGTGAACAACTCATTGGCCACACTCGCGTTTCACCCAGACGGCAGATCACTGATGTACACGGATCAGGGAGTTCGGACCTATTGGCTCGACCCGGAGCCACTGATCTCGCTCGCCCGCGACCGGGTCACCCGCGAGCTCACCGAACAGGAATGTGTCAGATACCTTGGCGATCCTTGCCCGGCTGAGTGACGGTGATTGTCGGCCCAGGGCTCATGCGCGAGGTCGGAAGTCGCCAACGCCGTACTCGGCCAGGAACTTGGGCGACCGCCTGAGACGTGTGGCCTGCTCGAAGGCGTA
>JBMDXS010000241.1:0-56398 GCA_048595045.1 Acidimicrobiia bacterium
GTCTGCGATCAGCTTGCCCTCCTCCACCGCGATCTGGACCCTGACTATCGAGCCGAGGAAGGTCACGGTCTCGACGATGCCCTCGAGGACGTTCTCCTCCGCGTCATCGAGGGTGATCTCCTCGGGTCGCATCATCAGGGAGACGCCGGCGCCCGCCGGCGCCTCGATCATCGACGTCGTCCTCAATTCGTACCGACCCAGGCGGATGCGTCCCAGGGCCGGGTCCTCGACGGTCACCGGGAGCCGGTTGAGCTGGCCGACGAAGGAGGCGACGAAGCCGGTGGCCGGGTTGTTGTAGATCTCGAAGGGCTCCCCTACCTGCTCCATCCGGCCCTTGCTCATGACAACGACGCGATCCGAGAGGGCGAGTGCCTCCTCTTGATCGTGGGTCACGTAGATCGTGGTGATGTTGAGCTGGCGCTGGATGCGGCGGATCTCCGCCCTCAGGTCATCCCGGATCTTGGCGTCGTGAGCGGAGAGCGGCTCGACGAGGAGGAGCAGCTGGGGTCGGATAGCCAACGCTCGGGCCAACGCCACCCGTTGCTGCTGGCCGCCCGAGAGCTCGTTGGGGTAGGACTTCGCCTTGTCGGGCAGATGGATGAGATCGAGGAGCTCGGAGACCCGGTCCGACCGGGCAGAGCCCTCCTCCTTTCGGACTCTGAGGCCGAAGGCGATGTTGTCGGCGACGGTCATGTTGGGGAACAGGGCGTACGACTGGAACACCATGCCGATATTGCGCTCGTTCGCCTTGGCATACGTGACGTCTTTGCCGGCGAGCCGGATCGTCCCGGCAGTCGGTTGCTCGAATCCGGCCACCATCCTCAGAGTCGTCGTCTTGCCACACCCGGAGGGCCCGAGGAAGCTGACGAACTCGCCGGGCTCCACGTCCAGGTCGAAGGTGTCCACGGCTATCACCCCATCGAACTCCTTCCGGATCCCGTGCAGGCTCAGGAACCCACTCATCTCCTCTTTCCCGGTCTGGTGATCAGCGCAATCGTGCCCATCGCCGCCCAGGTGAGGGCGAAGGCCACCACGGCCATCGCCGACGGCTCGTAGACCTTGCTCCTGGTGAGGTTGGCCATGTAGGGGCCGAAGGTCTGCTGTGCCATGAAGAGCGCGATCGTCAACTCACCGATCACGATGGCGAAGGTGAGCAGGGCCCCGGAGAGAAGAGCCACGCGCAGATTGGGGAAGATGACCCGGCGCAGGATCGTGGGCCACCCCGCCCCCAGGCTCTGTGCCGCCTCGGTCAGCGTGCGGACATCCATCGCCCGCAGCCCGTTGTCGACCGAGCGAAACATGTACGGGAACGACAGCGCGGCGTAGGCACAGATGAGCAGGACCCGTGAGCTGTCGTAGGTGGCGGTCAAGAGGAGCGGGGGTCGGCCATAGAGCCGGATGAGACCGAAGACCAGGACCACGGCAGGGATCACGAATGGGAGCAGGGTGATGAACTCGACCACCGGGCGGAGACGGGGCAGCCTCAGGGTCACCCAGTAGGCCGTGGGGACGATGATGAGCAGGCTGAGGAAGATGGCTGCGACCGCGTTGATCACCGATTCGGTGAATGATGGCCAGAAGTTGGCATCGTCGAACAGTCGACGATATGCCTCGAACCCGAGCTTGTCGGCCTCGGCCCGCAACGACCACCAGAAGGTTGCTCCCAGCGGGATCAGGAAATAGACGGCGGTCAAGATGAAGATCGCCCACGCCCAGAATCGATTTCGCCTCGTCGGCGTCTCAAGCGCCTCTGCGTCTGTCGAAACGGGTATCGGAGCGGTGGAGATGGTCATCCCAGCCACCTCTCCGAGCGACGCTGCAGGATCGAGTAGAGGACGATGGAGAGTCCCATGATGAACACCATCCCCATCGCCACCGCGTAGCCCAGCCCGGGATTATTGAGGACATCACCGGAGATCTGCTGGCCGATGAGCAGCGTCGCCAGGGGCAAGAGCCCTCCGGTCAGGGCATATGCGGTGGCATGGGCGCCGAAGGCGTTTCCGAAGAGCAGGATCATGGTCCCCAGGATGGATGGCAGGAGCACGGGGAGGGCGACCCGTCTCCAGTACTGGCCGGGAGTGGCCCCCAGGTTCTCCGCCGCCTCACGCCAATCCTGTTTCAACCCGTCGAGTGCGGGGAGCATCACTAGAACCATCAGCGGGATCTGGAAGAACAGGTAGACGAGGGAGAGCCCCCAGTAGGAGTAGATGGTGAAACCGCTTCCATATAGGTCGACCCCGATCAGCTGGAAGAGCGCGGTCAGGACCCCAACCCGGCCCAGGGTGAAGATGAAGGCGGCGGCCAGAGGCACGCCGGCGAAGTTGGAGGCCACGCCGGAGAAGGTGGTGAGCCCGGAGCGGAAGGGCCGGGGCAGGCCCCCCATCGAGACCGCCCAGGCAAGGAAGAAGCCGATCAGACCGCCGATCACGGCCGTGGTGAGGCTGATCCTGATCGACATCGAGTAGGCAGCGATGACCGTGTCGGTGGTGAGTGCCCGGTAGTTGTCCAGTGTCAGTGTGCCGTCGGGCCCTTCGAGGCTCCGATAGGCGAGGATGATCGCCGGGGCGATGAGGAACATCCCCGAGAAGAGAAAGAACGGGAGCACCCCGAGCCAGCTCCCGAAGCGGGCGAGTGGGGGGCGCCGAGCGCCCCCCACGATTGCCTCCGGTTTCGTCGTGTCAGCCGCCGCTGGGGCTTGGCTCAACTGTCACACCAACCACGCTCGGCCAACCTTCCACGATGACCGCGCTCGCGGCCTCGATCTCCTCGATGGAGGGGAAGTAGGCGCCTTCGGTGCTGGGCAACTGTTCGGAGATCTCAGCCGGGATCGTCCCCGCCGCCGACATGGCTTCGAACCGAATCGGATGGCAGAAGGCCGAGGCCCATCCGAGCTGCCCTTCGTCGGAGTACAGGTACTCCATCCAGAGCTTGGCCGCGTTGGGGTGGGGGGCAAAGGCGCTGATCGCCTGCACGTAAACACCTGCGATCCGGCCGGCCTCGGGCACGATCGTCTCGATGTCGGGGTTCCCGGCCAGGTTCACGTCGTTGGCGATCGAGTTGTACGACCAGTCGATCAGGATCGGGGTCTCCCCGATTCCCACCGTCCTGGAGTCTCCGTCGATCGGCACGAAGTTGCCTGCGGCGTGGAGCTCGGCGAAGAAGTCGAGCCCGGCCTGGGCCGCCTCCTCACCGCTGGCCCCGGTGGCGAGCCCGGCGGCCCACACCGAGAGGATGGCGGCATTCGAGGTGAGCGGATCACCGGAGAGCGCCACCTGCCCGTTGTAGGCGGGCTCGAGGAGGTCGGCGTACTCAGCCGGCAGCTCCGACACCGCGGAGGTGTTGACCTCGAGGGAGAGCACCCCGTAGTAGTCGCCATACCAGTAGCCCTCGGGATCCTTGGCATCCTCGGGGATCTCGTCCCAGGTGGACACCATGTAGGGCTGGATCAGCCCCTGCTCCTTGGCCTGGGGGCCGAAGGCGAGGCCGATGTCGAGCACGTCTGGGGCCTGAGGGCCCGGGTTGTCCCTGTTGGCGTCAACCGCCTCGAGCTCCTCTGCCGAGCCGGCACCGGGATCGAGTTCGTTGACCTCGAGGCCATATGCGTCCTTGAAGCCCTGGATCACTTCGCCGTAGCCACACCAGTCATGAGGCAGGGCGATGGTGGTCAAAGTCCCTTCCTCCTGAGCGGCGGCGATCAGTTCCTCCATGCCACCGGCCGCTGCCGCCGTGGTGTCCGTGGCGCCTGCCGTGGTGTCCGTGGCGCCTGCCGTGGTCTCAGTTGCGCCTGCGGTGGTCTCGGTGCCACCAGTGGTGGTGGTGGTGCCCGTGTCATCTCCACAAGCGGCGAGCAGCATCGCCAGGGCGACGCCGACTATCAAGTGTTTCTTCATGGTTCTCCCTCAGTTCAGTTCGACCGCCGGTCGGCATCGTACTCCCCGGCCTACCGCCCCCGCCTAGATTCGTCGGACCCGACGAGAAGCAGATGACAAGCAGGCGAATCAGGGGTGCGGCCATGGTCCGTGGCAGGGTGATGAGTTAGCGGTGGCTTTCGACCTGACGATCAAGGGTGGCCTCCTCGTGCTGCCGGGACGATCTCATGTCGGCGACCTGGGCATCACGGACGGGAAGATCTCGGCGGTGGGTGACCTCCCTGCGGCGGGGAGGGTCGTCGATGCCGGCGGTCTGATCGTCCTCCCCGGGATGGTCGACACCCACGTGCACCTCATGGACCCGGGCCCCACCGATCGTGAGGACTTCCCCACCGGGACCGCGGCGGCCTCGGCACGGGGTGTCACCACCATCGTCGAGCACACCCACGCCTGGCCGGTGAGGAGCCCGGGCGACCTGGCCGAGAAACTGCGGCATCTCGAGGACAGGTCAAACGTCGACTACGCGCTGGCGGCACACCTCTGGCCCGAGGACCTGGGCGGCATGAGCGAGTTGTGGCGAGCAGGGGTGGCGTTCTTCAAGATCTTCACCTGCACCACCCATGGTGTCCCCGCCGTGGAGGGAGACGACCTGCTCGGTGCGTTGGAGAGCCTTGCCTCCTTCGGCGGCAACGCGCTGGTGCACTGTGAGGACGAGCAGCTCACCCGGTTCGCCGAAACGAGGTTGCGAAGCGACGGAAGAGCCGATCCGGGGCTACTGACCGAATGGCGATCACGTGAGGCGGAGGTCGTGGCGATCGCGGGCCTGGCCGCGCTGGCCTCGATGACCGGGGCCAAGGTCACCGTGGCACACGTCTCGAACCCGATCGGGGCCCAGATCGTCGCCGAGGCGCGGCGCCGGGGGGCGGATGTCGTAGCCGAGGCCTGCCCCCAGTACTTCGCCCTCGATGAGCGAGAGGTGGAAGAGCACGGAGCGCTGCGCAAGTTCACGCCACCGGCGCGGATCAGGACCGATGAGGAGCGTGACTCCATGTGGGCCATGATGAGCTCCCAGAGTTTCTCGCATTTCTCCACCGATCATGCGCCGTCCACCCTCGCCCAGAAGGCCGACGGTGATATCTGGTCCGCCCCCTTCGGGCTCCCGGGCCTCGACACGACACTCCCCTTCCTGCTCGATGCCGCCTTGACCGGGCGGCTCGAGATCGAGACCGTCGCCGACCTCTACTCCCGGGCACCCGCCCGGCGATATGGGCTGCAGGGCAAGGGCTCCCTCGAAGAGGGATCGGACGCGGACTTCGTGTTGGTAGACCCGGCTGACCGGTGGGAGGTGCGCGACGAGGACATCCTGTCCAAGGCGGGATGGAGCCCGTACTCGGGCCGCGTCTTCCAGGGATCGGTGGTGGCCACCTATCTCCGGGGCGCAGAGATCGCCCGATCAGGCAAACCCCACGACGCCAGAATCGGGCGGTTCATGCCGGGACCGGGGACGTTGGGAGGCTGAATGCCGCTGTCTACGATGCCGCATGGCCGATCCCCAGCCGAACCAGGGCACGGGCCTGATCTCGTCCCGGCACATCTATCGGGGTCGTGTCGTCGACCTCTCTGTGGATCGGGTCAGGTTGCCCAATGGCAACGTCACCGAGCTGGAGATGATCCGCCATCCCGGAGCGGCGGTTGCCCTGCCGATAGAGACGTCCGAGGACGGCCTGACTTACGCACTGCTCGTTCGGCAATACCGCTATGCCGCCGATGGATGGCTGCTCGAAGTGCCTGGCGGGAAGCTGGACGGCCCCGAGGACCCCGAAGCCTGTGCCCGCCGCGAGATCGTCGAGGAGATCGGGATGGAAGCCGGCGAACTGGTCGGATTGGGTTCCATCCTGACCACCCCGGGGTTCACCGACGAGCGGATCTGGCTGTATCTGGCCCGAGACCTGAGGCCGGTGGCCGAAGGCCCGGCGCTGGAGGCAGACGAGGTGTTGGAGGTGGAGCGGATCCCACTCGACGAGGCATTCTCGATGGCGACCGACGGGCGCATAGCCGACGCCAAGACGGTTGCGTCCCTCCTCAGAGCCGCCGTCCTCCTCGCCGATGACGGAGGAGTCAGGTGAGTCGCTGCACCAGCCAGACGATGCCCTGGACGAGTCTCCAACCCAGGTAGATGACGGCCAGGACGATCATCAGCTTGAAGCTGAACGGAGTGGGAACCTCCGTCTCGCCCTCTTTTCCGTCGGAATCGGGAAGCAGATCGTCGCTCATTGCTTCTCCCCCATCCTGGCGATGATATGGAGCGGGTTGCCGGTGAAGTCCGCCTCATCCCGCAGACGGTTCTCGAGGAAACGTAGATAGTCGTCTGCCAACGTGCCCCCGGAGAGGAAGACGACGAATGTCGGCGGCGCAGTGCCCGCCTGCACCACGTAATGGATCTTGGGTCGACGCCCTTTCCGCACCGGGGGCGGGTGAGCCGCCACCCATTTCCTGACGGCGCGATTCAACACGCCGGTGGGCAGCCGCGTGGTCCGGCTCTCCAGCACTGCTTCGATGGCAGCGGGTAGCCGTTGGATTCGAGAACCGGTCCGGGCAGACATCCGGATGACAGGCGCCCAGCCGACGAAACCGAACCGGTCGGGAAGAGATTTCTCGGTGAGCTCGCGCTGTTCGTCGTCGAGGGCGTCCCACTTGTTGAGGACGATGACCAGGCCGACCCCTGCCTCGACGACCTCGGCGGCGATCCGCTGGTCCTGATGGGTGACACCCTCGGTGGCATCGACCAGGAGCAGGGCGACGTCGGCGCTGTCGAGCGCCTCCCTGGCCCGAAGCACGGCGTAGAAGTCCGCATCCTCCGTGATCTGGGGCTTACGGCGGATGCCGGCCGTGTCGATGAGGCGGTATCTGCCTCCGTCCAACTGGACCTCGACGTCGATCGGGTCCCGGGTGGTGCCCGGCGTCTCCGAGACGATCACACGATGCTCGCCGACCAGCTTGTTGAGCAGGGTCGACTTCCCGACATTGGGGCGGCCGATGATCGCGACCCTTGGGATCCCGCTGTCGGGGGCGACCACGATCTCTTCGGGGAGCGAGGAGACCACGACATCGAGCAGTTCACCGACGCCACGGCCGTGGTACGCACTGATGGGGAGAGGGTCACCCAGACCAAGACCCCATAGCCGGTCGATGTTCCCCTCCAGGTCGTGGTTGTCGATCTTGTTGGCGGCGAGGATCACGGGGATGTCCGCGGCGCGGAGCACGGATATCACCCCGGTGTCGTCATCGGTGAGCTCGGAGGTGCCGTCGACGACGAAGATCACGACATCCGCACCCGATACGGCGGCCTCGGCCTGCTCCTTGATCGAGATCCCCATGTCATCAGAGGGTTTCAGCTCCCATCCCCCGGTGTCCACCAGGACGAAGTCTCGGCCGGCCCAATCGCCTTCGAACTCGCGCCGGTCACGGGTCACGCCGGAGATCTCCTCGACCACGGCACTTCGCGCCCCGATGATCCGATTGATCAGGGTCGACTTGCCCACGTTGGGGCGTCCCACCACGACTACGACTGGTAGTTGGCTCAATCAGAGATCCTCCAAGTCATTCTGGCGGAGCCCAAGCCGGAGAATCAGGCGCTGACCACCTCGAGGGCCTCGGTGGCGGTCCAATCCCGGTCACGTTGCAGCCACCCGTCACGACCGGGATCTCGGGCCGTCACCCCGGCTTCGATCAGCTGCTGCAGCGTGGTGACGAACGACCTCAGTTGAGGGGGGAGGGGGAAGTACTCCTGCTCCTCGATGGTCGACCAGAGCTCGAAGCCCTCCGTCGGGGAGAGGCGATCGATGACCTCCTGAACGAGATGATCCGGCGCCGATGCCCCGGCCGTCAGGCCGACGACGGCTACGCCGTCGAGCCAGGAGGCTTCGATGTCGTCGGCGGAGTCGATGCGATGGGCGGCTATCCCGTGGTCCCTGGCCACCCGGACCAGGGCCTGGGTATTGGAGGAGTTGTGGGAACCGACCACCAGCACGAGGTCACACTCTGCCGCCAGCTGCTTGACCGCGTCCTGGCGATTGGTCGTGGCGTAACAGAGATCCGACTTCCGGGACATCTGAAGCTGGGGGAAGCGGAGGCGGGCGTCGTCCATGACCGCCATCCACTCATGCACCCCAAGGGTGGTCTGAGCGAGGAGGGCCACCTTGGCGGGATCGTTGGGCTGGTAGTCGCCCAGACCGGTCTCCGGCTCGACGAGCTGGATCGCGGAGGGGGCCTCGGCCACCGTCCCCACGGCCTCGTCGTGGCCCTCATGGCCGACGTAGATGATGTCGTAGCCGTCACGGGCCATGCGCTTGACCTCGTGATGGACCTTCGTCACCAGCGGGCAAACGGCATCGATCACGACCGCTGCCCGGGCTGTGGCACCGGACACGACCTCGGGCGAAGAACCGTGCGCGGACAGCATCAGGGGAGCCCCCTCCGGGACTTGATCGATGTGGTCGACGAAAACGACCCCGACCCCCTCGAAAGCCTTGACCACCCACTCGTTGTGGACGATCTCGTGATAGCAATAGACGGGTCCATCGAAGATGCGGGTCATCCAGGTCAGGGCCTTGATGGCCATCTCGACCCCGGCACAGAAACCCCTGGGCTCTGCGACGAGCACCCTCTCCACGGTCATGACGACATGGTAGGTAGGCCGCCGCCCAACAGCCCGAGGGCTCGATCAGGCAGCGACGCGTCTCGCCAGGTCGACGATCATCTCCACCACCTCGACGACTGTCATGTCGGAGGTGTCGATGATGACCGCCCCGTCTGGGACGATCAGTGGAGATGCGTTCCGGGTCGAGTCCCGCCGGTCGCGATCGCTCAGCTCGTCGAGGACTGCGGCACGATCCAGGCCGGTCTGCGCCGCCCGCCGTTGGGCCCTCACCTCGGGACGGGCGTCGAGGTAGATCTTCAGCGTGGCGTGGGGGAACACGACCGAGCCGGTATCACGGCCTTCCACCACGGCCCGGTTCTCGTGACGGGCCGCCCACTCCCGCTGGAAGACCACCAGAAGGGCTCTCACGTCGGGGTGGGCGGAGACCAGTGAAGACGCAGCAGTCGCGGGCCGGCCCCTGATCTCGGCCGAGACATCCTCACCGTCGAGGTACATCCGACCTTCTTCCTGGTCGAAGACCTTGCCCGCCACGACGTCGGCCACCGCTCGATGGTCGTCGGGATCCACTCCTGCCCGAAGTGCCGCCAGGCCGGCGGCCCGATAGAAGGCCCCGGTGTCGAGCCGGGGCAGGCCGAGACGGTCCGCTACCGCCTTGCTCACCGTGCTCTTCCCCGTCCCCGCCGGGCCATCGAGGGTCACGATGAGATCGGTCACAGACCCGGGAGCCTATCGGGCTGCGGAGGAGGCCCGGCCTCCAGAGGGTGTCCTTATGGGGGTATTCGGACAATGGGGGCTTGTGGGACCGGGCCCGTCTCTCCGCGCCTGGCAACCTAGCGCGGCCCGCGGCCCCGCGACGTTCTGGTCAGATCGTTCCCCCCGCCATCTCTGCGAGCACCTCCCAATACCCGGGCCAGGTCTTGGCGACAACGCCTGGGTCGGCGATCTCGATGCCGGGTATGCGAAGCCCGGCGATGGCGAAGGACATGGCGATGCGGTGGTCACCATGCGAGTCGACGCGGCCTGCGCGGAGGGGTGCCGGCTCGATGATCAGATCGTCCCCTTCCACACTGGCCGCGGCGCCCAATCGCACCAGCTCATGAGCGGTGGCGGCGAGCCGATCGGATTCCTTGAACCGCAGCGAGCCGAGGCCTCTCAGTCGGCTCGGGCCCTGCGCGAAGAGACAGGTCACCGCGATCGCGAGGGCGCCGTCGGGTGATCCGGAGAGATCGGCATCGATCGGCCACAGAGGGCCGGACCCCCCCTCCACCGTCGTTTCTGTCTCGGTCTGAGTCACGATGCACCCCATCGAAGCGAGGACATCCGCGACTCCCATGTCCGGCTGCAGCGATGCCGAGCCCAGACCCTCGATGGTCACCTTGCCCCCTATGACGGCCGCAGCCGCCATTGGATACACCGCGGCGGAGGCGTCTGGCTCGATGGCGATGTCCACCCCTTCGTACCCGGACGGATCCACCCTGTAGCCGGGGCCATCCGGGATCGGATATGCACCGAACGCACGCATTGTGGCGATGGTCACTTCGAGATAGCGATGTGACCCCCTCAACCCCGCCGGCTCGACCCTCAGCGGGCCCGCAGCGAGGGGGGCGGCAAGCAGCAGGGCGCTGACGAACTGGCTGGTCTGACTGGAATCGACCATGACCTCTCCCCCGGGGAGTCGGCCGACGCCGACAACCGTCACGGGGAGGTGCCCACCGTCGGACATGACCTCGACACCCAGGTAGCGCAGGGCCTCCACCAGTCCTCCCATCGGCCGTTCCGGGAGGCGGTCCCTCCCCATCACGGTGGTCCGGCCCTCGACCAGGGCTCCGAGTGCGATCACCGCCCGTGCCGTCAGGCCGGAGGCACCAACATCGAGGACGCCCTCGGGTGCGATGAGGCGCCCGCCGGTCCCCTCGACAGTCCACACGTCGCCGTCGACCGAGATCGCCCCTCCCAGCCCCTCCAGCGCGGCAGATGCGAACCCGGTGTCATCGGAGACGAGTGCCCCGCTGAGCCGGGATCGGCCGCGAGCCAGCGTGGAGATGACCAGGGCGCGAATGGTCTGGGACTTGGATCCGGGAGGGCGGACCGATGCCTCGATCGGCCCTCGGGCGGGCTCGACGCCGATGTGCCCGGTCATCGCCCCTCCGGGGCGCCGGAGGCGAGCAGGTCGCGAATCTCGCCCGGGGAAAGACGACGTGACTCACCCGGTTTGAGGGATCGATCCGAGATGGGCCCGATCGCGGTTCGCACCAGGCGCCGCACCGGATACTGGAGGACTTCGAACATGCGTCGGACCTCACGGTTACGGCCCTCCCCCAGGCTGAGTTCGATCAATGTCGATTCCCTTTGCCCCCCGACCACCCGCCTCGACGATCCCTCCCGGCCCACCACACGCGCCGAGACGGCGCGGGCCGGGCCGTCGTCCAGATCCACCCCGTCGAGGAGCGAACGGATGTCCTTCTTTCCCGGGCTGCCCTCGACCAGTGCGACATAGGTCTTCAGGATCCCATATCTGGGATGGGTCACCCTGTTGGCGAGCTCGCCGTCGTTGGTCAGGAGAATGAGGCCCTCCGAGTCATAATCGAGACGACCGACCGGATACAGACGCACGCTGCTGTCGACCAGGTCGACCACGGTTGGTCTGCCCTCGGGGTCGGCCACCGACGAGATGACGCCGAATGGCTTGTACAGCAGGTGCGTCTCCAGATCGGGGTTGACCGGGATGGGCGCCCCGTCCAGCTCCACCGTCTGCGATTCGACATCAACGCGGTCACCCAGGTTGGCGGTGGCGCCGTCGACACTGACCCGGCCTTGCCTGATCATGTCCTCGGCGGCACGTCGTGACATCAAGCCGGCGGCGGCGATTGCTTTTTGGACGCGGATCGAATCCGCCACAGCAATCAGGGGTGCCCGGGGCGGAGAGTCTCCTCGAGCGCTTCCACGGTGTCAGGGGGCGGGATATGGTCGGCGAGGGGGGGCAGACCGGCCAATGTCATGAGCCCCATCTTCTCCAAGAAGAGGTCGGTGGTCACATATACGGCCGGGTTGCCCGGGATGCTGAGACGCTCTCTCTCCTCCACCAGCCCCAGCCGCTCGAGGGTCCGAACGGCCGAGTCGGAGTCGACTCCCCGGATCTCGGAGATCTGGGCTCGGGCTACCGGTTGGCGATAGGCGATGACCGAGAGCGTCTCCAGGGCCGCCGGCGAGAGCTTGCGTGCCGTGGCCGAGGCAGAGAATCTCTCGAGGAACGGGTACGCCTCGGGATGGCTGTACAACCTCCAGCCGCCCGCGACCTCTCGCAGCATCAGACCGGACTCACGCTCGGCCAACTCCAAGCCCAGCTCGCTGAGAAGGTCTTCCACCCGCCCTTTCGGCAACTCCAGGACCTCGGCCAGCTCGCCCAAAGGCACGGGAGCCTCGGTCACGAAGAGGACGGCCTCGAGGGCAGCCAGGTCCCTCAAGATGCCCACTCCGAACTGAAAGCGGCGCTGGGGTCGCCCCGATGCGCGACGACGATGTCGGCGAGCCAGTCCTCCTGTGACACGGTGATCAACCCCCACCGTGCCAGCTCGAGCACGGCCAGGAAATAGGCCGCGACCTCGACCGGCCGGGAGCAATGGGCGGTGAGATCCCCGAATGTGGCCAAGCTCAGATCGGATACCCGGGCTCGTAGCTCGTCGATCGCTGCTTCGACCGAGGGCAGATCGAGGTCCAGATGGTCCAGATCGGGTTCCGCCGCCTGGCGCGAGAAGACCCGGTAAGCCATGGCCGCCATCTCATCCATGCCGATTGGGATGGCCAGGTCCTGGGGTCGGGGGGAAATCACCTGGTCCAACCCGCTGACCCTCGGGACGAAGCGGTTCGTGTCCTGGATCCGGCGTTGCAGAACCGCGGCAACGTCCTTGAAGGTGACACACACCAGCAATCGCGAGAGCAGACGATCTCGCTCCTCCATAAGGGTCAGCTCCTCGTCCAGTTCGAGATCACCACGACCGGGGAGCAGAGATTGGGCCTTGAGCTGGATGAGCGTGGCCGCGATCAGGAGGAACTCAGAGGTCACCTCCAGGTCGAGATCCTTCATCTCCTCGAGAAAGGAGAGATACTCACCTACGACGTCCGTCAGACCCACTGCAGTGACCTCCACCTGATGCTTGGTGATCAATTGGAGGAGGAGGTCGAGCGGGCCCTCGAACACTGTTGTCTTGACGTGGAACGTCATCGGCGTGCCCAGGTTATTCCACCGCTCTCTTTCGCTCGGTCTTTGCCGGCTGGTCCGCGAGCAGGAGGGCCTGCCACGTTGGCTCCGGGACCGCCGGAGGACGATCACCGTGATGATGGCGAGCGAACTCGACCACCAACGGCTCCGACCCGAGGGCGGCCAACTCACTCGCTCCGGTGAGGCCGTGATCCCTGTACAACCGCCACCGCTTGGTCAGTGGAAGCCTCGTCTTTATCACCAGCGAGGCGATGCTGCGTCCGATCACCCCGAGACGCGCATGGCGCTTCCCGATGTCGTGGAGCAGGGCCGCCCTCATCCCGGTTGGGCCGAGGCCGGCGTCGCGAGCCACCAGGGCGGCCTGGTACCCGTGACGCTGATCGGGTGTCGTCTGCGAGAAGAACAACCAGGCTTGCGCCGGGCTCAGCCAGGACTCGACCTCCATGACCTCCTCCGACCGCAGCGGTTGCGCGTAGAGAACCTCGAAGAACCGCGAGGTGAGATGGCCCAGTGACCCGGGCACGCGCTAGCGGCCCGCGGCCTTTGTCTTGCAGTCGATGCAGCGGATCGATTCGGGCCGCGCCTCGAGACGAGCCGACGAGATCTCCTTGCCACAGTCCTCACAGATCCCGTAGGTTCCGGATGCGACCTTCGCCAGGGCACGATCGACGTTCTCGAGCTGGGCCTTCAAGGTTTCGACCACCCCGAGGACCTCCGTCCTCTCGGCGGTAACCGCGGCCGCATCGGCAAAGCTCCCTCCAAAGTCGATGTCGGCGTTCAGGTCACCCGATTCGGCCGCGCCGAGGTCGGCCAGCTGGTGAACGAGATGCTCGCGCTGGTCACGAAGGGCCTTCTCGGCACCGGCGATGTCGAACGTTGTCATTTACTCCTCGGGTGGGCCTGGACGTAGATCTCGACGAGATGGGCAGGACTGACCTTCGTGTAGATCTGGGTTGTCGAGATCGTAGCGTGACCCAGGATCTCTTGTACGGTCCGCAGGTCCGCCCCGGCCTCGACCATGTGTGTGGCTGCCGAGTGTCGCAGCACATGAGGTGACACCTCGTCGCCTTCGATCCCGGCACGTCGGGCGTTGGCTCTGACGACGTCGAAGGCGCCCTGGCGGCTGAGACGGCGACCCCTGAGGTTCAGGAAGACAGGGTCACCCCGCTGTCCTCGCCTCACCAGTGAGAGCCGGTCCGGCAGCCATCTCGACAGCGCAGTGACCGCCTTCCCGCCGATGGGAACCAGACGCTGTTTGGCGCCCTTCCCGGTCACCAGCACGACACGATCATCGAGATCGAGGTGGCCGAGATCGACGCCGACGGCCTCCGAGACCCGGGCGCCCGTGGCATAGAGGAACTCGAGAAGCGCGGAATCACGTCTCCCTTTGAGTGAGCCTGGGTCGGGCGCCTCGACCAGCGCTATCGCCTGGTCGACAGTGAGTGCCTTGGGGAAGGGCTCGGGGCGGCGTGGAGACTCGAGTAAGAGGGTCGGATCCGATCGACGGAGCCCCTCCACCACCATGAACCGGTGCAGCCCTCTGATTGCGGCGAGCTTGCGCCCCACCGTCGAAGAGGCCAGATCGGCAGACCTCAGATGTGTCACATAGCGCTCGACTGAGACCTGGTCGGGCTCTGCTCCCTCCAGGTACGCCAGGTATTGACTCAGGTCTCGCCGGTAGGCCTGGATCGTGTTGGCGGAGAGCCCCCGTTCGACGTCGAGGGCGAGGAGGTATTCGTCGATGCCCTCGGACAGGGTCGGGCGGGCCGGGCTCAAACCGAGGCGAGCGCCTCACGTGGCGGGACGTGAGCAACTCCCAGGCTCTCGGCGACGGCTGGGTGACAGACCGCCTCGCCCACGACATTGATGCCGGCGACGAGCTCGGGGTGCGCTTCAAGGGCACCGGTTACACCGTGATTGGCCAGACTCACCGCGTAGCGCAGGGTGGCGTTGGTGAGGGCGTAAGTCGAGGTGTGTGGGACTGCGCCAGGGATGTTGCCCACCGCGTAGTGGACGACGTCATGGACCTGATAGACGGGGTCGGTGTGGGTGGTCTCGCGCGAGGTGGCGAAACAGCCGCCCTGATCGATGGCGACGTCAACGAGGACCGCGCCCCGCTTCATCGCCCTGACCATGTCCTCTGTCACCAGCTTTGGTGCCGAAGCGCCGGGCACGAGCACGGTTCCGATGACGAGATCAGCATCCAGCACCTCCTGTTCCAGGGTCAACCGGTTGGAGTGGAGCGTCCTCACCCGTCCCAGGTAGAGCGCATCCAGTGTGCGCAGCTTGCCGATGTCTGTGTCGAGCACGGCGACGTCCGACTGCATGCCGACCGCGATCACTGCAGAGTTCGACCCGGCGATGCCGCCTCCGATCACGACGACCTTACCCGCCCTGACGCCGGTGACCCCACCGAGCAGGACGCCCCGACCCCCTTCACCCTTGCCCAGGAAGTAGGCCCCCACCTGGGTGGCCATCCGGCCGGCGATCTCCGACATCGGGGCGAGCAGGGGAAGAGACCGGTCCGGGAGCTGCACCGTCTCATAGGCGATGGCTACAACGCCGGCTCCGAGCAGGCCGGCGGCCAGCTTGGGATAGGCGGCGAGATGGAGATAGGTGAACAGGACCTGCCCGGGCCGGAGCATCTCGACCTCAGGCGGTTGCGGCTCTTTCACCTTGAGGATCAAGTCGGCCTCGCCAAACACGTCCTCAGGTATGGGGACGATGGTTCCTCCCTGAGCCTCGAACTCCTCGTCGGGGATCGACGAGCCTTCCCCGGCTCCCTTTTGGATGAGCACCGTGTGGCCCCGCTCGGTCAGCTCGCGGGTACCCACCGGGGTGATCGCGACACGATGCTCTTCGGTCTTCGTCTCCTTGGGGACACCCACGATCAAGGCTGGACCTCCCTCGTTCCTGGCCTGATTCGTGCCAGGCTATCCGCCCCGGCCAGACCCTGCCTCACTCGATGGTGAGATCCACGGCCTCGGCAGGGGAAGCGACGCGTGTGCCGCGCGCGGCTGCCGCCTGGACCAGTCCGGCGAACAGCGGGTGCGGGGAATCGGGTCGGGACCGGAACTCCGGATGAGCCTGGGTCCCGATGAAGTATGGATGGTCGACGAGCTCGATGTACTCGACGAGGCTGTCGTCGGGTGAGACGCCGGAGAGCCTCATCCCGGCCTTCTCCAGGTCCTTGCGGTAGCGGTTGTTCACCTCCCACCGATGGCGATGCCTCTCGTAGACGAGTTCCTGCCCGTAGAGATCACGGACCTTGGAGCCTTCGGCGAGCTTGGCCGCGTAGAGCCCCAGCCGCATCGTCCCTCCCTTGTCTTCGACATCTTCTTGACTGGCCATCAGGTCGATCACGGGATGAGGCGTCGTCGGGTCGAATTCTGTGCTGTTGGCATCAGGGAGGCCGAGCGCGTTGCGGGCGAACTCGATAACCGAGCATTGCAGGCCCAGGCAGAGCCCGAGCAACGGGACCCCATTCTCACGAGCGAATCGGATCGCCTGCACCTTGCCTTCCACCCCCCGGTAGCCGAAGCCACCCGGTATGACTATCCCATCGAGGTCCTCGAGATAGGAGTCGGCGAGCAACCCGGTCAGCTCGTCGCTCGGCACCCAGACGAGATCGAGCTTCAGGCCTTGCCCCGCGGCGGCGTGACGTAGGGCCTCGGCCACAGACAGATACGCGTCGGGCAGCCCGACGTACTTGCCGACGATCCCGATCCGCACACTCTCCGTCGCCGACAGGGCCTTGTCGACCATCGCCCGCCACCCATCGAGGTTGGGAGGTCCGGTGACCAGGCCGAGCCGGTCACAGACCACGGCGTCCAGGCCGCCATCATGGAGTTGCAGGGGCACCTCGTAGATATCGCGAGCGTCCGGAGCGGCGATCACAGCGCGCGGTTGGACGTCGCAGAACAGACTGATCTTCTTCCTGACCCCCTCGTCTATCTCGCGGTCGGAGCGGACCACGATGACGTCAGGGGATATGCCCTTGCTCCTCAGCTCGGCCACCGAGTGCTGGGTGGGTTTGGTCTTGAGCTCCTCCGACGTGGCGATGTAAGGCACGAGAGTGACATGGACGAACATGACATTCTCCCTGCCCACATCGTTGCCGAACTGACGGATGGCCTCGAGGAAAGGCAGACTCTCGATATCACCGACGGTCCCGCCGACCTCGGTGATGACAACGTCCACGTCCTGTTCCCCGACCCGGCGGATCCGGTCTTTGATCTCATTGGTCACATGCGGGATCACCTGAACCGTGTCGCCCAGGTAGTCGCCCCGTCGCTCCTTCTGGATGACGGAGAGATACACCGACCCGGAGGTCACATTCGAGGTTCGCTTCAGGTTCTCACCGGTGAACCTCTCGTAATGCCCGAGGTCGAGGTCGGTTTCCCCCCCGTCGTCGGTGACGAACACCTCCCCGTGTTGGAAGGGATTCATCGTCCCCGGATCAACGTTGATGTACGGATCGAGCTTCTGGTTCACCACTCGAAGGCCTCGTGACTTGAGAAGGCGGCCCAGAGAGGAGGCGGCAATTCCTTTGCCCAGGCTGGACACCACACCACCGGTGACAAAAACGAACTTGGTGGGGGTCGGCGGGCCGGTGGTGTCCTCAGGGTGCTCGGTGACGATGCTTGGAGTGGGATCTGAGTTGAAAAGTGGCCCGTCCATGACGGAATGCCAATGTAGCACCGCTGACGGCCGGAGCCGGAATCAACCCCGATGTGCTCCCTCGAGCAGCTCGGCGGCGGCGTCCCGCCCCCGCTCGCTGTCGGGAAGACCGGCCAGCATCCGTGACAGCTCGGTGAGCCGGCTCTCCCCGTCCACCAGACGCACCTCTGCTCGCGGCCCCGCCCGCTCCACCACGTAGTGCGTGGTGGCGTAGGCCGCGACCTGCGGGAGATGGGTGACACAGAGCACCTGGGTGCCGCCGGCAAGTTCGGCGAGTTTGCGTCCAAGGGCAAGGGCGGTCGCACCCCCCACGCCGGCATCGATCTCGTCGAACACGATCGTGCCTCCGGGCGACCTGGTGGCAAGACGCAATGCCAGCATCAACCGCGACAGCTCGCCGCCGGAAGCGACTTCCTCGATGGGCCCAGGCGCCAGCCGGTCGTCGGAGGCGAATGACATGGTCACCCGGTCGGCTCCCGACCTGCCCGGAGCCTGAGGCTGGATCTCGATGCTCAACTGAGCAGCGGGAAGCCCCAACTCGGTGAGATGGGCCTTGGCCTCGTGTTCGATCAGATCTGAGGCATCGCGGCGGGCCGAACTCAGATCGGCGCCGATGCGCGCCAGGTCAGCCTCCAGCCCCGCAACCACTCCTCCGATGGTCGAGGCTTGGGCCAGTAGGGACTCCAACTCCGTGACACGCAGAGAGGCATCCTTCCCGAACTGGAGCACCTCATCGAGGGTGCGGCCGTATTTTCGCTTCAGATCGCCGAGAAGGGTCAGCCTCTCCTCCAGCTCGAGAAGAGCTTGCGGGTCCTCCTCGACGGTCTCGGCGAGCAGGCGAACCATTCGATGTAGATCGTGAGCACGGGCATCGACTTCCTCCGCGACCTCCGACTGCTCGGAGAACGCGGGATCGATCCCGGCAAGCTTTCTGAGGGTGGACACCACTTCCCCGGCGCCCGAGGTGATCCCATCCAGCTGACTCAGAACAGCGAGCAGGTGCTCACGGATCGTTGCGGCGTTCCTCAGGCGGGCCGCGATCGATTCCATGCGCAGGTCGTCCCCTTCCCCCAGCCCGGCGGCGGCGATCTCTCTCGCCTGGTGTCTGAGGAGATCGAGCTCCCGCTCGAGGGCCATGCTGTCACCACCCAGCCGGCGCTGATCGCTGAGGGCATCCCGATAGCGGCCCCATGTCTCTCGGTAGGACGCACGAGCCCGTTTGCCCTCCGCATCGAGTCTGGCGTCGACGATCTCGAGAATCGCCTGCGGGGATTTCAGCGCCAGCCGATCGTGCTGGCCGACGATGTCGACCAGGTTGCCGATCTTCTCCCCCAGTGTGGGTGCTGAGATGACATTTCCGTTCACATAGGCCCGGCTCTTCCCCACCCGTGGCACCACCCTGGTCACACCTACCTCGTCATCGTCGTCGCCCAAGAGGCCTTCTGCGATCGCCTCCTCGGCAAACGGCCCGACCGAAGCAGTCTTCGCCTTCTCACCTCCGAGCAGACGCAATGCCCCGAGCAGCATCGTCTTTCCCGCCCCGGTCTCGCCGGTGACGACGGTGAAGCCCCGGTCCGGGGCTATGGCGGCATCCTCCAGGACACCGAGATTCCTGACACGCAAGTGATGAAGCATCAGACGAGACCGAACTTGTCTCTCACCAGTCGGGTGAAGGACCGCTCCCCAAAGCGCACGAAGCGGACCGGGCGCTCACCTTGTTCGATCTCGACGGTGCGACCGGCGGTCAGATGACCCATGTCGATCTTGTCCACCGTCACCTTCACCGGACGGTCGCGCTGTACGACGATCGAGAGCCTGCTGGCAGCCGGGAGCACCAGTGTTCGGTCGAACAGTGAATGCGCGGCCACCGGCGTCAGGATCATCGCGTTGAGCACCGGGTCGACCAGCGGGCCCCGTGCAGAGAAGGAGTAGGCGGTGGAACCGGTGGGTGTGGCGACTATCAGCCCATCGGCCCGGTAGGTGACGAAGCGCTCCCCGTCTACTGCAACGTCGAGGTGGATCAAGCGCTGGCTGTCGACCTTCTCCACCACGACGTCGTTCACACCCGTGGCGGTCTGGCCTGCCACTGTCGCCCTGATGGTCATCCGCTGTTCCGTCTGGTAGTCGCCCCGGATCAGACGCTCGAGCACCCATTCCAGATCCTCAGGCTCGGCTACTGCAAGAAATCCCATGGTGCCGAGGTTGAACCCGAGCACGGGAACATCGTGGGTGAGGGCGCGCTGCACCGCGGCCAGGACAGTCCCGTCTCCACCAACAGCGACGATCAGGTCGGGCTTCTCACCTCCGTCTTCCACAACCTCACCCCCGACCGAGGCGATCGAAGCGCGCAGCTTCTCCGAGAACACCAGGGCGTTCTCGGGGCCTTGCCGCACCTCGAGAGCGAACTTCATGCCGGCACCTCCAGGGCGACTCCGTCGTCGCCTTTGCGGAGCCAGAGTAGGTACTCGACGTTCCCGTCCCTGCCTTCGATGGGCGATCGGATGATCCCGCGGGAGCCGAGCCCGACCCGGCCCAGACAGTCGCTGACCTGATTGACAGCGCTCTCTCTCGTCTCCTGACGGCGGACCACCCCACCGCTCCCGATCTCACCTTTGCCCGCCTCGAATTGAGGCTTGACCAGAACGATGAGATCGCCGCCCTCGGCGGCCACGGCGGCCAGTGTCGCCGCCACCGCGCAAAGTGAGATGAACGAGAGATCGGCCACGACGATCGGGAAGGGTGCATTCTCCAACGTCCCGGTCTCGACAAGTCGGAAGTTGGTGCGATCGAGTGGGATGACCCGTGGGTCAGAGCGAAGGCTCTCGTGCAATTGTGCCCTGCCCACGTCGAGAGCGGTCACCGATCTCGCACCGCGCTCCAGCATCACCTCGGTGAAGCCGCCCGTCGAGGCGCCGACATCCAAGACGTCCTTCCCTTCCGGGTCCACGGGGAAAGCATCGAGAGCAGCAAGCATCTTGTGAGCGCCACGTGACACCCAGCGCTTCTCATCCGACTGCAATTCGATCGGAGTGTCCGGGGAGACCAGCGAGGCCGGCTTTGGGGTGGGCATCCCGGCGACGAGGATCCTCGACTCGGTGATGAGCCGTTGTGCTTCGCTGCGGCTCCGGGCCAGCTCACGACGCACCAACTCGGCGTCGAGACGACGTCTGGTCAGGTCGTCTCCGATTCCTCGAGGATCGATCCCAGCAGGTCGGCGAGCTCGGCGGCCGGCTCAGGCACCTCGGCCGGATCGAGCTCCTCGAGACGCGCCAGAACCGCTTCGAGCTTCTCCAGCTGCTCCTGAGTGATGTCCATCCTCGAATTATCGCCCAATCGAGTTGGCGATCACCAGATCTTCGACACTCACGTCTGTATGTCCTCCTCGACTCGCAGCACGGACAGGAGCACCCTCATCAGGAGGATCACCGCCAACGAGAGGCCGATCCAGCCCAAGATCTCGTACAGATCGACACCGATCGCGGTGAGGCTGGGGCCACCTTGAGTCCGCAACAGGAGAACCGAGACGAGACCGACCCCGATGCTGAGAAGCGCCAGCACGATGCGATTCACCAGGTTCTCCAGGACGCGGACCTCTTGAACGTCGGTGAAGAGCCTGAGACGTGTGGTGAGGCGACCGTGCTCCAGGAGGGTCGCGATCCGATCAATGTGACGTGGGGCGCGACTAAGCAATGGGCCAAGCTGGGCCCACTCCTGCTGAACCAACTCGGAAACCGATCCCGGCAACATCCGCTCCCGGAACTCGGCCCCGCCGACATCGGCTATGACGTCGATCAGCGGGTATCCGGGCGATAGTTGTTCCAACGTCCCGGCCAGGGTGGCCAGGGCACGGAACATCGTCGTCGTCGACCGGGGGAGGGTCATCCGGAGCCTGTTCGTCAGGGCGAGAAGATCGGTGAGGGTGTCCGGGGAAGGGATCCCGGAGCCGACATCGGCGGCGAGAAACTGGGCCAGGGCCCTTTCGATCTCATCCGGGTCCCGGGTCGGGCTGACCGCACCGATCGAGACCATTGCCTCGTAGAGCAACGATGGCTGCTGCAGCTTCATGGCGACCAACATCTGGAACACGGACGCTCTTTCGAAGGTGTCCAAGCGACCCGCGATGCCGAAATCGATGAGACCGAGGTCACCGCTCTCGAGGACCAACACATTGCCGGGGTGTGGGTCGCCGTGGAATCTCTCCCCCTTCAGCATCGCCTGGACCTGAGAGACGCAGAGGGCATCGGCGAGCAGCCGTCCCCGCACGGGCTCGATCCCGGAGTCATCGAGTGACAATGGGACACCCGACAAGCGCTCCATCACCAGCATTCGCTCGGATGTCAGGGAGTCGATGATGTCGGGGGCAACGATTCGGGGTTGACGGGCGATCGCCGCTCCCGCCTCGATGGCGTGACGAGCCTCGACGTGGAAATCCAGCTCACCGTGCACGACGTCGGAGAACTCGTCGACGAGCGAGGTGACGCGGTACTGGGCCCCCCAGTGGGTCCGTCGCTCCGCGGTCCTGGCCAGCCACCGGGCAATGGCCAGATCTCGTTCCACCTGCTCTGTCAGACCTGGCCGTCTCACCTTGACCACCACTTCGCGCCCATCGTGCAGACGCGCCGAATGTGCCTGGGCGATGGAGGCCGAGCCCAGCGGTTGCCAGTCGATCTCGGCGAAGACCTCCTCGATCTCGCGACCGGTCTCCTCTCGGATGACCTGTGCCACCTGATCCTGGGGCAGGGGGGCCGCCGAGGCGTGAAGACGTCCCAGCTCAGCCATGGCGGCCGGAGGAACGAGATCAGGTCGCGTCGCCAGGAGCTGCCCCAACTTGATGAACACCCCTCCCGATTCCTCGAGTGCGACGCGAACCCGGCGGGCAAGCTCCTCGGGGCTTCGGGTCGAGACCTCACCCCGCCGCAGACCCACCAGTGGGGCGAGGCCGTTGCGGGCGATGATGCGGGTCACCTGTGAGCCGCGACGGATCAAACCGGCTCGACGACGGAGTGCTTTGAACGGATGAGGTATGTGGGGTCCGAGTCGTGCCTTGGGCCGGGCGAACAAGAGCTCCAGGACGACTATCGCCCCCATGGTGCCGATCAGGGCGAAGGGCAGGGACAGAGCGAGCACCTGACCACCGTCGATGTCCTGAACCTGGGTGAAATCCCGGACCAGGATCAGGACGGCCACGGCCTGCCCGAACACGAAGCCCACGAGGATGGCGAGGAGTGTTCGCCTCCAGGTCAGCTCGCGAGCTCCCACCAAGCCTCGAGCCACCCACGCGAAGAGCAGCAGGAAGACGACAGTCAACAGGAAGTCGCCCATGGTCCAAGGCTACGGGACGCCGATTGGCGCGGTCGGCCCCTCGTTCAACAACAGATCGACGGCAGCTGCCAGGTTGGGCACCACGTGGTCCGCACCCGATGCCACGTCATGACCGGTCACCCCGCTCAGGACGAGGATCGATCGCCAGTCGGTCTCGGCTCGGGCCAGGGCGATGTCGGTGTCCACCCGGTCTCCGATCACCCACGCCGCGCCGATGCCCCTCGAGCGGAGCAGCGCCCTCATCGGCGCATGCGGCTTTCCCGCCACTTCCGGGGATACACCCGTGGTGGTCTGCACCGCCGCCACCATCGAGCCACCGCCGGGCAGGAGACCACTCGCCACCGGGTAGGTCGGGTCGGTGTTGGTGGCGATGAACCGGGCACCGGCCCGCACTGCGTCGGCGGCCCGGGTGAGGCGGTCGTAGCTCAGGTCGAAATCCAGGCCAACCAGGAGGGCCCGGGCCTCAGTGGGGTTTTCGGTGGTCTCGACCCCGGCCAGCGCGAGCGCGCCGCTGATCCCACTCGAGCCGAGCACCATGACCGGCCGCTCGTCCTCGTCGAGCATCCCGACCGCCGCTTCCGAGGACGTGACTACCGACTCCGGCGGGACGTCTACACCTGTCATCTCGGTAATGCGGGCGCTGACCATCTCGGGAGTCTTCGTGCTGTTGTTGGTGGCGAACCAGATGCCGATGCCGGCCCGTGCCAGACGCCCCAATGCCAGGTCCGAGCCCGCGATCAGCTGATCCCCGCGATAGACGACACCATCTATGTCACATATGACGTTCATCCGGGGGAGAAGAACCGCTCCAACACTCGCTCATAGAGCTGTGCGGTCCGTTCCACGGACCGGGCCGACACATGCTCGTCGTTCCCATGAAAGAGCGACAGCATCTCAGAGAACGCCATCCGATCGTCGAAGAGGCCCACCCCGTAGCAGACAGTTCCCCTCGCCCGCCAATAGCGGGCATCGGTGGCCACGGTCATCATCGTCGGCGTCAGACTGCGGTGACCCTCGAGGTCCTCGACAGCGTCCCCGATCGCTTCCCACAGGGCATTGCCCACCGCCGAGACCGTGGCGTCGTTGTCCATCACCGGGGTTATGTCCACATCGCCGGAGGCGCTGCCCATCGCCTTTCGCAGATGGGCGTCGACATACTCGCGATCCATGCCCGGAAGACCACGGATGTCGATCTGGGCCCGGGCGCGATCGGCCACGACATTGGTCTTGGCCCCCGCCCGGGCGACATTCGGCGAGATGGTGAGATGCGTGGCGGCGTGTATGTAACGGGCCAGCGCCGGGTCTTCTCCCGAGATGCGATCTATCTCGTCGTCGAGACGGTCGACGTCGCCCAGCCGCTCCTTCGACGCATCGTCGAGGGCGAGGTGGTCGAGAAAGGCGAGCCACTCGGGGGTGACCGTTGCGGGAGCCGGGGTGTTGACGATCCCCGCCAGAGCGAGGACGAGCTTCTCCAGGGCGTTGTCGGCCCGGTACGGGACCGAGCCATGCCCCGGTGTCCCCACGGTGTCCAGGATGGACCAATAAGCTCCCTTCTCCCCCACCGAGACGGGCACAGTCGACTGCCCGGCGGCGGTCAAGGCCGGATAAGCGACCTCGGTGAGCAAGTAGTCGGATGCCACCATGCTCCAGTGCTCCTCGACCAGATACATCGCCCCCAGTCGGCCCCCGGCCTCCTCATCGGCGACGGCGGCGAAGACGAGGTCACCTCGGGCCTTCTTCTCTCCGGTCAAATAGGGCCTCACAGCCCACGCCATCGCAGCGGTGACGTTCAGCATGTCGACCGCTCCACGCCCGAAGACGAAGCCGTCGTGGGTCTCGGCCGCGAAGGGGTCCACCGACCAGCCCTCACGACCGGCGGGGACCACGTCGAGATGGGGCACGAGGGCGATCGAGGGTGAGTCCGGATCCTGGCCCTGGATGCGATAGACCAGCGACTGACGTCCCGGCGACGGCTCCACGATCTCGCCCTCGAGCCCGATGAAGTCGACCAATGTGGCCACCGATCGCGCCTCGTTGCCGCTTTCAGGTGACCCGTCGTTCACGCACTGATTCCGGATCAGCTCCTGAAGAAGCTCAACCGGGCCCGTGCTCATGAAGCGCAGCTTATGACCCTGGCCGGGTGCGGAGGATGTCGATCAACTCGTACATGGTGCTGGTCAGGGGATATCCACCCACCTCGTCGAGGGGGACCCATTCGGCCCGATCGGCGTCGTCGCCCGGGGCGAGCCGGCCGCCGACCACCGAGGCCAGGAAATCGATGAGGACGATGTGCCCGTGGTCGGAGATGTGCTCGCCCACCCACACCACGTCTCCCACGTCGACGACCAATCCCGTCTCCTCCAATGCCTCCCTGGCTGCCGCCTCGCGCAACGTCTCTCCTTTGCCGATCTTCCCCCCGGGCACGGCCCATGACCCTCTCGACGGCTCGTGGCCGCGCTGAACCAGCAGGATGCGCCCTTCATCGACCAGGACCACCCCGACCCCGACGACGGGAGGCTCATCGGTCACGGGCGTCATCGTGATGCATGATGATCGATCGGGCGGAGAACCCGCCCGCCTCGAAGAAGTTCTTGGCGAGACGATGACCGGGCAGGACGTGGGCGTCGAACCTGGAGATGCCACGCTCCCGGAGCAGGTCCATGGTGTAGTCCCTCATCTCCTCCCCTAGCGAGACTTCCCTGGCGCCCGGCGCGACATAGATGAGCCTGATGGATCCAACCTCGGCTCCTCCTGCCTGGGGAAGGATCTGCTCGACCCTGGCCCAGACGAACCCGAAGGGGTAGCCGTCCAACTCACCGACCACCAGGACGCTCTCCGGGTCGTCCACCAGATCGCGGAAGGAGGTCTCAACCGGCTCCGCCAACCCGTCGGCCAGCGGCCACATCGAATGGAGCGCAGTCATCTCCTCCTCGAGGCCGCGATAGAGGTCGAGTAACGCCGGGATGTCGTCCCGGCCCGCCTTTCGAGCGGTCACCTTCATCCCGGGCTCCGGCCCCGGATCAGACGCTGAGCACCCCACACTGTGACCAATCTCATGGCCTCGATGACGATCCCGGTCCCCATCTTGGAACTGCCCCTGGTCCGGTCCCGAAACGTGATCGGCACTTCGACCACCTTCAGGCCGGCTTCCTGAGCCCGCATCGCCATCTCCACCTGGAACCCATACCCGGAAGCCTCCGCCCGGTGGTAGGGCAGCGATTGGAGCGCCTCGGCGCGGAAGGCCCGGAATCCGGCCGTTGCATCGCGGATCGAAAGCCCAAGCATGACCCGTGCGTACAGGTTGCCTCCCATCGAGATGAAGCGGCGGCTCAACGGCCAGTCCGGGGTGGACCCTCCGGGCACGTACCGAGATCCGATCGCAAGATCTGCCCCCTGTTCGATGGCCCGAACGAGTCGTGGTAGGTCGCCGGGGTCATGGGAGAAGTCGGCATCCATCTCGATGACGGTCTCCGCACTCTCGGCGAGGGCGCGATCGAAGCCTTCCCGGTAGGCGGGGCCCAGGCCCTCCTTCGATGTCCGATGCAGGACCGATATCGCCGGATTCTCGGCGGCGAGCCGATCGGCGATGTCACCGGTCCCGTCGGGCGAGGAGTCATCGACCACCAGCAACCGGTAGCCATGTGCGGTGATGGCAGCAGCGATGTCGGAGAGGTTCTCCCTCTCGTTGTAGGTGGGGAGGACGACCGTTACCCGGTCAGGTGGCACAGTCGATGCACAACATCTTCTTGCGATTCGCCAGCTGGCTGGTTCGCTTCACCATGAAACAGGACTGACAGACGAACTCATCGGACCGCTGCAGTTGGGCGTCGACGTTCATGGTGAGCTCCTCTCGCCTGATGGCGCGCAGCTCTTCCGCTTCGTCGACGAGCATCGCCTCCCCGGCCTCGTCGTCGAGCAGCTCGAGCTCTTCGCTCTCCAGCTCCTCGAGGGCCTCGGTGGTCTCGTCGTCGTGGTCCCCTCCCGCCTCGTCCTCTTCGGAGTCGAAGTCCTCCTCGTCTTCTTCGGACTCCTCCTCCTCCTCGAACTCTTCCTCCTCGAACTCTGCGTCTAGATCGACCTCTTCGAGGTCTTCGTCCAGATCGGAGATGGCGTCCTCGTCGACGTCTTCCACGGGCGCGTCCTCGAGATCGTCCTCGAAGTCCTCGGTGAGCTCTTCCACTTGTTCTTTGGCCATCATCAACCCGGGTAGGCGCCCCTCGGCGGAGCGGGAGTATAAGTCGCGCCCGATCAGATCTTCAGATCGATCGCGGCCGGGATAACACGGCCACTGACCGGGGTATTCCCCACCACATCCCCGTCGCATTCCAGAGGCCATACCGGCTCGCTGGTGATGGTGAACTCGGCTGCGGAGACCCTCCTCACCGAGGGATCGGTGAGATGGGTTCCCCTGATCACCTTGGGCACGAGAGCCGGGGCTCCGGTCTTCCGGGTGTCGATGATCTGGACGTCGAGGACCCCGTCGACCAGCGTGGCCTTGGGGGCGACATTCCATCCGCCTGCGAAGAACTGAGCATTGGCCAGGATCACGGCGAGCGCCTCGCTCTCGATGGTCCGCCGCTCCGTGGTGACGACCACGTTTGCCCTCGGGAATGCGGGGAGTCGGGCCACGAAGGCAAGAGGATATCTCGAGGATCCGAGCCGCCGGCCCAATCGAACCGCAGTTTGGGCCGCCGCGGCCCCAATTCCCGCCTGGGCGACGTTGACGAAGTAGCGAGTGCCCCAGCTCCCTTCCAGGGTGGCGACATCGACCGCATATGTGTCGTCGGTCTTCAGGTGCCGGGCGGCCCCGATGAGATCCTGGGGGAGGCCAAAGGTGCGGAGTAGGTCACAGCCGGTTCCCACCGGCAGGACGCCAACCACCGGAGGCTCGGAAAGGCCAAGCGGCATCAAGGCGTTGATGGCCAGGTTCACCGTCCCGTCGCCACCTGCGACGGCGAAATGCCCTGCCCCGCCCCGTGCGGCGGCCCGGATCTGGGCCGTGGTCTCCTCGGGCGATCCAGGGACATGCATGACGTGCTCGACCCCGACCTCCCGGAGCAGGGTGGCGATGTGTGCCGGGTCGACCGCTCTCCGGCCGGCCATCCTGTTGACGTACACCTGCCAGGTGGGCAATCAGCCAACTCCTTGGGCGGCGACCACCCCGCGATCGATGGCCCTGAGAGCGGCGATCGTCTCGTCTCGCAGCCCGGGAGCGCTGTCACGCAGTTGTCGCAGCAGGTCGACCAGCTGGCGAGAGACCCGGACGAAGTCACCCGGGGCCATCCCCCGGGTGGTGAGATCGTCGAACTCGACGCCGGCCGCCCATTCGTGGGCAGGGACCCCGAATCCCGGGTCGGGGCGGCGAGTCGGGCTGAGACGCAGGGCGCGCTCCCGGTCCACCAGGTCCTTCCACACGATTTCGAGCTCTTCCCAGCGTTCCGCGAGTGTTGCCGTGGGCCATTCCGCCAGAGACGTCGTGTCCGACCTGGGCTCGTAAACGAACACCGAAGCGAGGGCGACGATCTCGGCCGGCTCGAGGTGGTGGAAGAGCCCTTGCTCGAGGGCTTCGGCGAGAAGGAGGTCCGATTCGTTGTAGATAGAGCGGAGACGTTGGCCCCTCCCGGTCAGATCCCATCCGGTCAGGTACCCCATCTCTTCGAGGAGGCTGCGTATCGCGCCGAACTCCTCGACCAGGCCATGACCGGAGCTGCGCCGGGTCGCTCGATGCTGCTCGAGCTTCCTCCTGATGCGCAGGGCGCGCCTCGCCGCGGCGAGGTGACGTGCGGCATCCGGGCAGGAAGCCACGGGATGCTCCACGATCGGGTGCTTGCGCACCTCCTTGCTCGACTCCCGGGGCGGCACCCGCCGCAATGACCGAAGCAGATCCTGGACGTAGCGACGATCCTTCGGCTTGACCGGTAGGGGCACTTCGACCTCTGCCACGATGGTCGACCCCTGGATGATGTCTCTGTAACGGATCGTGGATACGCGTCCGGAGGTGGAGAGCGCCAGATAGCGCGCCCCGCCGTCCTTCCGGGCGAGGCGCTTGAGGATCAGGTACCTGCCGTCTCTGGAGCCACCGGGGACGTCGACCACTTGCCCCGTGCCGAGCGCCGACGAGATGCGGTCGTCGTGACGTTCCGGCTTGGATGACTCGATCAGGGTCATGTACTCCTCGACGTCGCCTCGTTCACATCGGGCCGCAGCCTCCTCCTTCTCCAACGTGTGCTCCAAGGCCTCGATGGTCGTCTCGGCGGCATGGCGGTCGCCCTCGCGCTGGAAGGCGGCAAACGATGCCTCGAGCAGCTCCTCCGCTCGCTCCCGTTCGTAATTGGCCACGAGGTTCGCTGTCATGTTGTAGGTGGGCCGGAAGCTGGATCTAAGGGGGTGGGCGCCGATCGAGGCGATCTCGGTGACCGAGTCGAAGCGCACGAACGGCGAGTGGAGGACCACGCCGAAACCCTCGACGTCGATGCCCCTCCGTCCGGCCCGGCCGGTGAGCTGGGTGTAGTCGCCCGGGCGCATCATCTCGTGTGTCTCCCCGTTGAACTTGGAGAGCGATTCGAGAACCACGGTCCGTGCCGGCATGTTTATTCCCAGGGCCAGCGTCTCGGTGGCAAACACCACCCTGAGCAGGCCGCTCTCGAACAACTCCTCCACGGTTTCCTTGAAAGCCGGGACCAGACCGGCGTGATGGGGTGCCACGCCGGCTTCGAGCCCTGCGATCCAACGGTCGTAGCCGAGGACGGTCAGATCCTGTTCCCCGAGATGGCTGGTACGGGTCTCCGCTATCTCGCGAATCGCCGTGCGCTGGGTGGGGTCGGTGAGCCGTATCCCGGCGTCGACAAGTCGGTGGGCCGCCGCATCACATCCGGCGCGGCTGAAAATGAAGAAGATCGCGGGAAGCATCCCCTCCTCGGCCAGACGCTCGACAGCCTCGGTCCGGTTGGGGCTCTTGAACCGGCGCCGCCGGCCCCGTTCCAGTCCCAGCATGTGCTCGATGCGTGGGTTGGGCCGTCTCCTCCCCTCCCGTTCGACAAAGGTGGGGAGGAGGTGCAGGGTCTGGGCCCCCATCCGGTCCCTCACCATGTACATCGACTCCAACGGGACCGGTCGGTGGTCGGTTGCGATCAACCGGGTGGGCCCACGCCTCTCCCCGACCCACGCCGCGAACTCCTCGTTGTTGGAGACGGTCGCCGACAGACACACAAGTTGGAGATGACGGGGGGCGTGGATGATCACTTCCTCCCAGACGGCACCGCGGGTGGGGTCCTGCAGATAGTGAACCTCATCGAGGATCACCAGGCCGACCCGGTCGAGGCGGGTCCCTTCGGCGTAGATCATGTTGCGCAGTACCTCTGTGGTCATGACCACGATCTCGGCGTCGCCGTTGATCACGTTGTCCCCCGTGAGCAGTCCGACGCGATGGGGGCCGTAGGTGGAGACGAAGTCGGAGTACTTCTGGTTGGACAGTGCCTTGATCGGCGTCGTGTAGAAGGCACGCTCGCCTCTGGTGACGGCGAGATGGATCGCCGCCTCGGCGACGAGGGTCTTCCCGGCGCCGGTGGGAGCGGTGACGACGACCGAGTGCCCGTCGGCGATCGCTTCCCCGGCCTCGACCTGGAAGTCGTCGGCGCGAAACGGCAGCTGCGACCAGAAGGCCTCGAGTTCTGTCATTTCCTGAGGACCAGCCTCACCAGCCAGTAGGTGGCCTCATACATCAGGTACAGGGGCACCGACAGCACGATCAGGCTGAAGGCATCTCCGCTGGGCGTGATCAGGGCTGCACCGATCACGATGATGAGGACAGCCCATCTCCTCCCCCGAGCCAGCTGTCGCGACGAGATGACCCCTGCCGCCGCCGCGGCGAAGAGGAACACCGGAAAGAGAAACGCCAGTCCGAAGGCGAACAGGAATCGCAGGGTGAACGAGTAGTAGTCGCCGAGACGAAGGTTGGACTCGACATCGGGGAAGATGTCGAGGAGGAACTCGAGGCCCCGTGGGAGAGTCGCATACCCGAAGACCACACCCCCCACGAAGAGCACGACCAACGAGCCGACGACGGGAAGCGCCCAGTTTCGCTCCCTCTTGGTGAGGGCAGGCTGGATGAACGCCCATATCTGATATAGGACGACCGGGCTGGCCAAGATGATCCCACCGAACATCGCGATCCTCATCAGGACACCCCATTGCTCGGTGGGGTTCAGGGTCTGCAGGTCGTTGTCCGGCGCCGCGTCACGGAACGGCGCTTCCAGGATCATCCGCAGCTGATCGTGGAATACCAGGGCTACCAGGCCACCGATGACGATGGCGATGGCGATCCTGACCAGCCTCCAGCGCAACTCCTCCAGATGGGCGAGGATGGATTGCGGTTTGTCCTCGATCACCGCGGCGGGCCTTCGTCGGCCGCCCTTTTCTCGATCTCCTCGAGATCGGCCATGGCATCGGCCGGGGTCGGGCCCGAGATGGGCTTGGGGCCGTTCCAATCCAGCCTGGTGACACCGGCCTCGTCGATGCCCTTGCGAAGCTCTTCCGAAGTCTTCTTGAGGTCGTCGAGGGGCGCCTTCAGGTCCTCCCCGGCTTCCTTGATGTCCGCCACCTCCGCCTCGAGCCCTCTTCTCAGGTCACGGGCCGCCGACCTCAGCTCGGCAGTCCACTCCCCCAACTTGCGGGCGACCTCGGGTAGCCGCTTCGGCCCCAGGACCACCAGGGCCAGGAGAGCGATGATAAGGATCTCACCGGGCTGCATCTCGATGTGGAGGGTACCGGCTGTGCCGTGCTCGGTACTTGTCACCAAAAAAGGGTGGCGATCTCGGGGATCGCCACCCTTTTGCGTGTCGAGGGCACCCTGCCCATGGTGCCCGTCGAAGAGATCTAGGTCAGGTCAGCCGGCCAGAAGGCGAAACGGATCCGATTCCGCCTCTAGGGCGACGACGAACGCCTCGATCTCGCTCTCGGTGATCGGATCAGGGTTGACGACCTCGAAGGCCACCCCCGTTGCCAACAAGACACTCACGACCCGTGAATTGGCCGGCCGGCGCTGTGGTTCGGTGCAGGTCGGGCACTTGAAGCGGTAGTCACCCTCCCGGCCACCGGGGCGCAGCTCCAGCGCAACGTCATCCGGGGTGAGATGGATGTCACCGCATCGGGCGCAAGTTGTCTTGATGGTGGTCATCCCTGGTCTCCGGTCTCCCATAACAAGATGGGTGATCGGCATCGGTGGCGCGAATCTGAAGCGCGCCGGACTAGGTCGGACGGCCCGTTCCGTAGCGCTCTCTGAGCACACCGGCGATGGCAGTGACCCGGGCCCTGACCTCCTCACCATCCAGGAGGCGTGCCTGGTCACCGAGACGAAGCAGCAGACGTGCCGGAATCTCCGCATCGGGGGACGAAAAGCGGATCTCCGTGCCTTGCTTCGTCTCCTTCACCACATCGACCGGGTAATAGTCAAGCACCCATCTCGCCGAGTGTTCGAGGCGGATCCTGGCCACGACATCCTCTTCGGACGGGGTATAGGCGATCTCCGGCTTGGTTGGCGTCTTGGGACGCTGGAACGGCTGATCCAGTACCTCCAGCTCACGTATCCGATCGACCCTGAACACGCGCTCGGCTCCGACCAGCCGGCAGAAGCCCTGGACATACCAGTTGCCCAGTGTGCTGACGACGGTCCAGGGCTCGATCTCGCGCACCGTCTCGGTCTCCCTTCCCAGTGAGCGATATCTGATCCTGACCACCCGTTGTCCGGCAGCAGCAGATTTCAGGGTCGCCAGGTTCTCGGAGTCCCCGGACACATCGACGTCGATCGCCGACCCAGCGTCGGGAAGTAACGCCTTGGTCAGCTTGTCCACCGCCGTCTTCAGGTCGGGGGATCCCTGACCCGAGCCGATGATGGCCATGCCGGCAGCCATCAGGCCCAGGGCTTCGATCGGCGTCAATCGTGGCGCCTTGGCGAAGTAATCGGCCGCATCGATGATCACTTCGTCTCCGTCGATGTACGCCTCCATGAGGTCGCCGGGGGTGTAGCCGGGCAGACCACAGAAGAACACCGTGTTGAGATCGCGGGTCAGCTCCTCTTCGGTGTAGTCGAAGCGATCCATGATCTCCGAGACCTTGGCCCCGTCCTTGGCGAGCACGTAGGGGATGAGGGCCAGGATCCGGGAGAGACGGCCTGCGGTGCGGTCGCTGCTCATGTCAGCCCGTTCACCGCAGCCTCGACCCGATCGAGCACCCCATCACGCAGTTCGGTCGGGGCCAGGACCTCCGCATCCGGGCCAAAGCCGAGGATCCACCCGATGAAGGCATCTCGATTGGCCACTTTCAGCTCCACTTCCAATGGGCCGGTGGGCGGCGGTTCCACGTCGAGGGTGCGGGCGGCCCACCACGCCAGCCCTTCGTCGAACCGCACGGAGGCGGTGACGACCTCGTCCGAGCCCGCCTCCCAGGGATTGGTGCTCATGGCCTGCTTCACCTGGAAGCTCTTGGGTCTCTGGAACACCTCGGCATCCTTGCCGACCTCGAGGTTGGTGATACGGTCGACCCGGTACACCCGCTCCCCCGCTCGGGTGCGCCCGACCAGGTACCAATGGCCCCTCCTATGCGCCATCCCGTAGGGCTCGACGGTCCGGCCCACCTCTGCATAGTCGAATTCGACCTTGCGTCGCTCCGTCACGGCCAGGAACAAGTCACCCAGGACGGAGGCTTCTGCGCCGAGGTCGGCACCGAGCGGCTCGATCCCGGTCCGGCGTTCGACACCACCGAGCTTGAGGAGACCGCCCAGCCCGGCGTTGGCTCCACCGAGACGGACCATTCGCGCCGCCACCGAGAGTGCCACTCGCTCCTCTTCGGTCAAACCGGGATCGGGCAGGGCGTACTTGGTCGGGTCGACGGTATAGCCGAAATCGATCTCCCAGGTGTCCAGCGCCCTCATCTCGAGTGGTACCCCAAGACGCTTGAGGAGGTCCTTGTCCCGCTCGAACATCCGGTGAAATGCCTCGTCGCTCTCTTGTCCGTAGCCGGCAACTGTGTGACGGATGTCGGCAGCGGTCGCCGGCTCCGGTGACTCGAGGAGGTAGATGAGGAGGTTGATGACCCTCTCGACGACGTTCTGCATCACCCGATTGTTGCGAATTGGGAGCCACAGGACCGTTTACGACGCCTGTGCGTCCCAATTTCGAGGTCTAGAGGCTCTCGATCAGCTTCTCGACCCGTTCGTCGTGGGCCTTGAAGGGGTCCTTGCACATGACGGTGCGTTGCGCCTGGTCGTTGAGCTTGAGATGGACCCAATCGACCGTGAAATCCCTCTTCCTGGCCTTGGCCGCCTTGATGAAGGCACCACGGAGCCGGGCCCGAGTCGTCTGCGGAGGTTGCCTCACTGCCAGCGCCACCTTCTCGTCGGTCACCACACGGTCGACCAGGCCCTTGGCCTCGAGCAAGTAGTAGAGCCCCCTCTTCCGGTCCACGTCGTGGTAGCTGAGGTCCATCATCGACATGCGGGGATCGGACATGGACATCCCCCGCCGGTCGGCGTAGCGCTCGAGAAGACGGTGCTTTATCACCCAGTCGACCTCACGATCCAGGGTCATCGGGTCTTTCTCGAGACCGGTGAGGAGGTGCTCCCAACGGTCGATGGCTCCCTGCACCTCGGGTGGGAACCCGGGGCTGCGGGCGAACCTCATCGCCCGATCCAGGTACTCCCACTGGATGTCGAGGGCCGACAGCTCGCGCCCGTTGGCCAGCTTGATCTTGCGCCGGCAGGTGACGTCGTGTGACACCTCACGTATCGCCCTGATCGGATTCTCCAGCGACAGGTCGCGGAACACGACATCACGCTCGATCATCTGAAGCAGGGCGACCATGGTCCCCACCTTCACGAAGGTCGCGTACTCGGACATGTTCGAGTCGCCCGCGATCACGTGGAGCCGACGGTAACGCTCGGCGTCCGCATGGGGCTCGTCCCTGGTGTTGATGATGGGACGGGAGCGGGTCGTGGCGGACGACACGCCTTCCCAGATGTGATCGGCTCGCTGCGCGATCGAGTATGCGGTGCCCCGTGGGGTCTGGGTCAGCTTCCCGGCACCCAGGAATATCTGTCTCGTCACCAGGAACGGTATGAGGACGTCCACGGTGCGGTGGAAGTCCTTGTGCCGGCTGACCAGGTAGTTCTCGTGGCAACCGTACGAGTTGCCGGCACTGTCGGTGTTGTTCTTGAAGACGTAGATCTCCCCCCTGATGCCCTCTTCCTCGAGTCGCTCCTCCGCACCCCGCACCAGCCCTTCCAGAATCCGCTCCCCTGCCTTGTCGTGGGCGACGACGTCTTCCAGGTTGTCGCACTCCGGGGTGGCGAACTCGGGGTGAGAGCCGACGTCCAGATAGAGACGTGCGCCGTTCTCGAGGAATACGTTGGACGATCGGCCCCAGGACACCACCCGGCGGAACAGATAACGGGCGACCTCATCCGGGCTGAGCCGCCGTTGCCCTCGCAGGGTGCAGGTGACCCCGTATTCGTTCTCGAGCCCGAAGATTCGGCGGTCCATGAGGGCAGGCTATCCCCGCCCGAGGGGTGTGGTGAGAGTTTCTGTCTTGGCGGTAACCAGAACCGTCAGCGTGGCGGCAACTCGCTCCCCGTCAGCCTCCGGAAGGCTCTGCGGCCGTTGGCATAGTCCAGTACGGCGGCTTCCCAACCTTCGATCTCCCGGCCCTCGGCCCGCCGGAATGCCTCGGCCCCCACCTCGAGGGCTCGCTGCAGGCTGAGATCCTCCTCCCACAGCTCCTGGAGGGCTTCCACCAACTCCTCCGCCTTGCCGCCGATGGCCACGAATTTGCGCTCGTCGTAGAGGGTGCCGTCGTAGGTGACCCGGAAGAGACGGTGCTCATCGCCTTCCTCGCTGATCTCCACGATGAGCACCTCGACCTCGAATGGCTTCGGCTCCCGGGTGAAGATCACACCGAGGGTCTGGGAGAATGCGGTGGCGAGGCCCATCGCGGTCACGTCCTCGCGCGAGTAGAGGTAACCCATCAGGTCGGCCTGGCGGATGCCGGCCTTCCGCAAGGTCTCGAACTCGTTGTACCGGCCGACGCCGGCGAAGGCGATCCGGTCGTAGACCTCGCTGATCTTGTGTAGGGCAGTCGAGGGGTTCTCGGCCAGGAGGAGAACGCCTCCGGCGTAGTCGATTGCGATGAGCGATCTGCCCCGGGCGATCCCCTTGCGAGCGAACTCGGCCTTGTCACGGACCTGTTGCTCGGGTGGGACGTAGATGGGGAAGGTCATCGGATCTGGTCCACCGCCTCTTCGGCCAGCGGGGCCACGACAGCGTCGGGCAACTCCTCCACCCCTGCCGCCGAGATGCGGAGAACGGTCGGGTAGATGCCCCGCCTCAGGTCAGGCCCGCCAGTGGCGGTGTCTTCTTGAGATGCGGCCACGAGCGCCTTGACCGCGGCATCGAATGCCTCATCATCGGTCATGTCCTCGCGATAGGTCGTCCTCAGATAGGCCTTGGCCAGCCTCGAACCCGAGCCGGTGCTGCCGAAGTCGACTTCCTCGTATCGACCGCCGACCGCGTCGTAGCTGTACAGCCGTCCTCGTTCCTCCCGCTCGTCGTAGCCCGCGAACAGAGGGACGACCACCAGACCCTGGAATGCCATCGGGAGTTGGCCCCTGACCAGCCGGGCCAGGAAGGAGGCCTGACCCTCCAGCGAGAGACGCACTCCTTCGATCTTCTCGTAGTGCTCCAGCTCGACCTGGAACAGCCGCACCATCTCGATGGCCAGCCCGGCCGTGCCGGCGATGGCAACCGCGGAGTACCGGTCGGCGGGAAACACCTTGCGGATGCGCCGGTGGGCGACCAGGTGCCCTTCGGTGGCCCGGCGGTCGCCGGCCATCACCACGCCATCCAAATACCGAAGGGCGAGGACCGTGGTCCCCTCAGGAGCGGACGGTGGCCTCTCCCCCGGCGGGATGTTCAGAACCGGTTTGGCGCCGAGAGAGTCGAGCAGGTCGGTGAAGGAGGATCCGGGGCTCGGCACGTCCATCGGCAAAGGGCCAATGGGTCCGATCACTCGCCACCCTTCTGGACGTAGTTCTTCACGAACTCTTCGGCGTTCTCCTCGAGTACCTCGTCGATCTCGTCGAGCAGGTCGTCCAGCGCCTCGAGGTCGGCCTCACTCTCCGTCCTGGCCGCGGGCTGTTCTTCGGATTTCTCGTTCTCCTGATCCCGTGACCGGGATCGTTCTCTATCGGACATCCAGTTTCATCCTCCTAGGCGACGCAGAAGGTCGGCCGCGTCTTCGGCTTCGTCGATCATGGCTCCAACCAGGTCGGCGCCACCTCGAAGTGGCTCCATCATAGGAACCCGCTTGAGATGCGATTCGCCCGTGTCGAAGACGAGCGAATCCCAGTTGGCCGCGACCAGGGAATCCGAGAACTCTGCAACACACCGGCCCCGGAAATAGGCGCGGGTTCGAGTCGGAGGATTCGTCGCTGCTGCGTCGATCTGAACGTCGTCGAAGAGGCGGCGCATCGCACCCCTGTCGGTCAGACGGTGATAGAGCCCCTTTTCCGGGTCGACGTCGTGATATTGGAGGTCGAGGGCACGCAGCTTGGGGTCGTCCCAGGTGAGGTCGTCCCGGTCGATGTAGCCCTCGAATAGCCGCTTCTTGGCCACCCAGTCGAGGGTGTCGGCGAGGCCGTCGGGGTTGGTGGCCAGACCCTCCAGGGTCCGCTCCCACTCCTTGATCACCTGGTCCCACACCGGGTCGTCGAGCTCCTTCTCCACATATTTCGTCAGCCACTCCAGGTAACGGCCCTGCAACTCGAGGGCCGTGGCGGTGCCGCCACCGTCCAGCTCGAGGGGCCGGCTCAATCCGACGTCGTGGCTGACCTGCCAGCAGGATTCGACCGGGTCGTCGAGATCCAGCGGGTCGGGCAGCGCACCGTCTTCGAGGGCGGCGAGCATGAGTGCCGTCGACCCGATCTTCAAGAAGTTCTGATACTCCGAGAGGTTGGCGTCCCCGATGATCACGTGGAGCCTTCGATACTTGGCGGGGTCCCCATGCGGCTCGTCCCGGGTGTTGATGATGGGCCGCTTCAGAGTGGTCTCGAGGCCGACCTCCTCCTCGAAGAAGTCGGCCCGCTGGGTCAGCTGGAACCCGACCGCCGGCCGATCGTTCTCCGACCCGACCTTGCCGGCACCGGTGAAGATCTGACGGGTGACGAGGAACGTGGTGGCGAAGCGGATGACGTCGCCGAAGGGCGTCTCCCGTGACAGCAGATAGTTCTCGTGCGCCCCATAGGAGTTGCCCTTGCCGTCCGAATTGTTCTTGTAGAGGGACACCTTCTTCCCGGCCACCTCGCTGGCTGCGCGCCCGGCCGCGTTCATCACGACCTCGCCGACCTTGTCGTAGAGGGCAGCCTCCAGCGGGTCGTAACACTCGGGCGCGGAGTATTCGGGGTGGGCATGATCCACGTAGAGACGAGCGCCATTCGCCAACACCGAGTTGACCACCGCCCCTTCCGGGTCTACCACCCCGAAGGTGTCGTGCCCGAAGCCGCGGGCGTCCCTGCCCGGTGACTCCTCCTCGTAGGACCATTGCACCTTGACCCGATCGCCGGGATAGCTGTTGACCACCAGGGACGAGGCGACAGCCGGGTTGAAGCCGATGTCCCCCCTCACCACGATCCCGTACTCGGTCTCGGTGCCGAGCACCTTGTGGATGGCCATCAGAGATATTGACCCGCGGAGACCTTCTCGATCAGTCGACTCTCGTCGTCGCCATCTACCAGAGTGCGGACGTGGACGATCCGCTCTCCCTTCTTGCCCGAGACCCTGGCCCAGTCGTCGGGGTTGGTGGTGTTGGGTAGGTCTTCCTGCTCCCGGAACTCCTGTTTGATGGCATCGATCAGGTCGGAGAGACGCACACCGGGCTCGCCGCCGGCGATCTGCCTCTTGATGGCGTCCTTCTTTGCCCGTCTCACGATGTTCTCGATCATCGCGCCCGACGCGAAGTCTTTGAAATACAGCACCTCGCGGTCCCCCGACGCATAGGTGACCTCCAGGAACCGGTTCTCGTCCGACTCCGAGTACATGGCGGCAACCGTCGCCTCGATGTAGGCCTCGATCACCTTGGCCTTGTCGCCGTCGTGGTCCGCCATGGCGTCGGCGTCGAGCGGGGTCTCGTCACTGATGTAGATACGGAAGATCTCGCGGGCGGCCTGGGTGTCGGGACGGTTGATTCTGATCTTCACGTCGAGCCGGCCGGGCCGGAGGATGGCCGGGTCGATGAGGTCCTCACGGTTGGAGGCGCCGATGACCACCACGTTCTTCAACGATTCCACGCCATCGAGCTCGGACAGGAGCTGGGGCACGATGGTCGACTCGACATCGGAGCTGATGCCGGTTCCCCTGGTGCGGAACAGCGAATCCATCTCGTCGAAGAAGACGATGACCGGCACGCCCTCGTCGGACTTCTCCTTGGCCCGTTGGAAGATGAGGCGGATCTGCCGCTCGGTCTCACCCACCCATTTGTTGAGCAGCTCGGGGCCCTTGATGTTGAGGAAATAGGAGCGCACATCGGGGCTGCCGGTCTGCTCCGATACCTTCTTGGCCAGACTGTTGGCCACCGCCTTGGCGATCAGCGTCTTGCCACATCCGGGGGGCCCGTAGAGGAGGATCCCCTTCGGCGGGTCGAGCTCGTATTCCCGGAACAGGTCCTTGTGCATGTAGGGAAGCTCGACGGTGTCACGGATCTGCTCGATCTGATCGGCAAGGCCACCGACGTCCTCGTACGTGATGTCCGGCACCTCCTCGAGGACCAGTTCCTCGACTTCGGGGCGTTCCATCTTCTCCAGGATCAACCCGGTCTTGGTGTCGATCCGGACATAGTCGCCGGGGCGGAGCTTCACGTCGATCATGGTCTCGGAGCGCTGGAGGACCCTCTCCTCGTCGGCGTGGGCGAAGACGACGACCCTGCCGTCGGTGAGCACCTCCCGCACCCGCAGAACGTCGCCGGCGGGCTCGAAATGGCGGATATCGATGACGTTGAAGGCTTCGTTGAGCAGCACCTCCTGGCCGACCAGGAGCTTCTTCACCTCGACGTTGGGTTGGGCGGCGACCCGCAGCTTGCGGCTCCCGGTCATGATGTCGAGGGTCCCGTCGTCGTTGACCTGGAGGACGGTGCCGAAGTTGTTGGGCGGGGAGGTGAGCTTCTCGACCTCCTCCCGCAGCACACCGAGCTGCTCGCGGGCCTCCTCCAGGACGGCGGAGAGCTTGTCGTTCTGAGTCATGGCCCGGTCGAGACGCTCCCTCATCCGGGTCAGCTCGTTCTCGAGCTCCTCGACGCGGGCCGGAGCGTCCCGGACTCGACGACGCAGGACGGCGATCTCCTCTTCGAGGGCAGCGACCACTCCGCGCAGCTGAGTGGCGTCGTCCGCTCTCCGTCCTTCGTCCACGGGCTTCCTCCTGGCCTTGGTCGCCTTGTTTAGCAGTATACGAATCGGTGTCTGTTGTTCCCCGGGTTGTGAGCCCGAGGGACATGACGTCGATCATGCCACCCGATCCCGACAAAAGAGAGCGTCGGCGCGCCTGCAGCTCGACTTGAGGGACAACGGGTCAGGGCTGAGGCCTCCTGGCCGTCTTCCTCATGAAGACGAGGAAACCGGTGTGCCCGATCATGTTGTGCTCGGGACGCACTGACCGCCCGCTGACGTTCCAGTCGCGTGCCAGGAACTCCTTGACCTCGATCTCGGTGAACACACCGGTGGCCCGTCCGGCCTCGACCAGGGTTTGGACCTGGATCACCGTGGGCAGGTAGGCGGCCAGGATCCCCCCGCTGGGCTGATGGGTCGCGGCAGCCTCGAGCACGTGCCATGGCTCGGGCAGGTCGAGGACGATGCGGCCAGGGGCGACGTCCTCCATCACATCGACAACGTCCCCGACTCTGAGCTCGACGTTGTCGGGCACCTGGCCGTACCAGCGACCGACAGCTCTACGGGCGTGGGCGGCATGATCCTCTCGCAGCTCGACACTCACCACACGGCCATCCGGGCCAACCGCCCGGCTCAAGCCGATGGTTAGCGCTCCCGACCCGGAGCCGGCCTCGAGAACCGTCATCCCGGGACCGATGTCGGCATAGACGAGGATCGGGCCAAGGTCCTTCGGATACACGACCTGGGCGCCCCTCTTCATCTTGAGTACGAAGTCGGCCAGGCGCGGCCGCAACAACAGGAGATAGGCCCCGGTCGATGACGTGACCCAGCTGCCGTCCTCCTGTCCGATCAGGTCGCGGTGGGCGACTGAGCCCTCGTGATATTGAAAGGTGCGATCAGGGTTGAGGTCGAGGAGGAACTGACGTCCCTTCGAGTCGATGAGGAGGGCAGGATCACCCGCCTCCAGCCTCATGAGAGCAGGGCGAACACCGTGACGCCTAGGCCGAGCACCATGGAGATGACGACCACCCAGATGACGACTCGAACGAACTGCTTATTCTGCATGGGACTGATAGCTCATCGGTGGAGGGCAACGGTAGACAGATGAATTGGCTCTTACGTCTCTTCGGGATACGGGACCTGACGGCTGCCAGCGTCGACCGAACCCTGCGCGGGATACGCACCGGCGATCAGCGCCAGCTCTACACCGGTCTCAGCCTGGCGGCCCTCGCCTATATGAGGAGGACCCGCCCCCGGCGCACGCTCATCTTCCGGAGAAGCCTCCCCGAAGGTTCCGCCCTGGTCATCCATCACAAACGGCGCGGCGACCCGAAGATCGAGGTGATCCGGCCCCCACGTTGACATTCTGTGAGGGTTTCCCTTCAGCCCACGAAGAGCAACCCGCACCGAACGCTGTTCAAACCCGGTAGACCTCGACCAGAGTCTTGTTCCTGGCTCCCCGACGGCGGCCGAAGACGAAGGCGAGGAGGATGAGGACCGCCACCACCACCCCGGCGACGACAGCAGTGTCGCGCGCCGACTCCCTCGTCTGGTTGACTGCCGAGACGATCTCGTTGGCCTTCGCCTCGATGTCCTGCCTAGTGATTGTCACGGTTCATCCTCCAACCGACGAGGGCCGCTCCACCGGCGGCGACCAATGAAGTGATGAATCGCGCCAGCACGACCCACCAGGCTCCGGAAGGGAGCAGCATCTTCAACGCGCTGTAGACGGCCAGGACCATGAAGAAGGCCCCGAAGGCGATCGCCATCGCCCCCCCGAGGCCCTTTCCCGCCTGACGACCGAGCTGTTTGGCCGGCTCGAGTGTCTCCTGACGCAGGTACTCCCGCGACATGTCGATCAGCTCGTTCGTCAGTTGCGGGATCTCACGAGGGTCGGCCATCGGGGTGCAGGCTAACAACGCCTGGACAGGCCTGAACAGGCCGGTATGGTGCACCGCCAGTGAAGTTCTTCCGGTCGCTGACCTCACTGGGGCCCAGGTACCTGGCCCTATGGGTGGGCCAGGCGGTCAGCCATTTCGGGACATACGTCGCCTGGGTCACCCTCCCCTTCCTTGTCCTGGACATCCAGCAGAAGAGTGGGATCGAGTCGACTCTCGACTTCGCCATCACCTATGCCCTGGAAACTGCCCCGGCCCTGCTGCTTGGGTTGTTCGTCGGGGTCTTCATCGACAGGTGGCCCCTGCGCCCGGTGATGGTGGCGACCGACCTGCTACGGGCATCGGCGTTCTTCTACCTAGCCGCCTCATACGGCTCCTATGGGACCGGCACCGTGTTCCTCATGGCGTTCCTGGTCGGATCGTTCACTACTTTCTTCGACGGTGCGTTGTTCGCCCTCATCCCCTCCTTGGTCCCGAGAAAGCGGCTGGCCGACGCCAATAGCTTCGTGGCAGCCAGCCAGCAGGCGAACTTCGCGATAGGTGCCCTCGCCGGCGGTCTCTTCGCCTTCGTCTCCGGTGGGCCCGCCCTCGGTCTATACGTAAACGGCCTGAGCTTCGTCGTGTCCGCCCTGTTCCTGATCGGGGTCGGCCGGGTGGTTCACCACCGCAGCCCGTTGGACGCCCGATCGTCCTTCTTCACGGAAGCCATGGACGGTTTGCGCTACATCTGGGCTGAGCCCCGGCTACGGATCACGACGATCGCCGCCGCGGTGCCCAACTTCGTCATGGGCTTCATCGAGGCGACCCACGTCCTCCTCTTCTACGTGATCCTCGCTGCCTCCAACACTGCTCAGATCGGGATCCTGGTAGCCGCCATGGGGATCGGCGGGATCGTGGGAGCCCTGGTGGCCCCGCCGGCTATCCGCAGAGTCGGGTTGGGTCGCACCATGACCTTCGGCATGCTGGTGACGGGAGTCTTGCTCTTTGTCGTCCTCTTCACCACGTACGGCGTGCTCGCCCTTGCCTTGAACGTGGGTTGGATGATCGGTGTCTCTCTGATCAACGTGTCACTGGCCACGATCAGACAGCACTATGCCGACGACAACATGCTGGGCAGAGTCGTCACCGTGAGCAGGGCCATAGGCTGGGCCACCCTCCCCATCGGTGCCCTCGTCGGAGGATGGCTGGGGTCGTCGGAGGAATCCCTGCCCCTGGTCGCCCGCATATTCACCGCCGTGCTGGTGATGACCGCCTTATGGTTGGTGACGACAGTGGTCTGGAAAGACACCTTCGGCCCCAACTTCGAGGGCAGACACAGCCGACCTGAGGGCAGCCCGGCGGAGGCGGCATGAGCGATCACACTGGCCTTCACCTCAGCAAGGCCGAGTTGGAGGCCGGGCTGCCGGCTCTGGCCCTCAGCCCGCGGGACCCCGGGACGATCGAGATGATCGTGGTCCGGCCCAGCGAGGACGAGCGACTCACTCCGTCCACGGTCGAGATCAGCGCCGAATTGGGTGTGCACGGCGACCACTGGTCGGTTGGCAAATACCGCGAATACCGTGACACACAGATCGCGATCATCAACTCCCGCCTTCTGGATCTCGTCTCCGGTGGCAGGGACCGGTGGGCGCTGGCCGGGGACAACATCGTCGCCGACCTCGATCTGAGTCGGGTCAATCTGGGGCCGGGTCAGAAACTCGAGATGGGGTCTGCGGTGGTCGAGATCACCGACACCCCTCACGAGGGCTGCAGCAAGTTCGCGGCCAGATTCGGCGCCCAGGCGCTCCGCTTCGTCAACGTCGGCCGGGGCAAGGAGATGCGGCTGCGCGGGATCTACGCCCGGGTCATCGAGGATGGCACGATCTCCGTCGGAGATCCCATCGGCAAACTCTGAGAGACGGTCAGCCTCCGCTCTGCGACTGCACCCTGATCGTCTCGACATCGTCCGTGATCTCGAGCTCCCACGTCTGGTCATCGAGATCCCATGTCGTGGCAATCTCGGTGCCGGCCAGCTCGGAGTGAAACTTGCCGAAGGTCCCGGTGACTGTGATGAACGCATCGAGACATTCCTGCGATCCGGGTTGGAGGAGATGACAGAGGTGGATGAACAGACCACTCGACGCCGCGTCGTTTAGCGAGGCTCGGGCGAAGACGGCGTGCACCGACCCGTCAGTAGGGTCGTAGGCGCCGGCGAGCACGGCCGTGCCTTCGAAGCGATACAAGAAGCTGTCCAGGCGGCCCGGCTCGGGTGCGGTCATGATTCCTCCTTCTATCGACGGAGGGTCACCTACCTCGTTCCATCTCTCGGTGAGGTCGACCAGTCTCACACCGAGCGAATCTGCTGCCGGCTCTGCCGAGACGGTCTGGGCCGTGGATGGATCTGCACGGACCGAGCCGGTCGTGTCGTCGCCGGCGGCCAGGACCACGCCCGCCACCAGGACCACCGCGGCGCCCACTCCGGCGACCCGATAGATCGAGGGAATCTGGGCGAGGAGCACGCCCCATCCGGCTCGAGCCTCCGGTGCCGGCTCCGAATCTTCCTGGAGGTCGACAGGCTGCTCTGTTTCGCCCCATTCCTCGGCGGGGGCATCGATCAGCTCGGTCTTGACCATGTCGTATTCCCTTTGTGTGATCTTGCCTTCGTCCAACATCACGGCGAGATCTCGCAGGTCATCGAGTCGGCTGCTCACGGTGCTCCAATCGGAGGTCTGATCTGTTATCGGCATCTCGATGCCGGGCAATAGATCGGACTAGTGCGGCGCACTCGCTGGAGAAATGACGCATCCTCGGCCTTGGAGAACACTGCGAACGCGCTTCAATGCTCAGTTGATGGTGAGGAAAGCGGCGTTCCTCGGGCTGGTGGGGTTCCTGGTGCTGCTCCTCGTCGCCTCCCTGGCCCTGGCCAGCACCCACGACGGCTGTCGGATGATCATGACCCGGGTCGTGTGCGAGCCGGGGAGAATTCTGGTGGTGCCCCCGGTCTGAGCCCGGGCCGCCTACATCCACCCCGCCGGTAGCCTCGGTGTCTTGGACCATGACCGATCAGGAGATCCGCATGCCCGACTCAGAGTTAGTCAGTGTCCGCTACATGGTCGATGACGTGGACCAGTCGATCGCCTTCTACACCGGGGTCCTCGGATTCGAGATCCTGACCAACTTCGCCCCGGCATTCGCCGACGTCAAGCGAGGCAACCTGCGGTTGCTTCTGGCCGGGCCAACCAGCTCGGCGGGGCGTCCGATGCAGGACGGGGCCAAGCCCGGCCCGGGTGGCTGGACTCGGATCCACTTCATCGTCGACGACCTGGACGCCGAAGTCGCCCGGCTCCGTGAGGCCGGCGGGGACTTTCGCAACGACATCGTCGAGGGACCGGGAGGAAGACAGATCCTTCTCGAGGACCCCTCGGGCAATTTCGTCGAGCTCTTCGAGCCGGCCGAGCGCTGAACCAATTGAAGGGACGCTCACTCGGTTTGCAGACTTCGCAGAACGCTGACTGGGCTCCGGGTCGGGTGTTTCGCCGGTGTCGGAGAGAGGACTCGAACCTCCACGGGCTTAATCGCCCACCAGGCCCTCAACCTGGCGCGTCTACCAATTCCGCCACTCCGACTGAAGCCGGGCGAGTCTACGCCGGTCAGCTGTTCAAGAGGAAGGTCAGCACGAAGGTGCTGATGGCAAAGGTGATCCCCACGATCACGGTGAGTCGGTCGAGGTTCCGTTCGACGATCGTGCTCCCGCCCAGGCTCGAGGTCGACATCCCACCGCCGAACACATCGGAGAGCCCCCCACCCTTACCCGAGTGGAGGAGCACCAGGGCCACGACGGCCAGGGAGAGGAGTATGTGGACGACGATTGCGATTGCTTCGACGACAGCCATTGCCTTGTTGAGGTAGGGATACCGCGCCGTCTCCGGCCGGTCACCTGATTGTACCAGGGACCGGCGGCTTCACCTATCCGGCTTGACGGGCGACGGCCTCGGCCGCGGCCGCCGCCGCCTCGGGATCACCGAGGTAGCGACTGGAGATCGGTCGAAAGGAATCATCGAGCTCATAGACCAGGGGCAGCCCGGTGGGGATGTTCAACTCCACGATCGCCTCGTCGGTGAGCCCATCGAGATGTTTGACCAGGGCCCGGATCGAGTTCCCATGGGCCACCACGAGCGGGAGACGGCCGGCGATCAGGTCGTGGACCACGACATCATGCCAGTAAGGCAGCATGCGGACGACGACGTCTTTCAGGCACTCGGTTGCGGGGAGGAGATCGGGGGGCAGGTCCCGATAGCGGGGATCGTGGCGGGGGTGCCGCTCGTCATCCTCGTTCAGAGGAGGGGGCGGGATGTCGTAACTGCGACGCCACAACAGGACTTGTTCGGCACCGTGGCGATCGGCGGTCTCCTTCTTGTTCAGACCCTGCAAGTCTCCGTAGTGACGCTCGTTGAGCCGCCATGACCTGCGCACCGGGAGGTACTGCCGGCCCATCATCTTGAGGGCGATCTCGGCGGTGTCGATGGCCCTGACCAGGACCGACGTGTGGAGGACATCAGGATCCAGACCTTCCTCGCTCATGAGACGGCCCGCCTCCTTTGCCTCCTCCTCCCCGTGCTCGGTCAGCCCGACATCGGTCCAGCCGGTGAACAGATTCTCCAGGTTCCAGGTCGACTGCCCATGCCGGAGCAGGATGAGGCGGTGGCTCAAACCCAGTACCTGACTATGGCGGCAAAGCTGTCGGGATCGAGCGAAGCACCACCCACGAGGGCTCCGTCGACGTCGCCTTTGGCCATGAAGTCCCTGATGTTCGCCGCGTTGACCGACCCGCCGTAGAGGAGTCGCACCCCCTCCGCAGCTTCAGGTGAGATCTTGTTCGAAACCGTCTCCCTGATGATCCCGGCCATCATGCCGGCGTCGTCCGGAAGTGCGGTCCTCCCGGTCCCGATCGCCCAGATCGGCTCGTAGGCGATCGAGGACGAGGCTACGGCCCCCGGGTCGAGACCGGCCAGTGACCCGATCACCTGGGAGACCACGACATTCTCCGCCTCCCCTTCTTCACGCTGCTCGAGCGTCTCACCGACGCAAACGATCGGGGTCATCCCGGCTTCGGCGACGGCTCGCGCCTTCCTGGCTACCAGTTCATCGGTCTCGCCGAATCCCTGCCTCCGCTCCGAGTGACCGACGATCACATGGCGCACCGAGAGCTTGGCCAGCATCGGGGCCGACACCTCTCCGGTGAACGCCCCGGACTCCTCCCAGTGAGCGTTCTGAGCGCCGAGGACGATGCGGAGCCGGTCGGCCTCGATCACGGTCTGGACCGAGCGCAGGGAGGTGAAAGGAGGGGCAACGACCACCTCGACCCGGTCGTAGTCGCCGTGGTCGAGACGGTAGGAGAGCTTCTGCACCATCTGTATCGCCTCGAGATGGCTGGCATTCATCTTCCAGTTGCCGACGATCAGGACCTTGCGGCCGCTCACGAGCGGCTCCCGGCCCATCTCGAAAGCACCGCGACTCCGGGCAGCTCGCGGCCCTCCAAGAGCTCGAGCCCTGCTCCCCCGCCGGTGGAGACATGGGAAACCTCGGATTCGAGCCCCAGCGCACGCAACGCCGCGACCGAGTCGCCTCCACCCACGGCAGTGAACGCCGTGGTCTCGGCCATGGCCCGGGCTATCGCCTCGGTGCCGGCTCGAAACGGCTCCCACTCGAAAACTCCCATGGGCCCGTTCCAGAAGACAGTCTCCGCGGTTCGAATCACCGAAGCGAAGAGCTGGTTGGTCTCACGCCCCACATCGAGGCCGGTCCAACCGGGCGGGATCTCCTTCACATAGGTCACCTTGTGCTCGGCGGTCTCGGTGAACTCCCGGGCGACCACTACGTCGACTGGGAGGATGATCTTCTCCGAGTCCGGGCCGTCGAGGAACCGTTTCACCGAGTCGAGCTGGTCCTCTTCGACGAGTGATGTCCCCACTTCCTCCCCTTTTGCCTTGAGGATGGTGAAGCACATGCCCCCGCCGATCAGCATGACGTCCACCCTGGGAAGGAGGTTCTCGATCACTCCGAGCTTGTCCGAGACCTTGGCGCCACCGAGGACCACCACATACGGCACCTCCGGGTCGACCAAGAAGCGCCTGAATGCCTCGAGCTCGCCCACCAGGAGTGGCCCGGCAACCGACCTGACCAGTTCCGCCACGCCGACCGTGGAGGCGTGTGCCCGATGCACCGAGCCAAAGGCATCTTGGACGAAGAGACCGACGTCCTCGGCGAGCCGAGCGGCCATGGCGGGGTCGTTCCCCGTCTCCCCCGGATCGAAGCGGGTGTTCTCCATTACGGTGATCTGGCCACCCGTCCCGAACCCGACCTCCTTCTCGGTCAGGGCTGCCATCGCATCGGCACCCGGTCGCAGCGAGTAGGCGGGGTCGGGCCCGTCGGGGCGGCCGAGATGTGAGCAGACTCTGACCCTGGCCCCCCCGTCGACCAGACGCTCCAGGGTGGGAAGGGCGGCCCGGATCCTGAAATCGTCGCTGATCGCGCCGTCCTCGAGAGGGACGTTCAGATCGGAGCGAACCAGGACGTCGATACCGTCGACGTCGACGTCGTCAAGAGTCAGGTACTCGGGCATTCCTCTCAGTCCTCGGTGACTGCCAGCTTCTCCAGCACCCGCCCCAGTTTGAGGGGGTCGTGCGCGGGCCAGTCTGCCGTCTCCTCGGCGACATCCGCAAAGACGACGCGCCACCCGTGTCGGGCGGCGTCCTCGGCGGCGATCAACACCGGCTCGTGACCCTTGGGCACGTCCAGTGGCCCGTCGTGCGCGACCACGATGCCGGGCCCGGCCACGCCGACGTGTTTCGCCAGTGCCTCGACGTGGTCGGCCCCACTCATCCCAAAGGTCTCTGCATCCTGGGTCACCAGATTGAGGACGAAGACACGCTGAGCAGTGGCGCTCATGATCGCCGGGGCAAGCATGTTCACTTTCAGAGCCGACAGGATCGACGTGTAGAGGCTGCCCGGTCCGATGACGATCTGGTCGGCGGCGGCGACCGCGGCCAGGGCGCGGCGGGTAGCCGCCACGTCTCTCGGCTCTATGTGCAGCTCAGAGAGGTCACCGGCCGTCTGGGAGATCCTCTTCTGCCCGGTGACCTCGCTGCCATCGATCGTCGCGGACAGGGTGATGGGTTGGTCGGCCACCGGGATGACCGACCCCAACGTGCCCAGCATTCGCTCGGCTGTCTCGACCGCCGACTCGAAGTCGCCGAACAGGTCGGCCAATCCGGCGAGGATGAGGTTGCCCAACGAATGCTCGGCGACGTCGCCACCGGTGAATCGGTGTGAGAAGAGCTCGGACCACAGGGAAGGCTCGGGGGTCAGGGCGAGCAGACATCGGCGAACGTCACCAGGTGGGGGGATGCCCAAGCCGCTGAGACGGCCCGAAGAGCCCCCGTCATCACCCACGGCGACCAGAGCCGATATCTCCCCGGCGTAACACTGGATCGCCTCCAGTGCGGCAGCTTGCCCGTGCCCGCCGCCAAGGGCGACCACCACCGGTCCTTGCGGATCGAGGAGGAGCGGGGCCAGGGCGGGATCGGTCTGGGTTTGTGGCTTCAACGTTCTATGTCGCGGTGACGGACCGTGGCAGTGATGCCGTGTTGGGCCAACCGGCGGCGCAACTCCTCGGCGATGGCCACGGAACGATGGTGGCCGCCCGTGCAGCCGATCCCAACGGAGAGATAGGACTTGCCCTCGGCTTCGAAATGCGGGATGAGGAATGCCAGCATCTCGTCGGCACGATCGACGAACTCCTTGGCCGCTTCCTCCCCCATCACGTATTCGGCGACGCGCTCATCGGTGCCACGCAACGGCCTCAGCTCGGGAACCCAATGCGGGTTGGGCAGAAACCTCACATCGAAGAGGAGGTCGACGTCACGGGGAGAGCCGTTCTTGAATCCGAATGACCGGATGGAGACACGCATCGGGCGTGTCATCTCCTCTTCGCTGAACTGGGCGGTCAGCTGGTCCCGTAGCTCGTGGATGTTGAGTGTCGACGTGTCGACGGTCACGTCGGCTTCCTCTCTCAGCTCGGAGAGCAGCTCCCTCTCAGCGGCGATGGACTCGGAGATCGTCTCATGCCCCAGGGGATGGGGCCGCTTGTTCTCCTCGTATCGGGACACGATCACGTCGTCGTCGGCGTCGAGGAACACGACCCGGGTCATGACGCCCTCCCGACTCAGCTCCTTGATCGCCTCGCGGAGCTCCCCGATGGGCAGGCCACCTCTCGAGTCGATCACCACGGCGAGACGCTTGTGTCGTTGCTCCGGTATGTCGTGTGACTGCGCTGCCGGCACCAGAAGACGTGGAGGGAGGTTGTCGATGACGGTGTATCCGAGGTCCTCGAGGACCTTCGCCGCAGACGATCGACCGGCGCCCGACATGCCGGTGACCACGAGAACGTGCGGGTGATCGGTTGCAGCAAGCTCCATCGGTGCTCTCGATCAGTTGTGCAGCGCAGCGTACAGATCGTCGGCCACGTTCTTCGGGACCACCTCGGCCAACGAATCTGCCCCTGCCTCCCGCAGTCTCTTCAGAGACCCGAATCGTTTCAAGAGGTCCCTCTTCCGCTTGGGCCCGATACCCGGCACCTCGTCGAGGACGGAGTCGACCATCGACCTGGAGCGAAGCTGTCGGTGGTATGTGATGGCAAAGCGGTGGGCCTCGTCGCGCACCTGCTGGAGGAGGTACAGGGCTTCGGCGTCCCTGGGGATGCGGAGCGGCTCGGGGTTTCCGGGCAGATAGACCTCCTCCATTCGCTTGGCCAGACCGATCGCCGGGATGTCGAGCTCGAGCTCGTCGAGCACCTTCACCGCACGACCCAACTGCCCGGCCCCACCGTCCACCAGCACCAACGACGGTGGGTAGGAGAAGCGGCCGTGCTCGCTGACGGGCCTGTCCCGCTCGGCGAGGTAGGCGCGAAACCGCCTTCGGATCGTCTCCTCCATCGCCGCGAAGTCGTCCTGGCCCTGGAGGGTGCGCATCTTGAACCTGCGATAGTCCGATCGCTTCGGGATTCCGTCCTCGAGGACGACCATCGACGACACGGTGTTGGTGCCCTGGAGGGTGGAGATGTCGAATGCCTCGATCCGGAGCGGCGGCTCGGGGAGGTCGAGCACCTCCTGGAGCGATCGGAGGGCCTTGGCCCTGGCATTGTGGTCCTGGCTCCGCTTGAGACGGTGTCGGGCGAAGGCTTCGGCCGCATTGGTCCTCGTGGTTTCCATCAGACGTCGTTTCGCCCCCCGAGTGGGGACCCGAAGGCTCACCTTGGTCCCCCTCCGTTCGGCCAGCCACGTCTGGAGAAGTTCCTTCTCGGCCGGCTCGATCTCGACCAGGACCTGGCGTGGGGGGTCGTCCGCGCCGTAGAGCTCCCGTATCACCCTGCCCATCAGCTCGGCATCGGTCAACTCCTCCACCCGGTCGACAACGGTCCCCAACCGTCCGACGAGCCGGCCCTTGCGGACGTGGAGGATCTGAAAGGCAGATTCCAGCTCATCCCCATGGAAGGCGATCAGATCGAAGTCCTCGGGGCGATCGGTGACTACCTCCTGGCGGAGCAGGGCCCGGCGGACATCGTCGATCCGGTCACGATGTCGCGCCGCCAGCTCGAACTCCCTGCGCTCGGATGCGGCCCACATCTTCTGATCGAGATCGGCCAGCACCTCCTCGGTGTCCCCACGGAGAAAGGCGGCCAGACCGTCCACCATCTGCTGGTAGTCCTCTCGGGTGACGGCGTCTATGCACGGACCGGAGCATTTCTCGATGTGAAAGAGAAGACAGGGCCGGCCCTGAGCTCGCTGCCGCTCGAAGAACGAGTCGGTGCAGGTCCTGACGGGGAAGGTGCGCAACAGCTGGTCCAACGTCTTCCGTATCGCATAGGTGTGGGCGTACGGCCCGAAGTACTCGTTCCCTTTCCGCTTCGCCCCCCTCATGACCCTGGCCCGGGGCCACTCGTCGCCACGGGTGATGGCCAGATACGGATATGACTTGTCATCGACCAGCTTCACGTTGAAGCGCGGCCGGTGTTGCTTGATGAGTGAGAACTCGAGCATCAGGGCGGCGACCTCAGACTCGGTGATGATCCATTCGACCGCCCGGGCGTTGTCGACCATCGCCTGGGTCCGTGGGTGGAGGCCCACCCCGAAATATGACGGGACACGGCTTCTCAGGCTCTTCGCCTTGCCGACATAGACCACTTTCCCGTGCTTGTCCCGGAAGAGATAGGCACCGGGTTGGTCAGGTATCTCCGATGTCTTGGGTCGTTCGAACACGCCCGATCAGGGTAGGAGTCGCCATCGGCAAGCCAGCAGCCTGAGAATGCCTGCCTGGTCGACCAGCTCGTGGTGCGGGGCCTCGATCAGCCGCTCCAGCGACCACCCGGCAAACGCTGCAGATTCGACGATGTCACCCATCGTGCGATGGTGAAACACGATCTCCTGGCCCCCGGCACGCTCGAGCAGAGCCCCACGATCGAAGTAGCTCCCCGGACGCCACAGCAGCTCATCGTCCGGGTAGCTGATCGGTGAAGACCCCGGAGCGGTCCAATGGGGGTGGTTCATCACCAGGGCAAGGACACCGCCCGGTCTCACCACCCGGGCCGCCTCGGCAAAGAGCCGACCGTGATCCTCGATGTGCTCGATGACCAGGACGCAGACCGCCCCGTCGAAAGAGTCATCACGGAGAAACCCGAGGTCGGGCAATGAGCCCTCGGCTATCGGCCCTGCTGAGACGGCTCTTCGAGCCAGGTGGTGGTTCATCTCGACGCCAATTGGCCTGGCACCGGCGGCGGCAAGCATCCGCATGACCCGCCCCTCACCACAGCCGAGGTCGAGATAGGTCTTGCCCACCTCGGCGCTCATCACGTCGAGCAGCATCGGGGTCACCACACGGTCGTAAGCGGGGTCGGTGGCGATCTCTTCGAGCCACCACTCGGTCAGGTCGGCCCAGGACATGGCCCTATTCTGGTGGCCGGGTCAGACCGAGCTGATCACCCGCACCATGCGGCGACGATGGCGGAGAGACCAGCCACGACCATCCGACCCTGTCGCGGTGACTGCCCGGGCCAGAGACCTGTCAGTAGCCGAGGACTTCCTTGAACCAAGGGAGGGTGCGGCTCAGACCCTCGCGTAGGGTGATCTGCGCCTTCCAGCCAAGAACCCGCTCCGCCTTGCTGGTGTCGGGGCGTCGCACCATCGGATCGTCGGTCGGCCTCGGGTGTAGCTCGACACCGGGATGGTTGCCCACCACGTCCTGAACGGTCTCGGCCAGCTCGAGCATGGTCACCTCTTCGGGGTTGCCGAGGTTCACCGGGCCGGTCTCGTCGGAGAGGAGCAACCTCAGGATTCCCTCCACCTCGTCATCGACGTAGCACAGGGAGCGGGTCTGCGACCCGTCGCCGAAGACGGGAAGCGGGCGGTTCTCCAGCGCCGCCTTGAAGAAGGCAGGAACCGCTCGGCCGTCGTCGGGCCGCATACGGGGCCCGTAGGTGTTGAAGATGCGCACGATCCTGGTGTCCACTTCGTGCTCGCGGTTGTAGGCCAGGGTCAAGGCCTCGGCGAACCGCTTGGCCTCGTCATAGACACCCCGGGGCCCGATCGGGTTGACATTCCCCCAATAGGTCTCCGGTTGGGGGTTCACCTGGGGATCTCCGTAGACCTCCGAGGTGGAGGCGAGGAAGAAGGTGGCACCCTTGGCGTAGGCCAGCCCCAGACCCTTGTGGGTCCCGAAGGCGCCGACCTTGAGGGTGTGAATCGGCCACTTCAGATAGTCGACCGGGGAGGCGGGCGAAGCGAAGTTCATGACGTAGTCCACTTCGCCGGACACGTGGAGATAGTCGGTGACGTCGTAGTCGATGAGCCGGAACTTTCGGTCCCCCAGCAGATGGGAGACGTTGGCCGAGCTGCCGGTGATCAGGTTGTCGATACAGGTGACCTTCGCCCCCGAATAGACGAGCCAGGTGCACACGTGTGACCCGAGGAAGCCGGCGCCCCCCAGGACCACGGCGTGCTTTCCCTCCAATTCCCTGAAGCCGCCGAAAGCAGAGCGGCGCATGTCGAACACGTCTGAGACCTCCAAAGCCTTGTCAGGGTATATCGGCAGGGTGTTGAGCGAGTTGAAGGGAACGGCTCAGCCGCCGACCATCTCTCGGAGGAACTTCCCCGTGTAGCTCTCCCCCACCTGCGCCACCTCTTCGGGCGTTCCGGTGGCGATGACCCGACCACCGCCGCTGCCACCTTCCGGTCCCAGGTCGATGACATGATCGACCGACTTGATCACATCGAGGTTGTGCTCGATTACGACAACCGTGTTTCCGGCGTCGACCAGCCGTTGTAGCACCTGAAGCAGCTTGCGGATGTCCTCGAAGTGGAGCCCGGTGGTGGGCTCGTCGAGGATGTACAGCGTTCGCCCGGTGGACCGACGCCCCAGCTCGGAGGAGAGCTTGATGCGTTGGGCTTCACCGCCGGACAGGGTGGTGGCCGGCTGCCCCAGTCTCACGTAGCCGAGGCCGACGTCGTAGAGCGTCTGGAGGATCCGGACGATCTTGGGCTGGTTCTCGAAGAACCCAAGCGCCTCCTCCACCGACATCTCGAGCACATCTGCGATGTTGTGACCCTTCCACAGGATCTCCAACGTCTCCCGGTTGTATCGCCGTCCGCCGCACACCTCGCACGGGACGTAGACATCGGGGAGGAAGTGCATCTCGATCTTGATCGTCCCGTCACCGGCGCAGGCCTCGCAACGGCCGCCCTTCACGTTGAATGAGAAACGGCCCGGTTGATAGCCTCGTGCCCTAGCCTCCGGCGTCTGGGCGAACAACGACCGGATTTGATCGAACAGCTTCGTGTAGGTCGCCGGATTGGAGCGTGGGGTGCGACCGATGGGTGACTGATCGATGTCGATCACCTTGTCGATCTGCTCGATCCCATCGATCTTCTTGTGTCGTCCCGGCACCATCCGGGCTCGGTTGACCCGATTGGCCAGCGCCTTCCACAGAATCTCCTCGATCAATGTCGATTTCCCCGACCCCGACACCCCGGTGACGGCGGTGAAGACGCCGAGGGGGAAGGCCACGTCGATCCCCTGAAGGTTGTTTTCGGTGGCGCCACGGATCGTGATCGCCTCCCCGGTGCCTTGTCTGCGGAGGAACGGGACCGGGATCTGCCTGCGGCCCGCCAGGTAGTCGCCGGTGATGGAGTCTGGCTCGGCGGTTATGTCGGCGAGGCTCCCTTCGGCGACGATGTGCCCACCGTGCTCGCCCGCTCCCGGGCCGATGTCGACGATGTGATCGGCCACCCTGATGGTGTCCTCGTCGTGCTCCACCACTATCAGGGTGTTGCCGAGGTCTCGGAGACGGAGCAAGGTCTCGATCAGCCGTTGGTTGTCACGCTGGTGTAGCCCGATAGATGGCTCGTCGAGGATGTAGAGCACCCCGACCAGGCCGGAGCCGATCTGGGTGGCGAGACGGATCCTCTGCGCCTCTCCTCCGGCCAGGGTCGCCGCCGATCGGCTCAGCGACAGGTAGTCGAGGCCCACGTCGAGGAGGAACTGAATCCGTGCCTTGACCTCCTTGAGCACCCGCTCGGCGATGGTGCGCTCACGATCGTTGAGCTCGAGATCCTCGAAGAACTCCTTGGAGTTACCCAGGCTCAGCTCGGAGACCTCGGCGATGTTGCGGTCGGCGATGGTAACCGCCAGCGAGATCGGGTTGAGCCGCCCTCCCCCACATGCCTCACAGGGGACCTCGGCCATGTACTCCTGGTAGTACTCCCTGGCCGAGTCGCTCTCAGCCGACTCGTGACGCCGGTTCAGGAACGGGATCGCCCCCTCGAAGGTGGCCTGCCACTGGCGCTTCCTGCCGAATCGGTTCGTGTACTTGATCGTGATCTTCTCGTCGCCGGTCCCGTAGAGGATCTTGTCCTGGATCTTCTTGGGCAGGTCCTCCCACGGAGTGTCCATGGAGAACCCGAAGACCTCCCCCAGCCCGGTGAGGAGACGGTGGTAGTACCTCATTCGGTTGGAGGACCACATCGGGATCACTCCCTCCTCGAGAGAGAGCGACGGATCTGAGATCACGAGCTCAGGGTCGACCTGGAATCTGGTCCCGATGCCGGAACAAACCGTGCAGGCTCCGTATGGGCTGTTGAAGGAGAAGTTGCGTGGCTGGAGGTCCTCGAACGAGAGCCCGCATTTGGGACAGGAGAGATGCTGGGAGAAGGTGAGAGTGGCACCGTCGACGATCTCGATGTCGGCTGTGCCGTCGGTGAGGCTGAGGGCCGTCTCGAGGGACTGGGTGAGCCGCTGTTCCAT
>JBMDXS010000242.1:0-27649 GCA_048595045.1 Acidimicrobiia bacterium
CCGGCCGTGAACCCGGGGCAGGGCCAACAACCACCCGTTGGGCAGGGCAACTCCAATGGCCAGGCCGGGAACGACGCCGCCCAGAACGAAAACGGCGCCCAGAACGGGACCGGAAACGGGAACGCCGGGACGACTGGGAACACAGGCAACCCGAACGGGAATGGTGATGCCGGCCCACCCGACGGGAATGGTGATGCCGGCCCACCCGACGGGAATGGTGACGCCGGCCCACCGGACGACGTCTCCACCCCCCAGCCAGCGGTCGACGAGACCGCCGACCCAGTCGCCCCTGACAGCGGGGGCATTGACGCGGATGAGGGCAACGAAGATATGGATCAGGGCACTCAAGACGCCGATGAGGGCGACCAGGTCGACACAAAGCCCCCGAAGCCCGAATCCCCGTCCCTGACCACCCCGGGTCGTCTGGGAGCGTCGTCCTAACGCCGTCGCGACAGCAGGCTCTCTCCGCGAGGTGAGAGCCGATATCCGGTGGTGAGGCTCTCGGTCAGGCCCAGCTCTTTCAGCTTGCGCACATCGAGCTTGAACGGCATCTTCTCCCGACCCATCGAGCCCGCCAGATCCTCGGCCCGCACACCAGGGTTCTCAGCGATCAGGGTCAGGGTTTGCCAGGTCCATGGCCCGTGGTTGCTGGCCACGTCGAGACGCTGGAGACGGCCGTTCAGATGGGCCATCTCCTCCTCGTCGGGGATGGTCTGACGGAGGGCGACGCGGGGGTCGGGCCCGACACGCCGTAACCGGATTCGGTACAAGGTCCCGCCGCGGGTCCCCGCTGATCTCAGAAGGTCGGGCACCGTCGCGAAACCTGCATCCACGGCATCGGCAGGAGTCAGAGAGCCCGCATCGACCGACTCGACAGAGGTCACCTCGAGGACACCGATCGCGGTGCGCCTGGTAGAGCCGGCCTTCAGCCGGGGTAGTTCCCATCGCCGGTACACCGCCTCGATCCGGCCCGATTCGATGCCGGCCAGCACGTCGTGGTTGAGAAGCATCACGACCGATCATATGGAGCGCGCAGTGGGTTCCATGACGGCGACGTCATCGCCAGGAGTGGAGACTTTCATCCAACTCTCGCCGAAAGACGATGCGGTCGGTTAGGGTCGGGGTGCCGACAAAGGCGGACCTGGCGGGGCGGGAAGGCACACACAGGAGGAAGATGTGACCCGAAACCGCTCGAGGCTGGCTGCCCTCATCGTGGCCGCCCTGCTCGCCTCGTTCACGCCAATCACCGCCGCTCCCGCAGCAGCCACCACCGGCGACCTGGTAATCACCGGTGTGATCGACGGCCCCCTTACCGGTGGCCTCCCCAAGGCAATCGAGCTCTACGTCGTCAATGACATCCCCGACCTGAGCATCTATGGCGTCGGTTCGGCCAACAACGGCGGGGGGACCGATGGACAGGAGTTCGTGTTCCCCGCCATCACGGCCACGGCGGGAGACTTCCTCTACCTCGCCACCGAGTCCACGGGATTCAGCGCATTCTTCGGCTTTGCGCCGGACTTCACCTCCGGGGTCGCGGTCAGCATCAATGGTGACGATGCAATCGAGCTCTTTCTGAATGACATCGTGGTCGACGTCTTCGGAGAGGCCACCCACACCGGCGCCGGGCCTTGGGATTACACCGACGGATGGGCCTATCGGACCTCGGGATCGGGTCAGGACGGCACCTTCGTGCTCGGGAATTGGACCTTCAGCGGGGCGAACGCCCTCGACGGGGAAACCACGAATGCCACAGCAGGCACCCCCGTCCCGATCGGTACATACACCGAGGACCCGGTCCCCCCACCCGACCCGGTTGCGCTCTCGATCCACGAGATCCAGGGCACCGGCGCCACCAGCGCCTTCGATGGGACGTTGGTGATTGTGGAAGCTGTGGTGGTCGGTGACTTCCAGGGCACCGGTGCGTTGCGCGGCTTCTATCTCCAGGAAGAAGACGAGCAGGTCGACGCCGACCCGATCACCTCAGAGGGCATCTTCGTCTTCGACGGCAGCTTTGGTGTCGAGGTATCAGTGGGCGACCTCGTCGAGGTGACCGGTACCGTCGATGAGTTCAACGGGCTCACCGAGATCACAGCCGTTACTGAGGTCACCCTGGTGTCGAGCGGCAACAGTGTGACACCGGCCACGGTTGAGCTCCCCGTCGCGGACCTGTCCGCCTTCGAGGCCTTCGAAGGCATGTCGGTCCGTCTCCCCCAGAGCCTGACCATCTCCGAGTTCTTCAACTTCGACCGGTTCGGCGAGATCGTCCTGACCCTGGGCCGACAGTTCCAGCCCACCGCCCTCTTCGCCCCCGGCTCCGCCGGGGCCGAGGATCTCGCTGCCGCCAATGCTCTGGGGCGGATCACTCTCGACGATGGTCGGAGCAGCCAGAACCCTGACCCGGCGATACATCCCAACAGTGGCGTGTTCACGCTGGAGAATCGGTTCAGGGCGGGTGACACGGTGACGAACGTGACCGGCGTGCTCGACTTCGCCTTCGGGCTCTATCGAATCCACCCGACCCAAGGCGCCGATTACACGGTCGGCAACCCACGCCCGGCACAGCACGACAAGGTGGGAGGCCGAATCGAGGTCGCCGCATTCAACGTCTTGAACTACTTCTCGACGATCGACACCGGCGTATTCGTATGTGGCCCCCTGGAGGACCAGGAGTGCCGCGGTGCGGACGATGCCGGGGAGTTCACCCGCCAGCGGGACAAGATCATCTCGGCTCTGGCCGAGATCGATGCCGACGTCGTCGGTCTGATGGAGATCGAGAACCATCCCACCGATGCCGCTCTGGCCGATCTCGTCGCCGGTCTCAACGAGAGAATGGGAGCCGGCACGTATGCGTTCGTCGGCTCGGGTGCGATCGGCCCCGATGCCATTCGGATCGCCATCATCTACAAGCCCAAGCGGGTGACACCAGTCGGAGTCGACGCCGTCCTCGACAGCGAGGAGTTCCTCGACCCGAATGGCCTGGGAGGTGCCCAGAACAGGCCGGCACAGGCTCAGACCTTCAGGGAGGTGAATGGCGCAACATTCACGGTGGTGGTCAATCATCTGAAGTCCAAGGGGTCGGAATGTGGGCCGGGCGACGACGACCCGGTGCAGGGGAACTGCAATCTGACTCGCACCCTGTCGTCTCAGGTCCTGACCGATTGGCTCGACACCGACCCCACCGGCAGCGGCGATCCGGACTTCTTGATCATCGGGGACCTGAACTCGTACGACAAGGAGGATCCGATCGGCGCCCTGACCGCAGGTCCGGATGACAGCCGCGACACCGGTGACGACTACACCGACCTGCTTCATCGCTTCCAGGGTGAGGAGGAGTACAGCTTCCTGTTCGACGGCCAGTTGGGCTACCTCGACTATGCCATGGCCAGCCAGTCGATCCTCGATCAGGTGACGGGCGCCACCGTCTGGCACATCAACGCCGACGAGCCCGACATCATCGACTACGACACCACCTTCAAGCAGGCCGCGCAAGACGCGTTGTACGCACCCGACCATTATCGGTCTTCGGACCACGACGCCGTGATCGTGGGGCTCCACTTGGACAAGAAGACGAAATGAGCTGAGCGGTGACGTCCTCAGGCGGCCGGGCTCAGTCACCGGCCCCCAGCTCGACGGGCCGCGTCGCGACCGTGGTGACATCCCCACTGCGCACAACGGTGAGCTCGAACGAGCCGCCAACCCGGTCACCTGTGAGCAATCGCTGCAGATCGGTCACGTCACGAAGCGGCTGGCCGTCACCGCCGACAATGATGTCACCAGGTCGGATGCCTGCCTGCTGAGCTGGGCTCCCGGGCACCACTTCCACTACTTCGAGGCCACGGTCCCGGGCCAAGCGATCGACGATACGGGGTGGCAGGGGCCTGGTCCCGCCGGCCACCCCGAGATAGGCACGACGGACGCTGCCGCTCCTGATCAGCTCGGCGATGATCGATTTGGTCGCCTCGTCGATGGGCACCGCCAGGCCCAGACCCTGACCGATCATGGTGCCGACCACAGCGGTGTTGACCCCCACGACCGTCCCGGCGGCATCCGCCAGGGGACCACCAGAGTTACCCGGATGGAGCGCTGCGTCGGTCTGTATCACGTTCTCGACCAGCCGGGCATGTCCCCGATCCTGTGCAGTGATCGATCGGCCGAGGGCACTCACCACACCGGCGGTGACCGAGCCCGAGAATCCGAGCGGGTTGCCCAGGGCCACAACCAGTTGACCCACTTCGAGGCAGGATGAATCCCCGAGCTCCGCGGCAGCCGGGGCAGACCCTTCCAGCTTGAGTACTGCCAGGTCGGACAACCGGTCACGCCCCACGACGTCGAACCCTGTCTCCCATCCGTCGACGAAGGTGGCGCCACCCCGGGCATTTCCTTCGACGACGTGGGCCGAGGTCACCACGAAGCCGTCTTCGGTGATGACCACTCCGGACCCGGAGCCTTGTCGCCACGTGCCGCTGCGACCCCGGCGCCCAGTGGAGAGGGCGACCACGGTCGGGAGCAACGTGCGCGCCACCGTGGTGACGACCTGCGAGTACGCGTCGAGAGCCGCAGCGCTCCGCTCCGATGCCGGACTCGATTCGGCGCTCAAGAGAAGGTGGCCGTGACCTCGAGCCGGTCGTTGACTCGCACCAGGCCGAGATCGATCGCGGCTCCCGCGGCGGCAAGGGCTCGATGCAGGTCGTCGACATCGACGGTCGTCTGCCCTCCTGCACTGACCAAGACATCTCCCTCGCGGACGCCGGCCACATGCGCCGGCGACCCCTCCTCGACCAAACGCACCAACAGGCCGTCGGCATCATCCAAGCCCATCGTGCGTCGCAACCGGCGGCCGACCTCGGCCGGGGCGAGGCCCACCCCGAGACGACGGTCCTGACTGGCCTCCCCGGTTCTCAATGCTGCCAGGATCGCCTTCATCCCGGGGCCGGCGGACTGGGCCAGGTAGAAGCCGCGACCCAGACGTCGGGTGTTGATGCCGAGCAGCCGTCCCTCGAGGTCCGTCACCGGGCCCCCGGAGGCGCCGGGCGGAGCGAGTGCGGTGTGCTCGAAGCCGCCTTCCATCTTGCGGCCTCGCGAGGTGCGATACGACCGCTCGGCCGCCGCGATCAGACCGGCCGTTGCTCTCAGCCCACGCCCACCCGGGTTGGCGAGCCCAACCACCGGCAAGCCGATGGTCGGAGTCACCGCTTCGGGTTGCCAGGAGATGCGGTCAACGTCGCCGGTGTCCACCTCGAGCAGGGCCAGGTCCGAATCGACGTCCAACCCGACGACTCCGGCCTGTTCCACCCGACCGTCAGGGAAGGTGACGGTGACATGATCCGGGCTCACATTGTGGGCGTTGGTCACGACGAGACCGGGCTCGATCACGACACCCGAGCCCTGGCCCCAACGGCCCCCGAGGCCGACCACCGCCCCCCCTGCGACGGACGCCACCGCCGCCACCTCATCACCGATCGCGCTCAGGGTCATGACACACCTCACTAGTAAGTTGCAACTTGCAAGTATAGCCTAACGGGGGGCCGTCATATCATGTGAGCGATGGAAGAACGGCGCGGTCCCCTGCAGAGTGCCCTGGAACGGATCGGGGACCGATGGTCACTGCTCATCATCGACGCACTCCAGGACCAGGCCCTGCGCTTCTCCGACCTTTCGGACCGGGTGAGTGGGATCGCCCCCAACATCTTGTCCAGCCGGCTGACAAGACTCGAGGAGGAGGGAGTGATCGTGTCCCAGCCCTATTCGGAGAGGCCGCCCCGGCATATCTACGAGTTGACCGCCGCCGGGCGTGACCTGGCCGGGGCGCTACGTCTGCTCGCCCATTGGGGAGATCGTCAATCGGACGACGGAGCGGCGATCCGACATGACTTGTGCGGCACGCCCCTGGAAGCACACTGGTACTGCGTCAGCTGCGATCGGGTGGTCGATCAGGGAGCGGAGACCGAGATCCGCCTGCTCTGATCCTGGTCGCCTGGCCCAGTGTTCTGCTCCTGGTGCCGCGAGGTTCTGGCGAGAGTCGACATGAGTGCCGTCCCCAAGGCGACGAGAGCAGCCGTGGACAGGGCAAGCGTGATAAGCCAGGGCCACGGAGATGTGGTCGGCACGGTGGGAACCGGAGTCGGGTCTGTGACAGACGTCGTCTCGTCCCCAGACGCGGGTAGGGCGCCGAAATCCGCCGGCGACGGCAGGGACAAAGAGGCCATCGAGGCCTCCGCCACCGCCGGAGGCCTCTCCGAGTGGATGGTCAATCGGCTGCGGTGGGCGGCGTAGCCGTAGGCGAACATCATGTCGGTTTCGGATGCCGACGGGACGACGATGCGCACAGCCAGGCTCCGTCCCGGCTCAAAGGTGTGATCCAGCTCGGGAAAGTCGACGATCGTCTCGATCCAGGCCCCGCCTGTCCCACTGTTCATCGTCGCAACCTTCGAGCCCAAGCGCTCACACGTACCGCCGCCACCGTCGCAGTCGAGCAGATAGAGAGTGAAGACTCCGTGCTGGTCAGCCTGGAACCGATCGGCGGCGCTCCACACGACCATCGAGGGATATCCGGCCAGACGCTGGCCGCCGAGGTCGATCTGCCAATGTTGAAAACGGGCGGAGTCTTCCTCCGCCAAACCAAGGGAGGACCTCTGCAGGAGCAGGCCGGGCTCGACGTCCCTCCCCAGGTCGTAGTTGGGCATCTCACCGCCCAGGGGGTTCAACATCAACTGGGCCTGGGGCACGCCATCCGGGCCCAGGTAGTAGTTCTCCTGCTCAGCGAGGGCGACGCCAGGGGTCAGGAACACCAGGGTCAGGGCGACCAGCACGCCCCATGCCACTCCCCGTCTTCGCATGTCTCAACGAGCCCCTGCTTCGAGGGGAACACGATCCGCCAAGGCGCCGGCGATGCCGGCATCAAGGGGCAGGCGCACCGAGAAATGGCTCCAACTCGGGTCTCGCTTGTAGCCGAGCTCGGCGCCGATCTTCTGTCCCAGGATCCTGGCCGAAGTCAGCGCGGATCCGGACCGACCAAGACCTCCGGTCGGCCCCACCAGACCCTCGTAGTGCCCGAGCACCACGTCTCCCGCCCCGGCCGGCAGGCCGGGGCCATCGTCTGACACGGTGAGGCGAAACCACTGATCTTCGGCCACTCCCCAGATCGCGATCCTGCCCCCACCCTGCCCAAGGGCATTGCCGACGAGAACGTGGAGGAGCTGACGAAGTAGGTCGGGGTCGGTCTCGATCTCAATGTCGGGAACGGCGACCTTGAGGTCTGCCCCGGCTTCCTGGTATTCGAGGGCGACCGCGATCGCTTCATCCTGGACACTGCACCGATCCTGGTGTGGCGTCAGATCATGGGCGATGCTCACGAGAAATCGGCCGGTCGCCCGGTTCTGGACCTCTCCCAGCCTCCTCGCCACCTCCATCGAGTCCTCGTGCCGACGAAGGCGCGCCCTCGCCGCCCGCCAGAAGAGGACCATGACTAGGGCCGGAACCGCAAAGCTCAACCCCACCTGGATCGTGAGAGCGGACCCGGACTGCCCGACTGCGTAGAAGATGAGGGCCAGGAGCGCGCAAACACAGAGGACCAGGCCCAGGACGGTCCCGCGCCCGGCCCCAGCCCGGTGAGCTATCCCACGAAAGCTGGTCACGTCCTGGTTATCGGCCGGAATCAGCAGGTCTTTACCGCTCGGGCAGGGGTTGCCCGCCCCCCTCGCCCTGCGGCGCTGTCAGAGATAGAGACCGGTGGTCGGCTCCGACCGGGCCGGCTCAGGATGCCTCTCGGTCGAGGGAAGCGATTCGAGGTCCGCTAGCACGGAGGCGACAAAGCTCCGGTTATCGCGCTCCTTGCGGGCCATGGCCAGGTCGGATTCGACCTTCTCACGGAATTCGGTGAGCTGGCGAACATGCTCCTCGAACTGCTCGGGGCTGGTCCTCATCGCCAGCTCCCAGACCACGATCCTGACCAGGAGTTGAAACTGATCGTTGGGGATCTGGGCCGCTGCCTCCGCCCCTTCTTCCGGCTCTATGTGAATGCTCATGTCACCTCCACCCGGAAAGAGCGACGGGACAAGTCTCAAATACACCGGTGACGATCCACCCGCGCTGCAACTACCATCTCCTCCGGTCGGCTTCGAGGGGACTCGCACCATGGCTCGCAGTGGCGATCCCGGTGGACTGGGCTCGATGCAATGAGTGGCGGGGCACAAGGGGTATCCGGTTGGCTCCGGGAGCGTCTGAGCTCCGTTCCGGTGGCGAGTGCTCTCGCCGCCCTGATCGTGCTCGGAGTACTGGCGGTGCTGGTGGTCACGGTGCGGGCGTCCCAGGTCACGCTGACGAACGCCACACAGGCCGTTGCGGTGGCCGCGGTGGCCGAGGATGCCATCCTCGCCACGTCTGCCCTACAACGGGAAAGGGCACTCGCCGCGACCCTGGACGACCCAACCCTGATCCTCACTCACCCTCAGTATGAGTCCGCCATCGAAGCGACCGACGCGGCCATGGACGGCCTGAGGGACTCCTGGGCCGAACATCGAGACCGGATCCCGGTGATGGCCACTCCTTCCATCGGGGACCTGTTGGTCGCAGAGGTCGCCCTGGAGGACTTCCGGGAGGCGACCGTCTCGGCACCGGCGCACGCGTCGACATTCGATCTCTATGACGAGATGGCGGCCTTGTCCACCGCCGCCACCAGTGAGCTGATCAAGCAGTCGTCGGATTTCGCCACTCTGACCCATCGCCGGCTTGCCGTAGCCCTTCTCGGCGTCGCCAGCGACCTGCATACCCAGCGCCATTTGATGCAGGAGACGCTGGCCGCCGGCCCGCCTGTGCCCGAAGAGATGGTGCTTCAGATCGATGTCGTGACCGACGGGGTGAGCCAGGGATTCGTCGAGGCCCGAAGCCGGGCCGAGGAGGCGGTCGACGAGCCCGCGGAGAACGAAACGCTCCGCGCCATCGAGGACCTACGAACGGGTCCCCTCGCCAACACGACCGCCGAGATGGTCACGGCAGTCGAAGTCGCAGATGGAGCGGAGCTGAAGGTCGAGGCACGCCGATGGTTCGCCGCCTCCACAGCGCGGATCGACCTGGTCGAGGCCCTCATCCCTGAGGTGGTGCTGCGCATCGCCCAGATCGCGGCCACAGAACAGAATCGAGCCGACCGGGCCCTTTGGACCAACTCCATCCTCCTCGGATCTCTCTTCGTCCTCTCCACACTGCTGGCGAGCAATGCGGTGCTCGCCACGAGGGAGCGGCGGGAGGCGCTCACCGAGTACGGGCAACTGAGCGACGGTCTGCGACAGTGGTTCGCACCTGCCTCGTTCCCCCACCTCGAGAGCATCGAGATCGCCGCTCGCTACATACCAGCGTCGGTGAGGACCCGGTCGGGAGGCGACTGGTACGACATATACGAGGCCGAGGACCGCCTCGCCGTGGTGATCGGAGACGTGGCCGGACACGGTCCGGACGCGACGGCTCACATGGCCCAGTTGCGCAATCTCCTTCGTGGCCAGACGACGGCCCGTGTCCTCGACCCTGCTGATCAGATCGACCTTCTCGACCAGACGGTCTCGGGATCAGGGATGCTTGCCACCATCACCTACGGGCTCCTGGATGTCGAGAAGGGTCGTTTCACCTACACCCGAGCCGGCCACATCCCACTTCTGATTCGAAGCGCGGCCGGGGATGTTCGCATCGAAGAGGAGGGGACGGGCCCTCCATTAGGCAGCGGCGTGGCCCTCCCCCGCGCCACCTGGACGACGCATCTCCTCCCGGGGGATGTGTTGATCCTGATGACCGACGGCCTGGTGGAGCGTGTGAATCGAGACATAGACCTGGCCCTCGACGAGATCGCCAAGCTGCTAACCGAAACCGGCCCCTCCTCGGAGGAAATCCTCGATCAATTGTTTGGGATCCAGGAAGAAACCAGCGTCGATGACGCGGCCGCACTCCTGGTCACGTGGAGCCCACCCGCGGTCGAAGATCAAGTGACGTGAATGACCTCTTCGTCCTCTTCGACGTGTTGTTCCACGGCGCGACTAGTCAATGTGGGTGAGGTGATCCCGGCGATCGCCGCGATGAGGCCCACCAGGGCGTAGACCACTCCGCTCGTCTCGTTGACACCGAGCGCGCCACCGAGGGCTTCTGGCTCGATGAAGGTCACTATGCCGAAGGCCATTAGCGCGATACCAAGTGAGATCATCCCCTGGCGAGCGCTGGCCGGTCGGCCGGCACCGCCGAGGAACACAAGACCCAGGACCAGGGTGATCACCGCCATCACCACCGTGAACCCCATACCGATGACCGTGGTGGTCTCCCCTGTCAGGGAATCGGCGGGCAACAGGCGAGCGAGGGCGACGCCCCCCAAAACCGTCATGAAAAGCCCGATGACTCCGGCGAGTATCTGCGCCGGGCTCCAAGGTTGCCGGACCGCCGTTGTCCTCTCGACGCGTCCAGTAGCTCGATCGGTTCTCATAGACACCTCCTCGATTTCGGGTGCCTTACCCCCGGCCGATACCCCACAAACCTTCAGGTCGACTCAGGTGATAGACGGGCCCGGAGCGTGTCGAGTGCCCTGCTGATCAAGCGAGAGACCTGCATCTGAGACACCCCCACCACCTCGGCGATGTCTGACTGGGTCATATCTTCGAAGAAACGGAGGAAGAGCACCTCCTGCTCCTGGGGATCGAGGTCCGAGATCAGGGGCTCCAGGGAATGCCATATGTCGGCCAGGTCGAACTGCTCGTCATCGCTGCCGAGGACTCGCATGAGCGTGGTTTCGTCGTCTTCGGAGAACGGAGCATCGACCGATCGCGCGTTATAGGCGAGAGCAGCCTCCATGGCGTCCTCGATCTCCTCGATCGGACGATTCAGCTCTTCGGCCAGCTCGGCGGGCTGCGGCATCCTTCCCAGCTTCTGGGAGAGCTCGGACACAGCCCGATTGAGCTCCACGGTGGTATCGCTGAGCGATCTCGGGACGCGCACCGACCATGTGGTGTCCCTGAGGTAGCGCTTCAGGGTGCCGATGATCGTCTTCCGTGCGTAGGTGGTGAACTTGACTCCAAACTCGGGGTCGAATCGGTCGATCGCGTTGACGAGGGCGATGGAGGCCGCCTGGCCCACGTCGTCGGCATGAGCCCCACCCCGGCGATAGCGGTTGGCGACCGAGGCAGCCCATCCTTCGTATCTGGAGAAGATCTCGTCGCGCGCATCCCGATCGACTCCAGCCAGCTCGAATAGCTCTTCATCTGAGAGGTGGGACAGCTCCTGACGCCGAACCAGCTCGAGCTCGAACCAGATCGCCTTCCCATCCTGACCCCAACCATCGGAAAGTCGATCGAGGAGCCTGGCCACCATCTCGTCCGGAGGGCCAATGACCGAATCGCTTCGGGTCACGGTGACTCGGGCCCTGCGGCCTATCTCCTCGATGCGAACCGTCTGAGATACCTCCTTCTCGAACGTGAGAGTCACGACCTCGCTGGCGAGAAGGGCAGCATCCACGGCCCGGCTGGCAGGGGCCTCGATGATGATCGCCCTCACCACCCGACGTGCGATGAAGGGGGCGCGGGCCCCATCGGGGAGCTGGATCTCGGCAACCAGCGAGGGAGGGGTGTCGCTCGCCTGGTTCAATCGTCGACTTCGATGGACTCGGTGATCGAAAAAGCGCCGGAGACCCCGGTCAGTTCGAGAAGCCGACCTACCGCACCGTGGCCAATGACGAGTTTGAGGTCGCCTCCCGATTCCTCGAGACGCGATCGCTGGCTGAGCAGGACCTTGAGACCCGCAGAGTCGATGAACTCGACCCGGCGTAGGTCCAGGATCACGGGCTGTCCCATGTACGGCGCGAGGGCCAACTCGACGCGGGGCGCCGAAGCCAGGTCGATCTCGCCCGTGGCGACGATCACATCCTGCTCCCCGATGCGAGTCGTCTCGAGGGCGAGTTGTGGGCCAAGCCCCATCTCCGAACTCCCTTCCCGGATTCGGGCGTCACTTTTCCTCGGGCCAATCTCAAACCAAGCGGAAACGGCGCCTCCGCTGGAGTCGACACCCCAACTATCTGCGATCTTATCCACAATCGCGAGACCCCGGCTCGCCTCCGCTCTCGTCGAGTTGTGAAAGGAATCGGGTAGATCGAAGCTGATACCGTCGTGTGCGACCGTCAGCCGCAGCGCCTCACCGTCTGGCTCGACACCGATGGTCAACCTCGATCCCGAGGGAAGTCCGCTGTGGATCACCGCATTGTTGACCAACTCGGTAACGGCCAGCAATGCGTCGTCGAGCCGGGGATGGCCGGCGATCCAGGTGGCCACGGCATGACGTGCTACCGCTCCTGCGGAAAGTCGAGCCGGAATCGCCAACTGGCTCATGGCTTGCTTTCTGTGTCACCCCCGCAGGGCGGAGATCAACTCTTCTTTCGTCATATCGGATCGCCCGTCGATCCCGACATCCCTGGCCTTTTCGTAAAGCTGATCCATCGTCCAGTCTTCATACGAACCAGACCCGCCACGCTCTGCCATCTCGTCCGACGGCGTGTTGGCGATCCGGGCGGCCTTCTCCTTGCTCATGCCCTCTTCACGCAGGGCTTCGTATCGTTCGTCGTCCTTGATGGACGGCCCGTGATCTTTGCCCATCACACACCTCACAAATTTGGCTTGAATCGATCTATACCCGCGGAACGCAGGTGTAAACCGAGGTGGACGGGAGGCTCGACATGACCGAAAACGGCGATCGAGAAAAGGCCGATGTCGACGATCAGTTTCGCTCGCTCATGGAGGGCTTGCGCACAACGTTGCCCGGCGTGCAGGTGCTGTTCGCCTTCCTCCTCGTTCTCCCGCTCCAGGCGGAATTCACGAGTATCACCGATGCAGAGCGGGTCTCCTATTACGTGTCGTTCTTCGGGTCGGCGATGGCCTCGGTTCTTCTCATCGCCCCATCCGCACATCAGAGGCTGCGGGCCCCGGTCAACGGTGTCGATCGCCATTCCAAACGGCACCTGGCGATTGCGGTCAACATCACCATCGTCGGCACCATCATCTTCGCCATCGCCCTCGCCGCGGCGGTATTCCTGATCTCCAGTCTCACCCTCACCGACAGCTTCGCCATCGCTGCCACCCTCGCGGTGGCTGCGGTCACGGTCTGGGCCTGGTTCTACATCCCTCTCGTCACCTTCGAACGTCACTGAACGTCGCACGGTTTCTCTCACCCAGCGATGGGGTAAGCCCGTGTTCGATGGAGGTGGAACGATGACCGAATACACAGAAACCGAATACGTACAGGGCCAGCCCACCGACCTGGCGACCTCGAAAGACGAAGTCTCGGCTCGAGAGAGATTTGGAGGCGCCGATCTGGTGGCGTCCATCTTGGGGATGCTCACCGGGCTGGGGGCCCTGGTTCTTATCGGGGCTCTGTTTGCGGCGGGTGCCGCCAACATCGAGCTGCAGACCAACCTCATCAATCAAGACGGCACGCTCGATGAGGTGGAGATGGTCGGGGCCGTCACGGCCGTCGCCGTAGCGTTCGTGTCGTTCCTGGTCGGTGGCATCGCCGCCGGGCGAATGGCACGCTTCGACGGCGGCATGAATGGCTTGGGCGCCGGTCTTTGGTTCCTGCTCCTGGTGGCGATCTTCGGGGCGCTAGGTGCCTGGGTCGGTCAGGAATACAACGCTTTCGCCGTGGCGAACCTGCCCAACTGGATGTCGCAGATAGACGTCGAGGAAGTGACCACCGCCGCCATCGTGATGTCCGCGGTCTTCGCGGCGGCCATCCTGCTCGGCGGCTACCTCGGGGGGCGCATAGGCGATGCACACAACCGCAAGGTGGATGCCGCCGTCCTCGAAGACGCCATCCATCCACCGGATCCATCCACCGGCGTTTCTGGCAGGGAGGTGAGCCATGTACATCAGCATCGGAGGTTTGATTCTCCTGATCCTGATCCTGATCCTCATCTTCTGATGAGGTCTTGATCCAGACCTAAATCTGGTTCCAAACGCATGAAGGGAGCCGGCGAAGCCGGCTCCCTTTTCATGAATCCAGAGCGACGCCGGATGATCAGACCACTGCGGCGTCCAGGGTGATAGAGACGTTGCCGGCGAGAGCCTGCGACACGGGGCAGTTCTCCTTGGCGTCTTCGGCCAGGCTGAGGAATTCCTCTTCCTCGACGCCGTCGGCTGATCCCCGCACCGTGAGGGTCATGGCGGTGATGCCCTCACCCGGAACGAAGGTGGCGGTCGCCTCGGTGTCGAGCACGATGTTCGATCCCCCTGACTTGCCCAGCCTCGCCGAGAAGGCCATGCAGAAGCAGGCGGCATGGGCCGCGGCGATCAGCTCCTCCGGACTGGTCAAGCCGTCGTGGGCGTCGCTGCGGGCCTCCCACGTGACCTGCATCGGCCCGGCCGCCCCACTGTCGAGGGTCGTGGTGCCAGAGCCATCGGTCAAGTCCCCTTCCCAGTGGGCGCGGCCTGTGCTGTCGAGTCCCATATCTGTTTCCTTTCGGTCGGGCCCCGACGAGCCTAACGGTCCCTGGAAATCCCGACTCGGAGCGGCGTCAGGCCGCAATCCCGATGTGGACACTCACCCGAACGTCCGACCTCGAGCCGGTCAGCAACTCCGCGTTCTGGCCGCAGACGCAGCGGTAGCGAACCACCATGCCGTCATTTGTGTTGACGATCCCAAGGAGATCGGATACCCATATCAAGGCTTCCCGATCCAACTTCTCACACCGTGCGAGGAACACCTGGGGTCTCCTTGGTGAGGGTGAGCCGGTAACGGCCGAGTCTCACCGAATGATGGTTGTACGCGGGACGGGGCTGGACCCCTGCCCGGGTGTGTCGGTATGCGCGTGCCTCCTCGCGCCTTTCGTCGAGGATGTTCTGCGCTACCAGGTATGCGATAGCGGGATGCCCATACATGGGACTTCCTCCTTGACCAATCCTTACGTAATACTCGTTCTTCCGTACGCTCATTACCTTACCGGGGACGAATGTAAGAAGTCAAACTAATTTGTCTCATTACCGGCCGGAAGTGGTCCGGCCTCCGACCACGGGTCCACATTGGCGCGTCGGGAGACGCGATGCGGTGGATTTTCCCCGGCGGCGATCGATCACCGCGGGCCATAGCACCTCCCCCGGCCCTAGATTCTGCTCATGGCCTCGACGACCTTGGGCAGCCGCCGACCCGTCTGGTGGTGGGTCCACGACGTCGTCGTCGGCCTGCTTGCCGGCTTCGGCGTGGGCGCGGTGGCCGGGCTCTTTCTCAACCGCCTGGTCGAGAACAACGTGGTGGTCCTGGTGTGCGCCGTCCTCGGCGCCGCCGCCGGCATCACGGTGCTGGTCAAGAATCACCGCGATGCGGGCCGCTTTCTCAACGGGGTGGTAGTGGTGAGCTGGCTCCTGCTCACCCTCTCGGCCGGCTTTCTCGGCCTGTTCATCTGGGCCGTCCTCAACTTCGAGTGACGCTCAGTCCGGCTGGTGGGGTGGGGCGGAGGGTGAGTCGATGTCGGTTGGGCCGGCCAGCGCGTATGCGACCGTCTGTTCCAGACTCATCGACTGTCCCTCCCGGTATTGGATCGCCTCCTCGCCGGTGAGGGCCTCCAGCACTTCGTAGTCCAGCCCCTCGATCCTGTTGATCTCGCTACGCACGATCTCCGTTCCCGAGGTGATGCGGAGCCGATGAAAGGCCCCGGCCAGGCGAAGGGCGCGGCGGCGGTCACCCAGTGCCAGCGCCAGACCGGCTACCGCAGCCACCAGCAAGACCACGCCGCTGACGTCTTCGTGATCGGCGAACAGGGCGAGGCCGCGTGAGGCGTACTCCCAGGCCTGCTCGTAGTCGCCGAGACGTCGGGACATGTCGCCAACCTCGAAGAGACCCCAACCCATCCCGAACTCGTTGCCGGCCTGGCTGTAAAACTCGATGCTCCGCTTGGTGTGCTCGATCGCCTCTTCGAGCCTGTGAGATGCCCCAGAGTCGGCGCCGGGCTCGGCAAAGACAGCCGTGTAAGCAATCAGGTTGCCACGGGCCCACTCGACGTCACCCAGCCCTCCGACGTCGCCGAGATCGGTGTAGAGCCGCTCCGCCTCGTCCAATGCCTCCTCGGAGGCATCGAAGTCCTGGTTCTCACCGAAGGCCACGGACAGGGCCACGTTGTACAGCGCGTTCGCAATCTCCTTGGGATCGCCGAGCTCGCGTTGCATCTCCAGTGCCTGTCTGTACACGACGACGACATCATTCATTTCGGACAGCCACCAGAGGATCCCGCCGAGGGCCTCGACCCCCTTTGCCCGGCATCTCTGCTCCCCGCCCTCCATCGCCAGGACCTGGTCGAGCCGGGTACGTGCCTCGTGGAGGTGCCCTCTGGCCTGCCAGAACCTCCAGGCCCCAGCCGCCAGCCGCAGAGCGAGATCCGTCTCACCGGATGCGACCGCCCAGTCCAGGGCAGAGTTGATGTTGTCGTGCTCGCCCTCCAGCAGGTCGAGCCATTCCTTTCGTTCCTTGCGAAGCAGATGGGGAGCGGCCGACTCGACCAGATCGGTGTAGGCGACCAGATGACGGCGGGACAGGTCATGCTGCTCTCCCGATTCCTCCAGCCGCTCCATGGCGTACTCCCTGATCACGTGCAACATCCGAAAACGGGGCGGGCCCTCCAGATCCACCCGGAATATGAGGCTCTGGTCGACCAGGGAAGAGAGGACGTCGATGACCTCCGCACCCAGATCCTCCGCCGGCCCGCACACCGCCTCGATCTCCTCGAGCCGGGCGCCACCGTTGAACACCGAGAAACGAGCGAACAGCCGGCCACCGGAAGGCCCGAGCAAGTCGTGGCTCCACGTGATCGCGCTCTGGATGGTTCGCTGTCTCGCCGGCAAGTCGACCGACCCCGAGCTGAGCATGCTCGCCCCGAGACGGGACAGGATCTGGTCCACCGTGAGGAGACGGAGCCTCGAGGCCACCAGCTCGATGGCCAGCGGGAGCCCGTCGAGACGTCGCACCAATTCGATCACCACGGGCGCGTTCTCGGTGGTCAGTTTGAAGTCGGGTCGGACCGACATCGCCCGGTCCGTGAACAGGCGTATCGCTTCCGACTCCATCAGACGATTCAGGTCGCCACCTCCGCCCAGCCCGGATACGTCCAGGGGCGGAACCGGAAGCTCCTGCTCCCCGCCGACACGGAGGGGCGCTCGCGAGGTGACCAGCAGCTTGGCCCTCGGGGCGGCCCGCAACATGGTCCCGACGAGAGGGGCCCCTTCGAGGAGCTGCTCGAAGTTGTCGAGGATCATCAGGACGGACTTGTTGGCCAGCTGGCTCTGGAGACGCATCTCCGGCGACTCACCTCGGGCAGAGGCCTGGATGCCCAGGGTCTCGAGGATTCGGGCCGGCAGCATCTCGACGTCGGTCACCGGTGCCAGGTCGACGAAGAACACCCCATCAGAGAAGCCGTCGGCCACCTCGGCGGCCACCTGAAGCGAGAGCCGTGTCTTGCCCGTGCCGCCCGGACCGGTGAAGGTCAGCAAGCGGGTCGTCTCCAAGAGACGCACCGCTTCGTCGAGCTCACGCTCCCTCCCCACGAAGGTGGTGAGCAGTCGGGGAAGGTTGTTGGGAATGGCGTCGAGGGTTCGCAAGAGGGGAAAGTCGGCCTGCAAACCGGAGGCGACGAGTTGAAAGATGGTCTCGGGCTCCGCCAGGTCCTTGAGCCTGTGCTTGCCCAGGTCCCGCAGTGTCACGTCCGGGGGCAGCGTGCGCTCCACCAGGACCGCGGTCGGCTCGGAGAGGACAACCTGTCCGCCGTGGGCCGAGTCCGCGATCCGCGCCGCGCGATGCACGTCGAGACCGACATAGTCCGAGGCGCCGAGGGCACCGAGACCGGTGTGGAGGCCCATGCGGACCCGCACCGCGCCGTTCGGGGGCCAGTCGTGCTCCATGAGGGCGTGCTGGGCCTGAAGAGAGGCGGTCAGCGCATCGGCGGCACCCGGGAAGACCGCGAAGAACGAGTCGCCCTCCGTCTTGACCACCACGCCATGGTGATCCTCTATCGCCTGCCCCACGAGACGGTTGTGGGCCTCGAGGACCGGGACCCAGCCATCACCCAGAGCCTGGACCAGCCTGGTCGAGCCCTCGATGTCGGTGAACAGGAAGGTGACGGTCCCCGTCGGCAGCGTATGGCCATCGGACGGTGACACCTCGGCCAAGACGTTAGTTCGGAGACGATCTGCTCGGCTCAGCCCAGAGCGGGAATCACCTTCTCGCCGTAGGCCGCGAGCGTCCCGTCCATGTCGTCATGCATCAGGTAGATCCCGAAATGCCCGACACCCAGCGACTCGAGCATTGACAGCTTCTCGATGTGAGCCTCGACAGGGCCCACTACGCAGAATCGGTCGACGATCTCGTCCGGGACGAATTCCGTGGAGGGGTTACCCGACTTTCCGTGGTGGTCGTAATCGTACGACTCCCGCGCCCTGATGTAATCGGAGAGCACCCTGGGCACCTTGTCACGGTCCTCCCCATAGCGATTGACCATGTCCACGACGTGGTTGCCGACCATGCCCCCGAACCATCGCAACTGGTCCCGCTGATGGGCCACATCGGCACCGACGTATGCGGGGGCAACGACGCAGACGTCGATGTCCTCCGGTCTCCGGCCCGCGGCCTCTGCAGCGGATCGCACCGCCCCGACCGTCCACTCCAGGATCTGGGGATCGGCCAGTTGGAGGATGTAGCCGTCGGCGTGCTCGCCGGCCGTGGCCAGGGCGTTTGGGCCGTAGCCGGCCACCCACATGGGCAGATCCCATCCCTGGGTCAACCAGGGGATCCGGAGGCTGCGACCGTTGTACTCGACTTCCTGACCAGCCACCAGACCTTTGATGACACGCATCGACTCGACCATCGTCTGCAGAGTCTTCGGCTGCCGTCCGATGTAACGGAGGGCCGAATCGCCCCGACCCATGCCGCAGATCGTCCGTGGCCCGTACATATCGTTCAACGTGGCGAACAACGACGCCAGGACGGTCCAATCACGGGTGCCCGGGTTGGTCACCATCGGGCCGACGATCATGTTCTCCGTCTCGGCGAGCATTCGCGAGTAGATGACGAAGGGCTCCTGCCACAACACATGGGAGTCGAAGGTCCAGGCGTGGGTGTAGCCCAATCCCTCGGCCCTCTTCGTCAACTCGATCACCCTCGAGGCGGGTGGATCTGTCTGCAGGACGACGCCGAAATCCATGTGAGAACGGTACCGGAGACCTCCGGGCAGACCCGAACCAATCCCGACTTCCCCGGTTATCGTCTCGGGGTGATTGGGACGCAGCGTGTCGTATGTGACACTTGTCGCTCCCAATCACGGACAAGTTGAAGGCGAGAGCGCTTTGGACTACCCGGTCTCGGACGAGACGAAGTTCTATCACCAGCCCGAACCTCTCACCCTGGAGAGCGGTGGGGCCCTGGAGGGTGTCCAGGTGGGATACCGGACCTGGGGTGAGCCCCGGAGCGAGGCCACCCTGATCTGTCACGCCCTCACCGGAAGCGCCGACGCCGACGAATGGTGGGAGGGGCTCTTCGGCCCGAGCAGGACCTTCGACCCCGAGCATGACTACATCATCGCCAGCAACGTGCTCGGTGGCTGCTACGGCACCACCGGCCCCAGCTCGAAGCGGCCCGGCTCAGAGGATTGGTACGGGCGTGACTTCCCACGCGTCACCATCCGGGACATGGTGGCGGTGCAGGCCCGACTCATCGACCATCTAGAGGTGGAGAAGCTCCGTCTGGTCATCGGGGGCTCGATGGGTGGGATGCAGGCTCTGGAATGGGCTGCGATGCACCCCGAACGGGTCGAGGGGGCGGTAGCCATCGGGGTCGGGTCTCATCACTCGGCATGGAGCGTGGCATTCTCCGAGGCGCAGAGGGCGGCGATATGGGCCGACCCGAAATTCCTGGACGGCGCATACCGGCCCGGTGAAGGCCCCGACAACGGACTGGCGGTGGCCCGGATGATCGCCATGATCTCATATCGGGGCCGGGCCAACTTCGAGTCCAGATTCGGCCGCAAGACCCTCGAAGACGAGTTCGAGATCCAGTCCTACCTCCGCTACCAGGGTCTGAAGCTGGTGGGCCGTTTCGACGCCAACACGTACCTGCGTCTGGTCGATGCCATGGACAGTCACGACCTGGCCCGGGGTCGCGGGGAGATGTCCGACGTCCTGAGCGGTATGAAGACCCCATTCCTGACCATCGGCATTTCGAGCGACATCCTCTACCCGGCGGCAGAGGTGGAGGAGCTGGCCATCGCCCTGCCCAACGCCCGTTATCAGATGCTCCATGCCCCCCAGGGCCACGATTCGTTTCTCATCGACATGGCCAACCTGGATGGCATCGTGAGCCGCTTCAAGCATGATCTGGCCCGTGGGATCACCCCGGCCGACGATCTCGCCACGGGGGCCGGACGAGGGTCATCCTGGGCCTTCTGATCTTCACGGCAGACCGGTGAGTGCGCTACCTCTCCATCTGCTTCCCGACATGGCCGAGGTCGATAACACGGGCAGGCTCGGCATCGGGGGGTGCGACATCGCCGATCTCGCCGACGAGCACGGCACCCCCCTCTTCGTCTACGACGAGACCCATCTTCGCAACCGCTGCAGGGAGGCGGTTGCCGCCTTCCCCGACGGTGTTGCCTACGCCACCAAGGCCTTCCTCTGCGGGGCGATGGCAAGACTGGCCCACGAGGAGGGGATGTTTCTCGACGTGGCGACCGGTGGCGAGATCCACGTCTCGCTCGCCTCGGGGGTCCCCGCGGAACGTCTCATCTTCCATGGCAACAACAAGTCGGCCAATGAGCTGAGCCTCGCCCTCGAGGCCGGGATCGGCCGCATAGTGATCGATTCTTCGATCGAGATGGACCGGATCGAAGCGCTGGTGGCATCGGGTGCCCGCCCACCCACGGTGCTGATAAGGGTCAACCCCGGAGTGGAGGCACACACCCACGAGTATCTGCGCACCGGCGCCACGGACTCCAAGTTCGGGATTGCGATCGCGGGAGGCCAGGCAGCCGAGGCGATCGCGCGGGCACGAGCCTCTTCGGCCATGTCTCTCATCGGCCTGCATGCCCACCTGGGCAGTCAGGTCTTCGACGTCGAGTCATTCGAGAAGGGGATCGAGATCCTCTCCCGCTTCGCCCGGCCGCTGGGCCTGAAAGAGCTCTCGATCGGGGGAGGGCTGGGGGTCGCCTATGTGGAGGGTGAGAGCGCGCCCACGATCTCCGAATGGGGTGAGGCTGTGGCCAACGGGGCCGCGGCGGCCGGCGTCGAAGCCCGTCTCATGGCAGAACCGGGGCGAGCCATCGTCGCCCAGGCCGCGGTGACCGTATACACCGTGGGCACCATCAAGGAGATCCCCGGGGTCAGGACCTATGTCTCGGTCGACGGTGGGATGAGCGACAATCCCCGGCCCGTCCTGTATGGAAGCGGGTACGAGGTGTTCGCCCCGGCAGCGACGACAGCCGACCGGGCCCGCTCCATCCGGCTGGTGGGGAAGCACTGCGAATCGGGCGATGTGCTGGCCTGGGACGCCCGCATCCCGGCGCAGGTTGAGGTTGGCGACTATCTGGCCACTCCAGTCAGCGGCGCCTATGGCCACTCGATGGGATCCAACTACAACATGGTCCGTCGTCCCGCGGTGGTCTTCGTCATGGATGGTGCGGCCCGTCTCGTGGTCAGACGTGAGACCAACGACGACCTGCTCGCCCGCGACCTGGTCGCTGGTCCCAGCTAGAACCCGCTAGCCCTCGACTGCGAAGGGCAGCTCGAACCAGGCGGCTCGGGCGGCGCATGGGTCGTCGACCAGGGTGAGCGTCAGCGTGTCATCACCGACGACGGCGCCGTACACACCGGTCTGTCCCGGGCATTCCCCTGTCACGCCGGACACGAAGATGACGTTGACCTCGTCCCGCGCCACGAACCCGACCGTGAGTGGCTGATCGGGGTCTGCATCGGGGCCAAGCACCACGTAGTCACCGGCGTCGTTGACCCGGAGCACTGCCCGCTCGTTCTCCCAGTTCCCGGTGAGATCGGAGAGCACCGGGATCGGCGGTGTGGAAGAGGTCGCCTGGACGCTGGTCGTAGTGCTTGGCATCGAGGTGCCCACCCCGGTGCTGGTGGTGGTGGTCGAGTCATCCGCCCCGTCCCCACAAGAGATCGCAAGCAGACCCGCGATCAGGGACGCTGTGAGCAGACGTGACACCGACCTGGAAGGTGTCGCCGCGTGCTCAGGGCTGCCGGCAAGACCCGATCCTCCGCTCACCCGTGGGTGGGGAAGCCGAGGTCGACACCGCGATGGATCGGGTCGGCCCAACGGGAGATGACGACTTTCTGCCGGGTGTAGAAGTGGACCCCCTCGGGCCCATAGATGGCGTGGCTGCCGAAGATGGAATCCTTCCAGCCCCCGAAACTGTAGAAGGAGAGCGGGACGGGGATCGGAACGTTTATGCCAACCATGCCCACCTCGACCTCTGCCTGGAACTTGCGCGCCGCGCCCCCGTCATTGGTGAACACCGCGGTCCCGTTGCCGTAGGGATTCTCATTGATCAGCCTGATCGCCTCTTCGTAATGCTCCATGCGAACCGTCGAAAGCACCGGCCCGAAGATCTCGTCGGTGTACACGGACATGTCGGTGGTCACGTGATCGAGGAGCGTCGGCCCGAGGAAGAAGCCGTCCTCATGTCCCTCCACCACCAGGTCGCGCCCGTCGGACACGAGGAGGGCGCCCGCCTCTTCGCCCGCGTCCACATAACCACGCACCTTGTCCAGATGTTGCCGGGTCACCAGCGGGCCCATCTCGACGCCGGTCTCGTCGCCGGGCCCCACCTTGAGCTTCCCGATCCTCGTCTTCACCCCGTCGACCAGTGAGTCCCCGGCGTCGCCCACGGCTACCACCGCCGAGATGGCCATGCATCGCTCTCCCGCCGAGCCGTAGCCCGCAGACACCGCGGCATCGGCGGCGAGATCCATGTCCGCGTCGGGGAGAACGATCATGTGATTCTTGGCCCCGCCCAGCGCCTGGACACGCTTTCCATTCCGGGTCCCGGTCTCATATATGTAGCGGGCGATCGGAGTGGATCCCACGAATGAGACGGCTGCCACCAGCGGATATTCGAGGAGGGCGTCAACGGCTTCCTTGTCACCGTGAACTACGTTGAACACCCCATCTGGCAGCCCAGCCTCGGCCAATAGCTCGGCTGCGAGCAGCGAAGCCGAGGGGTCTTTCTCGGATGGCTTGAGAACGAAGGTGTTGCCGCAAGCTATGGCCAGGGGGTACATCCACATCGGGACCATGGCCGGGAAGTTGAACGGGGTGATGCCGGCCACGACGCCGAGCGGCTGACGGATGGTGTAGGTGTCCACCCCCGTGGAGACCTGCTCCGAGAAGTCGCCCTTGAGCACATGCGCGATGTTGCAGGCGAACTCGACGACTTCGAGACCACGCTGCACCTCCCCCATCGCATCGTCGATGGTCTTCCCGTGCTCCGCGGTGAGCAACCTGGCGAAATCCATTCTCCGCCCGGCGACCAACTCACGGAAGGCGAACATCACGTTTTGACGCTGAGTGAGTGATGAGAACCGCCAGGTCTCGAATGCATCCCGGGCGGTGCGAACGGCACGATCCACGTCGGCCGTCGACGCGAGCACGACTTCGCCGGTCTGCTCTCCGGTGGCGGGATTGAAAACCGGGCCGATCCGATCGGAGGACCCGCTGGTGAGCCCGCCATCGATCCAATGCTGGATCTGCTTCATGAGCCAATCGTAGGCGGGTTGGCCAACGACGACAGTGGGTATGGTGTCGCCGTGGTCAAGTTCAAGAGAGAGGCGACCGGGCCCGGGCAGGTGATCGATAGGCGCGGATCCGGCGGCGGCGTCGGTCCGGGGATCCGCACCGTGGGCATCGGTGGCGGTGCCATTGGCGCCATCATCGTGCTGCTCCTGACGCTGTTTGGGGGCGGCGATCCCGGGGCTCTGACCGATGTGCTCCAGCCCGCCAGCCCGGTATCACCCGAATCCGGGACAATCGATCCCAACGCCGATCCGGAGACCGATCTGGGCGCTTTCCTCCAAGAGGTGCTCCAGGACACACAAGCGATGTGGGTGGGAATATTCCAGGATGCCGGGCTCGAGTATCGGCCCACCGATCTCGTCCTGTTCGAGGGCCTCACCAGCTCCGGGTGCGGCGGGGCCCAGGCTCAGGTCGGTCCCCACTACTGCCCCGCCGACGAGTTGGTCTACATGGATCTCGACTTCCTCGGGGAGCTGCAGCGGAGGTTCGGGGCGGCCGGTGACACCGCCCAGGCCTACATCCTTGCCCACGAGGTAGGGCACCACGTCCAGCATGTGCTCGAAATAACCCAGAACGTCCAGCCCGGCGACAACCAAGCGAGCATCGCCCTCGAGCTTCAGGCCGACTGCTTCGCCGGGGTCTGGCTGTCCACGCTTCGCACCGGCTCCTCGGCTGCCGTACTCGAGGACGGCGACCTCCAGGAAGCCCTCGACGCAGCCGCTGCGGTCGGTGACGATGCCATCCAAAGCCAGACCTCTGGCCAGGTGAATCCGGAGTCATGGACGCACGGGAGCTCCGAGCAGCGCTATCAGTGGTTGAAGCAGGGATTCGACACGGGCACCCCGAGCAGTTGCGACACGTTTTCAGCTCAGTAGCCCCCTCATCCTTTACGCCTGGTAAACCGATACGGTGGCAGGGTGATGGGCAGACTCCCCCTGGGTCGGCCCTCTGATCCCTCGCACTATGTCATTACTCACCACTGCCGTCCCACTGATCGTCTACGCGGTCGGGTTCCAAACCCTGGTCTACCTGCTGTTGCCAATCCGCTTCCGTCCCACATGGGCCCCGCTTGCCACCAGCTCGGTGGGGACGGCGATGGTGGTCGTCGCAGCGGTCTGGTTCGGCCCGACGACGATTGGTCTGGCCGGCCCCGACGGCGGACTCCTCGCCTCCTGGGGATCGGCGACCCTGGTGGCGATGTGCACGGTCGGAATGGTGATGATGAGCCGGCCCCAGCTGCGTGGCCATCTCGCCGACCCCCGCATGGGATTGATGTCCACTCGGGCCGCCGCAGCCCACATCCTGGTCCGGATCCCGCTGATCACCGTCGTCATCGAGGAGGCTGTGTTTCGCGGGGTCCTTCATGCGGCATTGATCGCTCTCTATCCCGAGCCGCTGGCCCTCTGGGGAGGAGCCGTGTTGTTCGGGCTTTGGCACGTCGGCCCCGGTCTGGATCAAGCTCATGCCAACGACAGACGCCGTATGGCCCGACTCCTCCACGTGGCCATCACCGTGGTTGCCACCACCGCCGCGGGAGCCTTCCTGGTCTGGCTTCGGATCGAGACCGGATCGATATGGGTGCCGGTGGCGGTGCACGCCGGCGTCAACATGACCCTCGCCATCTTCGCCCGCTGGGCCGCCACCCCGACCGCCAAACCGGCCCTCGCGGTCGACTGAGCCCTACCCCTAGCCCTCGGCTCGCCGACGGCAGCAACCTAGATCAGGCACTGGTTGGTCCCTCGACGGAGATAGCTGCCGTCGCCCGGTGAGCCCTGATATGTGTCGTTCTCGATGATGGTTCGGCCCCGGCTGAGCACAGTCTCCACCTTTCCGGTGATCTCCATCCCCTCATAGCACGAGTAGTCGACCCACATGTGATGGGTCTCGGCGGAGAGGACGTGACCGGCATCGGGATCGAACACGACGATGTCGGCATCGGAACCGACCGCGATGGTGCCCTTCTGCGGGTAGAGCCCGAACATCTTGGCCGGTGTGGTGGAGGTGACGTCCACGAAACGGTTGAGCCCGAGCCGGCCCTCGTGGACTCCACCGTGATAGATCAGCTCCATTCGGTGCTCCACCCCGGGCAAGCCGTTGGGGATCTGGGCGAAAGAGTCCCGACCCAACTGCTTCTGGGTGCCGAATTGGGGATGATCCCCCCAGCAGAACGGGCAATGGTCGGTGGAGACGACCTGGAGGTCGTTGGTGGCCAAACCCTGCCACAACGCCTCCTGATGCTGCTCGGCCCGGTCCCGCATCGGTGGAGAGCAGACGTACTTGGCGCCCTCGAATCCGTTCCCGAGGTCGTCGAGAGAGAGAAACAAGTACTGGGGACAGGTCTCTCCAAACGCGTTCAGCCCCTCGTCACGGGCAATGGCCAGCTCGAAGAGAGCCTCTGACGCCGACATGTGGACGATGTAGAGCGGGCAGCCGGCCAGTTCGGCCAGCTTGATGGCGCGATGGGTGGCCTCGCCTTCGAGGATCGATGGCCTGGTCAGGCCGTGGTTGATCGGGTCGGTCTCTCCCCGCTCCAGGGCCTGGGCGACGAGGACATCGATGGCGATCCCATTCTCGGCATGCATCATGATGGTCGAGCCATTCTCGGCCGCCTTCTGCATCGCCCGGAAGATCTCGCCATCGGTCGAGTAGAAGACGCCCGGATAGGCCATGAACATCTTGAACGAGGTGACACCCTCGTCGAGAGCGATGTCCATCTCCTTGAGGGACTGGTCGGTCACGTCACCGACGATGAGATGGAACCCGTAGTCGATGGCGCAGTGGCCCTCCGCCTTGGCCATCCACGACTCGAAGCCATCCATCAGGTTCTGGCCCTTGGTCTGGACGGCGAAGTCGATGATCGTCGTGGTCCCTCCCCAGGCAGCGGCCCGGGTCCCGGTTTCGAAGGTGTCTGCTGCGAAGGTCCCCCCGAACGGGAGCTCCATGTGGGTGTGGACATCGATCCCCCCGGGGATCACGTAACGCCTGTCGGCATCGATCACCGTGTCCGCCCCACTCTCCCAGTCGTGGGTGCCGGGTGCGGCCAGCGCCGCCACTTTCTCCCCGTCGACCAGGACGTCGGCCCGGCTCTGCTCGGTCGAGGTGACGACCGTTCCCCCCTTGATGACGGTCCTTGCCATCGCCCTCCTCCTTACGGTGCTACCAGGTCGCCGTACGCGTCCGGGCGACGGTCGCGATAGAAGGCCCACTGCTGGCGGACCTCCTCGATCATGTCGAGGTCGAGGTCCCGAACCACCAGTTCCTCATCGGTGTCCGAGGCGGCCTCGCCGACGATCTGACCCCGCGGATCGACGAAGTAGGACGACCCGTAGAAGTCGTTGTCCCCGAACGGCTCCTTGCCCACCCGGTTGATGGCCCCGATGAAGTACTCGTTGGCCACGGCGGAGGCCGGTTGCTCCAGGTTCCACAGATACATGGATAGACCCCGGCTCGTCGCCGAGGGGTTGAACACGATCCTGGCCCCGTTCAGCCCCAAGGCCCGCCACCCCTCGGGGAAGTGCCGGTCGTAGCAGATGTACACGCCGATTCGGCCCACCGCGGTGTCGAAGATGGGGTAGCCCGTGTTGCCGGGGCGGAAGTAGAACTTCTCCCAGAACCCCTTGACGTGCGGGATGTGGGTCTTGCGATACTTGCCGAGGTAGGTGCCGTCGGCGTCGATCACCGCGGCGGTGTTGTAGTAGAACCCCTCCTGCTCCATCTCGAAGATGGGAACGACCAGCACCATGCCCGTCTCCTTGGCGAGGTCCTGCATCAGTTTGGTGGTGGGGCCGTCGGGGATGGGCTCGGCGTACCCGAAGTGCTCGTTCTCCTGCACCTGGCAGAAATATGGGCCGTAGAACAGCTC
>JBMDXS010000243.1:0-7753 GCA_048595045.1 Acidimicrobiia bacterium
CGGCCGTGGCGGGGAGCTGCGCGGTGGGCCCGACCTCATCTATCCACCCGTCCCGGGCGTACAGGGCCCCGTCGGTGATCTCCTCCCCGTCCATGGTCACCAGGACTTCGGCATGACGGACGAGAAGGGTTCCCATCGGCAACAACGCTAACGGCTGGCTTAAATCGCCGGGCATGACCTTGCGTGAGGACTCGACGGCTCGATGGGAGGGGCGACTGAGTGCGGTCTCCGCCCGTCTCGGGACAGACTTCCCCGGTGAGGGGCCGGAGCGCCAGCCGGTCCACACGGTCTACGGGGGCGCCCACCTCTTCACAGCCAACACGGCGTCGAGATTGGGAGAGCTGGCCATCGCCGCACTCGATCGCTGGGCACCCGCCGCCACCGATCTGGCCTCGATCCTCGGGCTCCCCGAGGACCTGGCTCCACGGGTTCATGCCCTGGTCCGCGCCAAGTTGGAGCGGGAGCCAGTCGAGGACTTCCGGATCGATTTCGAAGACGGTTACGGCCACCGGCTGGACGACGAGGAAGACGGCCACGCCCGGTCGTCGGCGTTGGAGCTGGCCAACGCGATGAAGACGGGCAGCCTCCCTCCGTTCACCGGCATCAGGATCAAGTCGCTCTCTGCCGAGTTGCACCGGCGAGCCCTCCGCACACTCGACCTGTTCGTGACTGCCGCGGTGGAGGAAGGTGGAGTTCTTCCGCCCGGTTTCACGGTGACCCTGCCCAAGATCCAGGACCGTGAACAAGTGGTGGTCCTCGGCGAGGCACTGCAGGAGTTGGAGGAGGCCCTGGGCATCGAGCCGATCCCCATCGAGCTCATGGTGGAGACGCCCCAGACCATCATCGACCGGGATGGCACCACCGGGATCCGCAAGTTCGTCGACGCAGCGGGGGGCCGGGTCCGCGGCGCACATTTCGGCACCTACGACTACACCGCGTCCCTCACCGTCACCGCGGCCTATCAGACCATGACCCATCCCGCCTGTGACTTCGCCCGGCACACCCTCCAGGTCGGCCTGGCCGGCACCGGGGTGTGGATCTCGGATGGGGCCACCAACGTGATGCCAGTGCCGCCACATCGGGGGGAAGGCCTGACGGCGGCCCAGGTGGAGGAGAACGTGACGACCGTCCAGGAAGCGATGCGTCTCCATTACGACCACATCCGCCACTCCCTGACCCACGCCTACTACCAGGGATGGGACCTCCACCCTGCCCAGTTCCCCACCCGCTACGCGGCGGTGTACGCCTTCTTCCTCGAGGGTCTGGATCAGGCCGGTGCGCGTCTCTCCAACTTCGTCGAGTCGGCGGCCAAGGCGACCCTCGTAGGGGAAGTCTTCGACGACGCCGCCACCGGCCAGGGGCTGCTCAACTACTTCCTACGGGCCATCAATTGTGGGGCCATCGACGAGAGCGAGGCCACCTCCAGGACCGGTCTCACCTTGGACGAGATCCAGACCCGTTCGTTCCTCGCCATCCTCGAGGGGAGGACGGGCAGCTAGCCGGCGAGATTGGGACGGTCAAGTGCCGAAAACGGTGCCTTGGCGTCCCGATTACGCCATGGGGCTCACCGGGTGACGGTGAACCCGATGTCCCCGTAGGGCTGGCTCACCGGCTGGAAGACAATGCCCTGATCCTCCATCCCGAACCGGGACAGGTCGTAGTTGAGATGGTGCTGGTTGGGGAGACGGAACTCCACCTCCTCGATCTCCTCGACCGCCTCCAACAATGCCTCGGCCATCATCCAGCCCTGGTGCTGCACCGAGGCCGAGTGCTCGGAGAAGAAGCTGTCGATCATCGCCTGACGGGCCTTCTCCCAGGTGGCGGTGGTGTTCGACGGCGTGACCGAGTAACGCCACACCGCCCTGACCGACGTGGCCAGGATTCTCTCGTTGGTCTCGGGCAGCACCGTGAACTCGTCGCGTGGGAACCCGGAGAAAGCCGAGCCGGTGGTCTTCAGGACTACCAGCCCATCCAGTCCGGCCCATACCCCGCCGGCCGCGTCCCCGGTAGTCGTGACCGCCACCCGGGCCAGCCTGAGACCGGAACCGCCACCGATGAATCCGGTAGGACCCACCCGGTCCCAGGCCCGCTCCGACAACGACACATCGGCCGCGCCGATGCCCTCCCGCTCCAGGAAGTGATCACAGAGGACGGCGGCGAACGCCTCCAGATCGCGGGTCAAGTGCTCCTGGGCGAGGGCGTAAACGGTGTTCTTCATCGTGTCGGTGGGGAGCACGCCGCGGTTGTCACCGAGGACGTGGGCCGCCTCGACATCGCCCTGGAGCAGCAGCTGGACGGTCAGGTCGAGGAAGTCGTCACCGGACTCGGCACGGTGGATCTTCGAAACCCTCACATCTGACTTGCCCCATCGGTTCTCTCCGAGACGAGCCATCAGCTCCCCCGATAGGTGGTGTAGCCATACGCACTGAGCAGGAGCGGGATGTGATAGTGCTCGCGGTCCTCGTCGATGTCGACGATCACGTGCACCTGGGGGAAGAAAGCGCTCCCCGCATCCCCGGTTGCGAATACCAGGCGGTATATGCCCGAGCCTAGGGCGACACCCAGGGCGGCCACCCTGCCATCCTCGTCGGTGACCCCCTCCCCGACGTGTTGCCAGGCCCCATCCGCAGAGCGCTCGAGGGTCACGACCACCCCGATGGCCGGGGAACCGGTGGTGGTGTCGAGGACATGGGTGCTGATGCCGGTCACGGCGCATCTCCCACACAGAGCATTCGGCGCAGTCTCGTCTCTGTGATGGCACGTTGCTCCCCGGCCGCGTTGGCGATCTCGACCTCCGTCTCGTTGCCGAGACGGGAACGAGCGATGGACAGCATCTCCTCCGCAGTCTTGCCCGTGGCGTAGACGATGTAGGTGAAGCCGTGGGCCCGCTCGTAGGCGGAGTTGACCTCCGCCAACTCGGCCAGGATCGATTGGTCGGCCCCGGCGGTGCCGCGCTGCTCCCGGTTGGCGATCCGTTCTCCCCTCTCTCCGATGCGGGGATGGCCGGCGAAGGCATCCCTCCAATCGGACTCCACCAGTGTTTCGAAGGCAGACGACGCCGTGGTCAACACGGACTCGACGTCCGTATAAGGGCGTCCCGCCATCATCTGATCGACCCACGCCTGGGAGGCACAGGCGCTGTGGAAGAACCGCCGCCCCTCCTCGTCGAACAGGGAATTGAGGTAGAGCAAGCGGAGCGCCGACGCCCCCTCCCCGTCGGCAGTGCCCCGCACCCGGAGACGAGCCACCCCGCCGTCGGGATGGATGTCGAGACGCAAATGGCCGGCGTGAGTGGGTTGTTCGAGCTCGACGACATTGATCGCATCCGGCTTCACCTCCGCCCGGTCGATCGACTCGTTCCACTCAGACCCATCCTCCGACAGATGGATCGAGACCCAACCCGGGGCATTGCCGCGGAAATAGCGGGTGTCGACCACGACCGACTCGACGAGCCCGGGGAGGCCGAGGCGAAAGGTGGCCCAGTCGTTGCCGGGGCCACGGCGCCGCTTCGTCTCCCAGCCATCCCACATGCCGGCCGGCTCGGTCGGGCGAAGCATGTTCGAGGGCGGCGAATAGTGGACATCCGAGGCGTCGGTGGCCTCGCCCCCTACCAGCGAGGAGACCAGGTCGGTCCCACCGCTCTCCGGGCAGACCTGGCTCATCATCGGGATCGGGTCGCCTTCCACCCGGAGCCGGGCCACACCCCCGTCCGGGTAGATGTTGAGACGCAGGTGGGTGACCCGGTGGGAATCGAGGACGTCGAATGTGGCCAAGGAGTCACCGGCGAGCGCGGTCCTGGGTATGAGCTCCTCCCAGGTCACCGATGCCAGTCGGTCGTCGTCCCCGGTCCCGCAGGCCTCGAGCGAGAAGGACTCCGGATAGTTGCCGGTGAAGTGCGACGTGTCCATCGTCACCGACCGGATCGTCCCTGGTATCCCGAGAGCCAGGACACACCAGTCGTGGCCGGGCTCGCGGCGCCGGCGCGTCTCCCAGCCGTCCATCCACTTGCCGCGTTCGGTATAGACGCCTTCCCTCCAGACGGGATCGGACACCTGGAGCAGGTTGTGGGCCTCGGCGAAGAACTGATCGTTGCAGGAGACCACCCTCCCACCGACGGCCTCAGAGATCAGATCGGTCATCGCGTCGCAACATCCTGCCATTGCCCGTGGTGATGCCGTCGCCGTCGAACACGGTGGCCCCGCCCAGGACGGTGGTGACCACCGACCCTCGTAGCCTCATCCCCTCGTAGGGGGTGATCGGGTGCCGGTGCTCGAGACGTGACCCCTCGACCTCCGTCACGCCTTCGGGGTCCCACACCACCAAGTCGGCGTCCCTCCCCAGCGCGATCTCGCCCTTGCCGCCGAGCCCGGCGAGTCTGGCCGGCTCCGAAGCCAGCCAGCGGCTCAGTTCCGACAGCGACAACCCACGCTGCGCCGCCCCGGTCCAGGTGGCGGGGAGACGCAACTGGAGCGAGCCGATGCCCCCCCAGGCTTGCCCGAAATCTCCGTCCTCCAGACGCTTGATGACGGCGGGGGCGGGGGAATGATCGGATACCACCATGCTCAACGACCCCTCGACGAGACCCACCCAGAGAGCCTCGCGATGCTCTGCCGACCGTATCGGAGGGGCGCACTTGAACGGGGTGGCGCCATGCTCGATCTCTTCGGAGCAGAACGTGAGGTAATGGGGACAGGTCTCGCCGGTCAGTGTGGGGGGGCCTTCGGACAGCACCGCCACCGCCTCACCCGATGAGACGTGCAGCACGTGGATGCGGGCACCAGTGTCCCTCGACATGTCGGCCAGGCCGGACACAGCCCCCGCCTCGGCGGCTGGTGGCCTCGAAGCCAGGTAGGACCCATAGTCGGCCGGATTCCCGGCGACGATGGATATCCGGGCGGGGTCCTCGGCGTGCACCAGGGCGGGGACGCCCAGATCCCTCATCTCGGGTAGCGCCGCGAGCAGCTCTCTGGGGGTGACCGGCGGGAACTCGGCCACTCCGGAGTCGACGAGGAACGCCTTGAAGCCACAAACGCCGGCGGCGACCAGCGGGCCGATATGGTCGGCCGATCCGGGGATGAGACCACCCCAGAAGGCCACATCGACTGCCAGCTTGCCTGCCGCAGCCCTCCTCTTTGCCTCCAGAGCGGCGACCGACACCGTGGGCGGTATCGAGTTGAGCGGCATGTCGACGATGGTGGTCGTGCCCCCGGCCGCCGCGGCCCTGGTGGCGGTGGCGAAGCCCTCCCATTCGGTGCGGCCGGGCTCGTTGACGTGGACGTGGGAGTCGACGAGCCCGGGCATCACCACCAGATCGCCGAAGTCGACCTCGGGCGCCTCAGACCCGATTTCCACGATCGTCCCGTCGACGATTCGGATCGAGGCGGGTCGCACCTCATCGCCGAGCACGACTCTGGTGCTTCCAATGAGGGACATCTATCCAAGCTACCGGCGCGAACGCCTCTTCTTGCCAGCATCGGTGGTCGTCGAACCGTTAGCTTGATCGCCGTCTTCACCAGAGAAGGAGCAGCCATGGAGACGGTGACCAGTCCGGCGGATCGCACCATCAACTACGCCTTCCTACTCGGTGGCGTGGCCGCCCTCATCTTCGGGATAATCCTGCTGCTCCGCCAGGAGGAAGCCCTTGCCCTGTTGATGGTGGTCCTGGGCATATGGTGGATGATCCAGGGCGCATTCATGTTGTTCGCCGTGTTCGTGGACCGGACCGACATGTGGTGGAAGGTCATCATCGGCGTCCTCGGTATCGTCGCCGGCTTCCTGGTCCTCACCAACCCGGGCGAGGCAGCGGACGTGTTCCAGGGTGTCATCGGTGTGATCCTGGGGATCATCGGGATGCTGGTCGGAGTGACGTCGATCGTCGGGTCATTCCGGGGTGGCGGGATCGGCGCCTTCGTGTTCGGTGTGGTCAGCGTCCTGATCGGTCTTCTCGTCCTGCTCAATGCCCAGTTCTCCACGAGCCTGCTGATCACCCTCTTCGCGGTCCTCCTCCTCATCGACGGCTTGGCGGGGATATACCTGGCCATCAAGTATCGGTAACCCACACGGTCGGCACCCTCGGCATATGGCGGCATTCCCCTCGGGAGAAGGGAAAAGAGCCGGTAGCATCCAGGGATGTCCGATTTCCTGAAGCGTCACAACGACGTACTGGCTCCGGTGCTCGCCTTCGACACCGAGATACGCGCAGTCAAGGCCGAGGGGCTTTGGATTACCGATGTCGAGGGAAGACGTTGGGCGGATTTCTCATGTGGCACCGCCGTCACCAACCTCGGGCACAACCATCCGGCCGTCATCGAGGCTGCGCACCGTCAGCTGGACAATCTGGTCCACTCCGGGTGCATCGTGCGTTACGACTCGATCGTCGAGGTCGCCGAGCGTCTCCGCACGATCACGCCGCCGGGCATCGAGAAATTCAGCTTCGCCAATTCGGGCGCTGAGGCGATCGAGGCAGCGGTCAAACTGGCAAAGCACACCACCGGGCGCCAAGGGGTGGTCGTGTTCCGCGGGGCGTTCCACGGTCGCACCATGGGCTCGCTCAGCTACACGACGTCCAACGCCAGATACCGAGACGGGTACCACCCCGTCCTCGGGTCCGTCTTCGTCACCCCATATCCCCACCCTTACCGCTGGGGAATGACCGAGGACGAAGCAACCGACCTGTCACTGAACGAGCTCAACATGCTGTTCAAGCACGTCGTCACACCAAAGAACATCGCTTGCTTCCTGGTCGAGCCGGTACAAGGTGAAGGCGGCTACTACCCCGCCCCGGCCCGCTTCCTGGATGCGCTTCGTGCCATGGCCGACGAGCACGGGATCAAGTTGATCTACGACGAGGTGCAGTCGGGGTTCGGCCGCACTGCCGAATGGTTTGCCTCGGAGCACTTCGACGCAAAGCCCGACATCATGGCGATGGGAAAGGGAATCGCCAACGGGCTACCGCTATCTGCCTTCGGCTCCTCGAGAGAGACCATCGACGCCTGGCCACGGGGTGCGCACGGCACGACCTATGGGGGCAACCCGGTGTCCACCGCGGCGTCGGTGGCGGTCATCGACACCATGGAGGGACTACTCCCCCACGCCCGTGAGCTGTCCAAGCGAGCCTTCGAGCGGTTCACCGAGATGGCGGAGCGGCACCCCACGGTCGGCGATGTCCGCGGCCTCGGTCTGATGATCGGGGTCGAGCTGGTCGCCGATCGAGCCAGTCGCACGCCCGACGCGGAAGCCTTCAGACACGTCGAGAAGCATGCCTTCGATCGTGACCTGATAGTCATCAACTGCGGCCCCGATGCCAACGTGATCCGGTTCATCCCACCGTTGATCACCACCCGGGAAGAGTTGGATTGGGCTATCGATGTGATCGACGAGGGTCTGGGCTCCTGGGAGAGCAAGAGCGCCTGATCGGGAAGGCCAGCCGGACCGCCCGTCGGCGTTGCCGGAGGCGGTGACCGCACCGCTGCCACGACGTCGGGAACGACTTCGATCCCGGGTCACGCCACCAACACGTCCTCGACGCCCGTGGCTCGTTTGGGGCGATTCGTGGTCGTTCCCCAAGGACGGTCCCTTCATCACCCGGGCCGTTGAGGAGATTCAGCTCCGGGTGAAGAACTCCAGGGCCGTCTTCGTCTTGGTCTGTTGCTCTCCCGAGATATCGATGCCCCGAGTCTGGAGGAAAGCCCGCCACTCCAGGGCGGCCTGGAATGCTTCGGACGGGGCGGCCTTGGTGGAGAGCTCGACCACT
>JBMDXS010000244.1:0-40311 GCA_048595045.1 Acidimicrobiia bacterium
CCTTGGCCAAGCTCCCCCAGTTCTCGGACCGTGAACTCGAGCTGAGCCTGAGCCCGGTTGATTCGGTCCAGAGTGGACCGCGAAACAGACGCCGATTGGACGCTGGATAAGTGATCTGCGATGCGGCCCAAACGCTGCTCGGCACCCTCTTGCAGGCGACGATCGAGGATGCGGCGTTCCTCATCCCGAGCTTGAAGGACTCGCCGACGCGACGCTTCGAGCTCGTCGAGCTGAGCCTGAACCGCGACCTGGAGGGAAGCATTGGAGGCCGCGAGTTGCGCCGCCGCAGTAACCGCTGCGAGGAGATCGGGGTCGCCGAGCACCGCCGGATCGTGGATCAGCACGGCGATCGGCTGACCGTCGCGCTCAATCGGCGTCATCGATCGCCGCCGATCACTGGAACCTGGTATCGACACCGATCGACCGCTGGCGTCGACGAACCTGTTGGAATCGCGGTCCCAGAAGCCGACCTCGAGAGAGGGGTCTCCCAGGGCTCGGGCCAGCTCGTCCCGAACCGTTCCAGCACGGTCATCACCGAGTTCGACAACCATGTCGGTGACGGCTGCCCGCTTCCAGGGTTGCGCGATCAGACCGGCGATCAGGGCGCCCACCACCACGACCAGCATCAACTCGTAGACCAGCAGTGCCGTGGTCTCGTAGGCGAGCAGCGACGGAACACTGAGCTCTGCCGAAGGCACCAGAAGCCAAACGAGGGCGGTTCCACCGATGACGAGACTCACCGCGGCGGTGGCTCGAAATGCAAAGAGACGTGCCCGCCGCTCTTCGCCCACGGTACGCGTGAGATCGCCGGCGGACACCGCGAGCAGGGCGACGGAGATCACGATGGTGGCGATGTTGTTGGCCCACAGCGCCGGGATCAGCGCCGTGGCATAGACCAACACGACCGCTCGGCTGGTGAGACGCGAAGGGGCCTTGCCACTGGGATAAGTGAGGACTAGATGGAAGAGGGGCCCGCGGTGAAGATAGAGAGAGCTCGCCGCCACCCAGCTCACCACCTCATTGCCAACGCCGGCGAAGTTCCCCAGAAACCAGGTGAAGCCGGTGGCTGTCATAAGGTTGCCCGCGATGCTCTCCGGAAGTCGCCGCATCGCGATCAGGCCGCAGCCGATGATGAACCAGCCAACGGCCAGATCTGGGATCCAACGACCGGGCTCACTCCAGTCGTAACCAGCCCATTCGGCGGCAATGCCGACCACGAAGGCCGCCAGCCAGAACAGGAACCAAGTCCGCCGCATGGGCCTCAACCTAGGAGGGAGGCCAGAGCCTTTCCGGATAACCCGCTCTTGGGCAGGAATCCCCGGACCGGCGACGTTTCGAGCCGGGATCCGTAGGTCCTCGCGTCCCGGCTGGAGGTCAAGACCACGGCAGGTGGGTCCGAAAGTCCACCTAATTTCTCAGCAACCGCGAATCCATCAAGGCCTGGCAGCTGGATGTCGAGCAGCACGATCTGAGGTCGCAGCTCCTCGATCGCCTCGAGAGCACCCACACCGTCGGCCGCCTCACCGATCACATCGAAGCCGTCCGCTTCGAGCAGCGCCCGCGCCGACGCCCGAAAGTCGTCGTGATCGTCGACGATGAGCAGGGTCAGGCGCACCTGTTCATCGTCGCACACGACAAAGACGGTCACAGTGTTGCCACCACCAAAATTCTCATTGGGCGGCTCACACCTTGACCAGGGCGTTTAGTGGAGCTGACGGGATTTGAACCCGTGACCCCCTCGTTGCGAACGAGGTGCTCTGCCAGGCTGAGCTACAGCCCCTTTGCGGAGGGTGAATTCTACCGACCCCCGATTCTCAGACCAGATCGCACTGCGTGTCGTAGACCGCACCGATCCGCGTGCATCAGGTAAGACGTTCCCCCAAGTCTTTACGAAGCCGCTCTTGGACCACGGTGGCAGTGAGGTCGGAGCGGGAACGCTCCACCAGGGAGCGGGCGACGTCGGTGGTGCGGCGGAGACCGTTGGTCATTCCGTCTGGGTAGTCCATCTCAGCGAGGAGGTCGACGATCTCATCCATCACCACCAGGGTGGCCTCGGCGGTGTTCACATCGCCGGCCCTGAGCAGGTCGAGCAGTCTCCGGCGCAACTCCCCAACCGACTCCCCCAGGCCATGCAGGTGGGGCACCGGGTCTACCCCCAGCACGTCGAAGCCCGGCACCGGCTCGCCTCTGAACAACGCCTCCGTGATCCTGGCTTCGCAGTACTCCTTGGCCGCGTCGGCGACGAACCCGGCATAGAGGATGTCCGGATGTCCTGCCAGGGTCTCGGTGATGTCGGCCAACGCCGCACCGGCTTGCGTGATGAGCGATGCCGCCGAATCCCACTCCCCACGATGGAGGGCCCTGATCCCGTTCGCCGAGTCGCGAATCACCTTCCTCGAACCGGTAATGCCGCGCTCGCGGGCAGCAAAGCGGGCATCGAGGACGGCTCTGGCGTCGTCGGCGAAGTCAGGGCCCATCGCCTAGTTGGCGATGACTTTGACCTGCGGCTCGTCCCACTCGGTGGGACGCTCGGATACGTGAGTGACCTTGAGCCGCCATTGCCGCTGCTGCTTCATCTGGGCCAGCGCGACGAGGTAGAGGGCGATGAGGGAATCGATGAAGAGATGCAGGAGAAGCAGCGGCAGGGAGTTCCTCCAGAGGGCCAGGCCCGCGGTGACGACGGCAAGGCCGACCAGTATCGCCATGGCGCGGCGACGGCGTAGACGAATCACGTCACGCTGGCCGACCGCCCGGCGGTTGTAGCTCCGCTTTTGGACGTCGGCCATCAAATGGGTCCAGCGATCGAACTCCTCGGTGGAGTTCTTGGGAGCATTCTGCCGGTCACCGAAGACCGAGGGGAGCAGATACACACTCCACACGGCCGCTATCAGCAACAGCCCGACTATCACGCTTGTTGACATCTGGCCTTTGACTCCGTCCACGGGGGAGCGTAGTGGGCAAACCCCTGCCCGATCAACGACTCAACCTCGTTCCCACTTTCCGGACTTTCCGCCTGTCTTCTTCATCAACCTGACTGTCTCGATCGTGACGCCGCGCTCGACGCCCTTGACCATGTCATAGACGGTGAGAGCTGTGACTGCCACTGCCGTCATCGCCTCCATCTCGACACCGGTTCGATCAGTCGCTCGCACGCTAGCAATGACCCGGATGCCACGCCCACTCGGCTCGAGGGCGACATCCAGGCCGGTGAGGGTTATCGGGTGGCAGAGCGGGATCAATTCCCAGGTCCGCTTGGCCGCCATGATCCCGGCCAGGCGTGCCGCGGCTGCGGCATCGCCCTTGGGTAGATCTCCGGAGAAGAAGCGCTCGGCCAGCTCGGGAGCCATCGCCACATGGCCCTCGGCAATCGCCTCCCGGTCGGTGACCTCCTTGGCTCCGACATCGATCATGTGCGCCCTACCCGCCTCGTCGAGATGGGTCAACCGCGGCTCACCGGCCATCGGCCCACTCCCTCGACTCGGGCCACTTGAACATCTCCACGGTGACATCTTCACCCTTGCCGACCTGGCCCATCCCCCGGGGCACCAGGGCGAACCCGTCAGCCGCCGCCGCCGCCGACAGCACATTCGACGCCTGGCCGCCCGACCTCACCACGCGGGGGATGCCCTCCTCCCAGGCATCGACCAATACCCGGACGAAGACGGTCTTTCCGGGGTCGGTGTCGAACACCTCACCGGCCCGAGCCACGATCTGGGGTCGGAGGATGGCCCGGGCCCCCTGCATCTTGAGCAGGGCGGGACGGGCAAACTGCTCGAAGGAGACAAGCACCGAGACGGGGTTGCCGGGTAGACCGAAGAACAGGGCGTCACCGATGTGCCCGAAGGCGAAGGGCTTGGCCGGTTGGATCGCGACCTGCCAAAAGTCGACCCGGGCATCCCCCTGGAGCACCAGCTTGGTCACGTCATAGTCTCCCATCGAGACCCCGCCGGTCGATACGACCACATCGGCCTTGCTCCCCTGGTCGAGAGCCTGCCGAAGCGTCGCGGTGTCATCGGGCACGATGCCCAGGTCCACCGTTTCGACGCCGGTGTCCTCCAGCAGCGACAGCAACATCGGGCGATTCGAGTCCCTGATCGCCCCGGGAGCCAAGCGGGGGGACTCGGGCGGGGTGAGCTCGTCACCAGTCGACATGAATGCGACCCGGGGCTTGCGGTAGACAAGGGGGTGACCCACCCCGATCGTGGCCAGCACCCCGACATGCATCGGGGTCAGCCGGGTCCCCGCGGCGAAGACCACGTCATCCACGGCGACGTCGCCACCGGCGGGACGGACCGAAGTGCCTGTCTCCACGGGTGTCGTCACGGTCACGCTCGAGCCGTCGACCCTGGTGTCCTCGACGCGGACCACCGTGTCGGCGCCGGCCGGCATAGGGGCGCCGGTCATGATCTTGATCGCCTGACCGGGGCCCACCTCGGCATCGGTGATCGATCCGGCCGGGAGATCGCCGATGACCTCCAGGACCAACCCCGGCTCAGCCACGTCCACGCCACGCACGGCGAACCCATCCATGGCCGAGTTGGCCCAGGGAGGGACGTTCTCGTGGGCAGTGACATCGCTTGCCAGGACCCGCCCCCTGGCCTCCCAGATGGGGACCTCTTCGACGTCGAGGAGCCCGACCGACCTCAGCACCTCGGCTCGGGCCTCCTCGAGGGGCTTCACCCTGCCCGCTCCCTGAGCCAAGACCTGAACTCATCCCCGAACTCGTGCTCCCCCAACTCGACCGAGGCCTCGAGAAGGCCAATGGGTGTGCCAACATCGAGGAGGTCTTCCTCGGCGACATAACCACGAAGACGCCCCCTGGAGCCCAACTCGTTGATGGCGTCGGTGAGCTGGATCTCACCGCCATGCCCCGGCTCGAGCTTGCCAAGGATCTCGAAGACCTCTGGAGTGAACAGGTACCGGCCGACCAGTCCCAGCCGCGATGGCGCGTTTTCCGGGCCCGGCTTCTCCACCGCCCCGGCGAGGTCGAGATACCGACCTTCGAGGTCGGAGGCAGGGACCACCACCCCGTACTTGCTGAGGAACTCCTCGGTGAGCTCACGGAGACACATCACCGATACGGCGCCGTCATGACTTCCCTCGGCGAGACCGGTCAGGACGTCGTGGCCGGGCCGAACGATGTTGTCCGAGAGGAGACAGAAGAAGGGCCGATCTCCCACCATGTGCGCTGCCTCGTTGACGGCGTGTCCTAGCCCGAGCGCCTCTTCCTGCACCACAGGGCGCAGATGGACGTCCTCGAGACCGGCGAGAGGGCCCTCGATGCTGAAATGCTGGGCCACCAGATGCCCGGCGTCGAGGTCAACGACCACCACCGCCTCTCTGGCGCCGGCCCGAGCCGCCTCCTCGACCGCATACTGGATGGCGGGGCGATCGATGACGGTGAGCAGCGCCTTGGGCACCACTCGGCTGGCCGGGCGCATCCTGGTCCCCCGGCCGGCGGCGGGGATCACCGCCACGTCGATGCTCATGTCGGGACCTTCTCCTCGCTGCCGGAAACCATGCGCTTGATGTTCCCACGATGACGCCAGACCACCAATGCGATTATCAGGGCCACCCAGAGCAGGGCCAGCCCGCTCACGCCCTGCCAGATCAGCAAGGGGACGGTGATCACGACGATGACCATCGAACCGATCGAGGCGGTCCTGGTGATGAAGAAGATGAGGAACCAGATCGCGATCTCGATCAATGCCACCAGCGGCACGGTGAAGAGGAGCACTCCCCCTCCGGTGGCCACCCCCTTGCCACCCTTGAAGCGATGAAAGATCGGATAGCAGTGCCCGACGACGGCAGCCAGGCCGGTCAGGAAGGCCCAGTGGACCATGGGGTCGGGGACGCCGGAGGCCACCATTCCCATGGCCGCCCCGATAGTCCCTTTGAGCGTGTCACCGATGAACACCATGGCGGCCGGAACCCGGCCCAGGGTCCGGAGAACGTTCGACATCCCCGGGTTGCCGCTCCCCTCCTGATGGATGTCCACCCCGTGCATCCGGCCCACGATCACCGCAAAGTCGATACTCCCCACCAGGTAGGCGGCGATGATCGCCAGCGGCAGGGCAACGGCGGGCGGCATGAGTGCGGATCATATGCGAGAGGGAATGGAAGACCCATACCCCCGGTTGTAGAATCCGGTCACTCCACCACGCGGTCACAGCCGGTCATGCCTACCTACGAATACACCTGTAAAACCTGCGGCGAGACCCTCGAGGTCTTCCAGTCGTTCTCGGAAAAGCCACTGCGCAAGCACGCCGAGTGCGGTGGGGAATTGAAGAAGGTGTTCCACGCCCGTGGCGTGGTGTTCAAGGGCTCGGGCTTTTACTCGACGGATTCACGATCCTCCTCCGCAGGCTCGTCGAAGAAGAGCGAGCCGTCGAAGAAAGGTGAGTCCTCGAAGGGCGAGAAGACCACCAAGAGCGAGGCGTCAGCCCCTGCTGCGTCTTCGACCAGCACCTCCGACTGAGCAGTCAGTCCCTTTCGCTGAGCACGTACCAGACACCGAACGTCAGCGCCGCGATCAGCAAGACGATCAAGATCGACCGCAGACGATGGGTCTCGGTGGCTTCCAGGGTTGTCTCTTCGATCCGAACGGTCTCGCCGCCCATGTTCCCTCCTTGTCGGACACGGTTTGCGGGGGTGGACCGGTTTCCGTGGAAGATCAGTGGCCTCCGATGATTCACGGACCGCGGTCCACTCCCTCGCCGAGGCCACCTACCCCGACGCGGTGGCGTCGAAACCATCAGGATCGGGCGGTGGGGGCGGCGGCGGGGGTGCCACCTCGGCCCGGACCGCCCTGCCCAGCGTGAACAAGCCGAGTCCAAGGGCCACACCAGTGATCGTCATCAACAAGATGATCAGCCGGAGCAGCCAGGTGGTCGTCGACAGCGAGGAACGGGTTCTCTCGATCACGGCCTGCGCCTGGTCGAGAGTGACCCGGTACGAGTCCATGACCTGCTGGGTGGAGCCGAGCTCGGCGCTCAAGGCTTCGAATGACTCCGCCGTCGCGGCCGCATCTTCGGCGAATTGCTCGGAGATCGGGCCCAGCCCACGGATCGCCTCGGCCTGAGTGGCCAGCTGGCCCGGAATCCCAACCAGGGCTTCCTCGACTGCCCTCAATGACTCGTCGAACGGCTGAGTCGGGTCGTAGTCGACACCGAGGAAGGAGAGTGCGCTCAACGTGCTGTCGATGACACCAGCGGTCTGGATGGCGGCAGGCATGGTGTCGAGGATCGCCTGGAGGCTGCCCGAGAGATCATCGTCGAGGAAGTCGGCCAGCGTTCCCAGGTCCTGCGAGGCAGTGGAAGCAGCCTCCGAGACGGCGGCGATGCTCTGCGCCGCGCCACCGACTGCCCCTTCGATCTCGGTAGCCACCGATTCGACCAGACCGAGGGTCTCCTCGACCGCGCCCAGCGCCGACTCGGTCACCCCAACCGACTCCTCGAGGTAGTCGGAGAGATTTCCCACCATGGCCATACCCAGGACCAGGCCTATGACGCTGGCCACGATCGCAATCACCCCGACGGCAACCAGCGTCTTTGCCTGGGAATCCGACATGGCGCCGGGAACATACCCGGCCGGCGCGCGTCTTACCCGGGTCCCTTCCCCCCGTCCGCCGCGCTGCGTACCTTCGGAGGGGTGATCTGGCTGCAGACGCCGCCGTGGGGCCGATGGGCCGTCGCCACCCTGATCGCGGCAGTTTCGCTGTGGATCGAGTTTCGCCCCGAGGAGATGACCCCGCATCCATTCGCACTGGATGACATCCCGGCCGGCACCAGTGTCGACGACTCCAACACCGAGACGAAGATGGTGCCGATCGGCACCTTCACCCCGGTCGACCTGGGGCAGGTGGCGCGGATCACGATCCCTGCCGGTGATCCGGTCCTCTTCTCACAACTCGGGAACGAGGGCACAGTGGCACCGAAAGGGTGGTGGAGCCTGGAGATGCCACTGCCGCTCGCATCCCGACCGGGCGACACTGCTCTCATCGTGCTACTCGACAGTGACCAGATCGCCGAGGCCGTGGTGATCGAGGATCCCGAGGAGGACCCTCTCGGTTCCGGGACGGGATTGGTGGCTGTGGAGGCTGGGAAGGCTCCCGACGTTGCCCGGGCCGCCGGTGAGGGAAGGGCCGTAGTGATGATTGCCCCACCCTGAGCATTACCGTGCCGCCGTGCTCGCCGCGGTCATCTGGGGCCTGATCCAGGGTCTCACCGAATTCCTGCCCGTCTCCTCGTCGGGTCACCTAGTCATCATCCCTGCCTTCCTCTCAGAGATGGGCGTCGACGTCCCCGTTCCATCGCTGGCCGTGTCCACGGTCATCCATCTCGGAACCCTCGCCGCGGTCTTGATCTATTACCGATCCGAGGTGATGTCGGTGCTCCGCCTCCGGACCAATCCCGAAGGACGGAAACTCGCCCTGCTCGTAGGCATCGGCACGATCCCGGCAGTCATCGGGCTGCCACTGGCCGACGAGATCGAGGGCATGCAGCAGTCGGTCGCGGCGGTCGGGTGGCAAATCGTTGCCACCGGCGTGATCCTGGTCATCGGGCAACTTGTCGCCACCGGTGCCAGGAGGCTCATGGAGGGCCGTATTCCGGACGCGATCGTGGTGGGTGTCGCCCAAGCCATCGCCCTCATCCCCGGCATATCGCGCTCGGGCGTCACGATCGCGGCTGGCAACCTGAGAAAGTTCAACCCGGTGGAAGCCGCCCGCTTCTCGTTCCTACTCGGCATCCCGGCGATCGCCGGCGCCGGCTTCAGCCAGCTCTTCGCACTTCCCGATCAGGGCGGATTCTCCCCCGAGCTAGCCGTGGCGATGGTCGTGGCGGGGGTGTCGGGATACCTGGCCATCGCCTTCATGATGTCATCGATCAACCGGATCGGGCTCTACCCATTCGCCATCTACTGCTTCATCCTCGGTCTGGCGACGGTGATCTTCTTCTAAGCGTTAGCCTCGACGCCCCCGGCAGGAAGCGGTCATGACGCACCCCCTCATCCAGGAGTCGATCGACAAGCGGCAGCAAGTTCGTGACCTGTTGGCCCAGACCCCCGACGATTACGCCGCAGTGCGCGACCTCTGGAAGGCCCACTCTCTGGCCGAGGACGCACGGGACATCGCAGGCCTGATGGCCACCCTGACCGACGACTGCGTGTATGAGCTGGTGCAAACCGGCCATAGGTGGGAAGGGAAGGAGGGAGCAACACGCTTCTATCTCGAGCTGCTCTCCGCGTTCCCCGACATCGACTTCGCCTTGACCGGCATCGTGGTCGGGCCGCAGGGGGTCTGTGAAGAGGCCGTGGTGAACGGCACATTCACCAAGGGCTGGCTGGGGATGGAGCCAAGCGGGGAGAAGCTGGTGTGGCGCAACGTGATCTTCTTCCCGTGGGACGCCTCCGCACGGCTCTTCACCGGCGAACGGGTCTACTCGTTCTTCCCCGACCTGCCGAAGGGAAACCTGCCGGCGGGAATATGACGCCTCTCGTGACCCGAATCGTGGGTCAGAGCCACAGTTGCGCTCAGAGAACGGCGTCGAGCCCCAGGTGGACTCCCGGGGCGAGCTCCCTGACCCCGCGGACGGCAGTCAGCGCTCCGTTGGCGAAGGACTCATAGCTCGTCGACAGATGCTCGATGGAGAGCACCTCCCCGACGTTGGAAAGCGCCACCTCCTGTTGGGAGATGAGCCCGGGTAGACGAACGGCATGGACCCTCACTCCCTCGACGTCGGCGCCACGTGCCCCTTCCACCAGCTCGGCCGACCCCTGAGCGGAGGATCCACCCCCGGTGGCCACCCCCATGGCGGTGGCCAGGGCGGTCCCCGAGGGGGCATCGGGTTTGGTCGAGTGATGCCGCTCGATGATCTCCACGGACTCGAAATGACTGGCGGCCTCGGCCGCGTAGCGCATCATCAGCACCGCCCCGATGGAGAAGTTGGGGACCACCAGCGCCGGAGGGCCATCGCCGCCCCAGGCCTGACGCAGCAGGTCGAGCCGCTCGGGAGTGAAACCTGAGGTCCCGACCACCGTGGCCAGCCCAGACGCCCGCCAGAGGGCCAGGTTCTCGAACACGACGTCGGGGTGAGCCGTCTCCACCATCACGTCGGCATCGATCCCGTCCGCCGAACCGGTCACCTCCAGTCCGTGGAGCTCGGAGCCGGCCCGGTTCGGGTTGTACAGGGCGACCAGTTCCAGGTCGTCCGAGGCGAGCACCCCCTCGGCGATGGGCGTGGCCAGCTTCCCACCGGCCCCGGAGATGGCAACCCGGATCACGTGGTCACGTTATCCCATGTGCAATCGACCACGATGGCCGGGGCCGGCTGCGCGCGGGCTGGCCAGTCCCCTCCCCTGTGCAATCAACCACCGCGCAGATGGCGCGTTGGACAGGTCATGGTCAACCCAACGCATCAGCCAGCGACTCGTCGAAGACCTGGAGGGTCTTGGCCACGTCTTCGTCGGTGTGGGCCGCACAAACGAACCAAGGCTCCAAAGCGTCGGGGCAGGGCATCACGCCCCGGGCGATCATCTTGAAGAGGACCGACTCGTAGAGATGCTCGTCGTGCTTCGAAGTGTCCCTGAACTCGTCCATGCCACCTTCTCCGAAGAACAGGGAGAACATCGACGGGTGGCCCGTGGCCCGGCCTTCAACGCCACGTTCGGACATCACCTGCTCCAGCCCCTCCATCAGGCTCCGTCCCACCTTCTCGATCCGAGCATGGGGCTCGCCGCTGGACAGCTTGTCCATGGTCGCCGCCGCGGCAGCGGTGGCTATCCCGTTACCGGAGTAGGTCCCGGCCTGAGCGATGCCAGATGACCGCCAGCCGTCGGCGACCGCGTCGGTCATCGCTATCGCGGCCACGGGGTAGCCGTTGCCCATCGCCTTGGCGTAGGTGCCGATGTCAGGTCTGACCCCGAAGCATTCGCAGGCGCCACCCACTGCGACCCGGAACCCGGTCTTCACCTCGTCGAATATGAGCAACGAACCGTTCTCGTCGCAGAGACGCCGCAAACCCTCGAGGAAGCCGGGGAGGGGCATGATCCCGAAGGCGTTGCCCAGCATCGGCTCAACGATCACCGCGGCGATGCTCTGGCCCTCGTCCCGGAAGATCCGCTCCACCAACTCCAGGTCGTTGAAAGGAAGGGTCCGCACCAGCGCCCGAATCGGCTCGGGGATGCCCGAGCTCGACTGGAGGGCGATGGGCCTGTAACGCGAGCCAAGACCTTCCACCGGCACGCCCGCCGTGGAGAAGAGCACGTAGTCGTGCATGCCGTGGTACTGGCCCTCGAACTTGATGACGAGGTCACGGCCGGTGAGCCCGCGGGCGAGGCGGATGGCATGCATCGTGGCCTCGGTGCCGGTGTTGGTGAATCGCATGGCGTCGGGCCATTCCAGGGCGGCCATCACCTTCTCGGCAGCCTCGACCTCACGTCGCTGCGTCATGGCGAAGCTGGTGGCCTGGCCGACGGTCTCGGCGACCGCCTCCCAGACGTCGGGGTCGCCATGGCCCAAGATCACGGGGCCAAAGCCGCACTGGTAGTCGATGTAGTGCTTCCCGTCCATATCGACGAGGTGACCGCCCTCGCCATGGTCGATCACGAGTGTGTCGTCCGGGCCCCAATATCTGAACTGACTGGACACCCCGTTGACGAGCACCTTCCGGGCCCTCTCGTACCACTCTCTGGTCTGCTCTCCCTGGAGACTCATCGGGCCATGGTACTGAACCGCCATTCAGTGAGGTGCCGACGCCGATTACCGTTCGAGCATGGCGACCGACCTGAAGCTCTTCATCGCCGGCGAGTGGACCGAGGGCACTGGTGAGGACCATTACGCGGTTCACTCCCCCTCGACCGGTGAGCATCTCTACAACGTTCCCAAGGCCTCTTCCGCCGACATCGACCGCGCCGTGGCCGCGGCGCGGGAGGCGACCGAGGAGATGCGACATTGGACCGCCTTCGAGCGGGCCGACCTCTGTCTGCGGATCTACGACTTATGGCAAACCCGGATCGACGATGTCGCACGCATACTCTCCATGGAACAGGGCAAGCCCTACGAAGCCGAGGCGAAAGACGACATCGCCGAGTCGGGCGACTATTTCCAGATAGCCGCCGAAGACGTCAAGCGGCTCACAGGTGAGCTGATCCCCACCACCTCGAGACACCGAAGGATGTTCACGGTTCGCCGCCCGGTCGGCGTCTGGGTGGCCATCACCCCCTGGAACTTCCCGGTGATGATCCCGATGGAGTACGTCGGGCCGGGGCTGGCAACAGGGAACGCGATCATCGTCAAGCCGCCCGAGTTCACGTCGTGGGCCCTGCTCGAGATGGCCAAGGTCTTCGAGGAGGCGGGGGCCCCCAAAGGCGCGATCCAGGTGATCCCCGGTGCCGGGGACATCGGTACCCAACTGGTCACGCACGATGGGGTGGACGCAGTCGGCTTCACCGGGTCGTCGGACACCGGCAAGAAGATCGTGTCGGTCATGGGGCTGAAACGCTCGATCATGGAGATGTCGGGCAATGGCCCCACCGTGGTCACCGCCGACGCCGACGTGGCCAAGGCGGCCGAGGCAGCCGTCTATGGCGCCTATTACAACGCGGGCCAGGTCTGCGTGGCCACCGAGCGGGTGATCGTCGTCGACGAGGTCCACGACGAGTTCGTGGAGGCATCCCTCAAGGCGGCCGAGATGGTGAGTCTCGGCGATCCTTTCGACGACGCCACCAACATGGGCCCCCTCAACAACGAGCCGACCGCGGCCAAAATGGATCGCCACATCGCGGACGCGGTGGGCAAGGGGGCAGAGCTGCTGATGGGCGGGGGCCGGGCGGCCGGCTTCCCCACAGATCTCTACTACGACTTCACCATTCTCGACCGTGTCCCCGAAGACTCCGCGGTGGCTCAGGAGGAGTCATTCGGGCCGGTACTGCCGATCATCGGCGCCCGGGACGACGACGAGGCGGTAGGAGTCGCCAACCGGACCCATCTCGGCCTCCAGGCGGCCGTCTTCACGAACGACCTCACCAAGGCGTTCTGGTACGCCGACCGGATCAGATCGGGAACCGTGGTGGTCAACGACTCGACCGATTTCTGGGAGACCTTCCAGCCTTTCGGCGGCGCCGCCGGGACCGACACCGGTTGGGGTCGTCAGCGCATCGACGAGTTCACCGATCTCCAGACCGTCGTGTTCGTACTCCGTGAAGACGGATGAGACAGAGCAGGTGACGACCAGATAGCTAACGCCGCGCGCTACTCGGTCATCGTGGCCGCCATGCCGGCGAAGCCGCCGCCGAAGGCCCCGAGGAGGATCCCGGGGAGCAGAGCCGTCGTGATCGACTCGAAGAAGTCGAGATCGGTGATCAGCCAGATCCCGACGCTGAGACCGACGAGGACCACCGGTATCCCGATCAGGATGCCGCGGATGATGGCAGGGCCCATCGGATCGCGCTCGGTGCCCTCGTGCTCGGTCATCACCCCATGATGCCAGACGTCAGGCGGCGATGGTCTTCTCGCCGCCAGTCACGCGATCGGCATCCAGCCTCATCCGCCTCACCGCAATCAGGAAGGGAAGACTCAGGACGTATATCACGCCGGCCACGACGTAGGCGATGCCATAGGAGAAGACGTCGGCGACACGGCCGAGGGCAGGTTGGGCGACCACCCCGCCGGCGCTTCCCGTCAGCGACGCAAATGAGAGCACCGTCGCCCTTTGCTCCGATGGGATGCAGCCGTTCATATAGGCCTGCTGTATCGGGAAAGCGATGGAGGAGAACAGAGAGAACAGGGTGAGGAGGGCGATGGCCACCCAGAACCCGACCGGGATCTCGAGCCTCTCGGCGAGACCGACGCCGATCAGGGCCAGCGATCCCACCACGATCTGGGTGATCAGCACCCCGGTCCTGGTGCTGGAGACCTTTCTGACCAGGCGAATGGAAGCTCCTCCGATCATCTGCGCCACGGCGAACACCGCGGCGGCGATACCGGCGAGATAGGTGGCATTGGGGTCACCGAACAGCTCCAGGAGGTAGGGCTGGAAGGCGTAGAAGATCCAGATGGACACACCTGAGGCGAAGGGCGCGGCCAGCATGAACATCCTTATCGGAGGGTTGTTGTATCCATGCTCGATCGAGGAGCGCAGGATCCCCCGCACCTGGGGCCCTACAGCCACGCCCTTGGTGGGCTGGTACCCGAGATCGTGCATCCAGGCCCAAGCCGCCCCGATCACCGCCAGGAGGAGCACCGACCGGGCGATGTAGGGCAGTCCGAGATTGACCTGCCCGAGGAACCCGCCGCCGATCGTCCCGATGAGGGTGGCTGCCCCGGCGACGGCCTGACCCTTGCCGAAGACCGTCTCCGTGACCCCTTCGAAGCCCGTTGCATCGAGCGCATCCACCAGCCAGGCCTCGGTTGCACCTGAGAAGAAGGTGAAACCGAGACCGATCAGCGCCGAGACGAGGATCCACCACCCGATACCGGCGTGGACATACCAGAGCCCCAGGTAGGCGACCGTGGTGACCAGCAAGGTGAAAGCCCCGAGGATGAAGGAGACGCGTCTGCCGAAGGTGTCGGCGATCACCCCGGTCGGCACCTCGAAGATCATCATGCCCGCGGTGTAGGCGGCGTTGGCCACGAAGGCCTCGGTGATGCTCAGACCGGCGTCGAGGAGGAACAGGGTGTTGATCCCCCAGATCAAGGACGCGGCGAGGGTCTGGAGGAGGATGAGGACCAAGTACGTGCGTTGAACGCGCTCTGGCGTCATGGCTCACCGAGGGGACTGGGCGGTTAGCGTAACGAGCGGATGTACACGCCTTATGAACAACGGAAGGGCGAGATTCCTTTCGCCTCCGCCGAATACATATCGTTCGCCTCACGCAACTCCTTCCTCGGGGTTCCCGCCGTCACCATGGACCGGCTGGGCGATGGATCGGTGGTGATACTGGGGGCGCCCTTCGATTGGGGCACGACCTACCGCCCCGGGGCGCGCTTCGGCCCGCAGGCCATCCGCAATGCCGACTATGGGGCGATGGACGGCTACCGCCCGCATCTCCCCACCGGGATCGATCCCTTCGAGGCACTCGGCGTCGTCGATGTGGGCGACGTCTACGTGCGGCCAGGGGAGCTGGAGATCTCGATTGCGCGAATCGCCGACGCCGTCGAGGAGGTGTGTGAGGCGGGCAAGGTGCCCATCGTGCTCGGTGGGGATCACACCATCACGTGGCCCGATGCCCTGGGTGTAGCTCGGGTCCATGGATTCGGCGAGGTCGCCCTCATCCATTTCGACGCCCATGCCGACACCGGCTTCACCCAGAACGGTTCCCTGTACGGACACGGCACGCCGATGCGACGGCTCATCGAATCGGGGGCCGTGCCGGGCCATCGCTTCGTCCAGATCGGCCTGCGCGGCTACTGGCCCGAGCCCGAGGTCATGGAGTGGATGAGGGAGCAGAAGATGCGCTCGTTCCTGATGAACGAGATCGTCGAGCGAGGGCTCACAGACGTGGTCGACGAGGCGGTGGCCTATTCGCTGGAGGGAGGGGCCAAGGGAGTCTTCATCAGCGTCGACATCGACGTGGTCGACCCCGGGCTTGCCCCCGGGACGGGCACTCCCGAGCCAGGAGGCCTGGGCTCGCGCGAGCTGCTCGACACGATTCGGCGATTGGCACGAGACCTCGAGGTGCTGGGGGCCGATGTGGTCGAAGTGTCGCCCCCATACGATGGACCGGGGGAGCAGACGGCCTATCTGGCCAACCGAGTCGTGCTCGAGATCCTCAACGGGATGGCCGAGAGGCGAGCTGATCCCAACTAGGGCTTGATCAGCTCCAGGCTCAACGGGTAGACGTAGAGCTCACCACGTGACGCGGCCAACGAGGCGAGGAGAGCGAAGACCAGCTCCAGCAAGAACAGCACCACCAGAGCGATCACCAGGGGGATGGTGACCACGAGGCCGACCACCGTCACAGCGAACAGAAACGCCAGGATCGACCCCACGATGAAATAGATCAGCAACGAGACCTGGAAGTTGAGGGCTGCCCGGGCATGGGGCTCGACCGCGGGGTCCTCGCGCTTCATCAGCCAGACGACCAGCGGGCCGACCAGCGAAGGTATCCCGACCACCTGGACGAAGGCCGAAGCGTGGGAGAGCACCTGCCACATCTGCTGATCGCCGGTTCGCCCTCGGGCGGCCGGCGGGACCGGAGAGGGCGGTACTGTGGCGGGCGGAGTCGGCGTCGGCTCGGGCCCGGGGGTCGACGGCCCCTGTGCGATGGCCGGCGGTTGCGGCTCCGGGTCGGGGGGGTTGGTGGGCGGTCCCTCGGTCATGACCCAATCGTAGGTGCTGCGTGGCGCTGCCCGTTCTCCCAGACGATCAATGCCGCCCAGCCGTCATCCGCCTCATCCTCGAGATAGTCCTCGAGGAGGCCACGCACCTCGAACCCATGGGACATCTGAAAGCTCAGGGTGGGATCGTGGAGCTCGCCGGCCACCACCTTGCCCACATACTCGTCGATCGGCATCGTCGCCTTGTGGTGGAAATACCCGGGCAGGGAGCCGCCGGCGATGATGCCTCGCTTGCCATCCCGGATCACCAGCGCCTTGCGATTCTCGTAGAGCATGCCGCCGATGCCTCGCCCCCGGTACTCGGGGAGGACCGTGATGTCTGTCCCGTAGTACCAGTCCCCATCGGGGTCGTGGTTGCCGCATTGGTGCTCACCGGTGATCCCGGCGATGGTGTGCTGGGGATAATCGAAGTCGAAGTCGAGATATATCCCCGCCCCCATGCCGACCGGACGACCGTCGGCGATTGCGACGAAATATCCCTCGGGAAAGACCTCGGCATAGGCGAGGATGTCCTCCTTGGAGAGGAGGTCATCTGGGTTGGCCATCGGGAAGCAGGTGAGCTCGATCCGCTCCAGCTCCTCCGCCATCCCCGGCTCGAGGTTGACGATTGTGACCCCGCTCAAAGCTGGAAGGACTCCCAAGGGCCGTCACCGGGAATCCCCCAGACGGAATCGAGGCGTTTCTCCCTCGGCCGGATCACTACGGCGCCACATGTCGCCACGTCCTGGGGTGACGAGGCACGGCGCGCTATCAAGGGCTCGGAGAAGAACGCATCGAGATCCTGGGCCAGCTCCGAGCCGCGGTCCAGTCTGCCGGCGCTGCTGGTGACGTGCTCTCGGGTACGTTCTCCCTCCTCGAGCCGGGTCCCATCGTCCAGACAATGGTTGGTGTGGACGAAGGGAGAAGAGGTGACGGGGGTGACGCTCACCGTCCCCGGCATTGCCTCGATGTTCGCCCCCGACCCGTCGGGCCCCATCACCAGGTAATTGTGCCCTCCGGCCAGGTCGGCCGCGGTGACAGCCTCTATTGCGGAGTCGAGGTCGGTCTGCTGCAGCACCTTCCTGACCACGAAAGGCCAGGTCACACCGGGCTTTCCTATCGCGGTCAGGTTGTTGATGCCCACTCCTATCCCCGCCTCATTCATGCCGATCTGGCCCAAGCACCCCGCCGTCGTTTGGATCACCGCGTCGGGACCCGATATCGGGTCGAGCTTGAGCATCAACACGTAGTCGCCCGCCGAGGCGTGCATGTCCCAGGTCTGGGCCAGGACCCCGTTCACCGGATCGAGCACCGCGGTGCAATCGTCCTCGATCGGTGCCCAGCCGTCGTGAGCCCTGACCACGTCGACCAGATCGGTGAACCCTCCCACCACCACCGCCTCGGCCAGGGTGATCCCCGCCGCGTCGGCCATGGCGGCCATCTCTTCGTAGAGCTCGGCCGAATATTCGAGATGATATGGCAGTGTGGCCTCGGCCAGGCTGAGGACGGTATCGGCCCGGGCCGGACGGCCGGACCAGGTCGCATCGCCGGACAGGCCGAGACGATCATCGAGGTAGTCGCGAATCATCGGCTTGCACTCCGAGCCGTGCACCCGCCCGAAGTCGGCGGGATCGCCATAGATCTCCAGCACCCGGAGCGGCCCACTGTTCACCGGCCCAACGGTAATGCAAGCGGCGTTCGAGGCCGGTCCGGAACCGTATGAGGGCTCGTCTCGTCCAACCGCCAAACCCCGAATCGGGGCTTGAAGAGGAGAAGATAGATATGAGACGAGTGGCACTGATCCTCGCCATCGGCCTGACCCTGGCCGCTTGCAGCGGCGGGGAGGGCGGCGACATGTCGGCGGCCCAGGTGGAGGGCTTCGCTGACGGCGAGCAGGCGACGGTGACGACCTCGGCCGCAGCTGAAGCACCGGCGGCGGGTGAGAACGCCATCGCTGTCGACATCGAGCTGGCCCAGGACCGAATGGTGATTCGCAACGCGGAGCTACAGCTCGAAGCCAACGACACGAGGGCGGCCCTGGATCGCATCATCGCCCTGACCGAGGCGGCCGGTGGGTTCGTCGCCGACGCCACAGTTCATCCCGTGCAGGACCCGCAGGACCAGCCTGCGGCCAATATCACGCTGCGCATCCCGTCCGCCGAGTTGACCCGGGTCATGGATGGGATCAAGGACAGCGTCGAGAAGGTGGTCTCAGAGACGCAGACAGCCGACGACGTCACCGAGCAGTTCATCGACCTGGAGGCGCGTCTTACCAACCTGGAGGCGCTGGAGGTCGAGCTGCGGGCCCTTCTCACCGAGGTGCGGCAACAGCCCGAGGCGGATCCGGACAAGTTGCTTCGGGTCTTCAACGAGATAGCCGCGGTGCGGGGTCAGATCGAGCAGATCCAGGGCCAGCTCGACTACCTGGAGAACGTGGTCGACCTGGCCACACTCACCATCGGCCTCACACCGACACCCGCTGTCGTGCCCATTGCAGACGACACCTGGGAGCCGATCGAAGTGGCCCGAGATGCACTGCGCAACCTGGTCACCGGTGTTCAGGGCGTGGCCGACTGGGCGATCCACTTCGCGCTGTACACGCTGCCGATGCTGCTGGTCCTGCTCGGGGTCCCGGTTGCCGTGGGGTTCTACATCTACCGCCGGTGGCGCAAGCGCCCCCCGCCGGCGCCGGCGGCACCGATGCCCAACGAGTCCTGAAACACTCAGCGGATCAGGAGGGGTGGGTCACGGCCAGTCCAGACCCACCCCTCCTGCGTGGATGAGCGATTGGACCTTCGATTCCAGCTCTCCCGAGTCGAGGAACGCTTCGAGATGCGCGCCCGGGCACAGGGTCGCGGCGTGGTCCCCGTGACCGCTGATAGTCGCCGGCGAGACCCCGTAGTGCCGGGATGCCCAGGCCAGCACCGCAACGAGCGAATCGAGCTGGGCCGGCGTGGGATGATCGATCTCGAAATTCCCCTCCACCACCACCAGGAAATGACCCGTGGTGTCGTAGGCGGTGCCGGTGTCACCCCGGAAAGCCGGGTCGCGACCCTCATAGACCGTTCCGTCCACGCCGACGATCACGTGATAGGCGAGGTCGGGCCACCCCTGCCCGTCCATGTGCCAGTCCTGCCACCCCCGGTACTGGGGCGGGCCTGTGGTCGTCTGTTGCGTGCCGGCATGATGGACGGTGAGACGCGACACGGTGTGCGACGTCATACGGCCGATGTCGGGGGTCCGAGCGCCCCATCCCTCCCTGGAGATCATCGAGATGATGCGGGTCGGACCGGGTGGCGGCTCTGGCAGTACCCCGAAGTCTCCCGCTACGGGCAGGCCTGAGCCCGACGCGGTCAGGTCGGCGGTACCCGTCGAGTTCGAATTGCGGAGATAGGAGGTCGCCGCCGCCGGGCGATGCAGCCCGACGCTGTCGACGCCATCCCCGTCCCAGTCGCCGGCGAAGGGGATGTCTCCTGGATCACCGTAGAAGTAGGAGATGTCGGCGGCTCCGGCCGCGTGCTGGTTGGACAGGTAGACGAAGCCGTCGGAGGGTCGGCGCAAGCCGATGGTGTCGAGCCCGTCTCCATCCCAGTCCCCGGCGAACGGCACATCTCCCGGGTTGCCGAAGCCATACGACTGGTCGGCGAGCCCCAGGCCACCGCCATCACGCCCGAGCCTGTTGACCACGTGGACGCCTGAATCACTCGGCCGGTAAATGGAGAGGCTGTCGCACCCATCGCCGTCGAAGTCGCCCGCCAACGGGACATCACCCGGGTTGCCGAACATGAATGTCAGCTCGCCCGGTCCCGTGCTGTTGCTGTTGCGTAGGAATGTCTGGCCGGTGGCCCGCCGGTAGAGGCCTGGAGTGTCGACACCATCACAGTCCCAGTCGCCGGCGAACGGCACGTCCGACGGATCGCCATAGACAAAGCCCAGCCGGCCCCCCGTGACCGGGTCGAACAACCTCCACTCGCCGTACTGGTCGACGATCCCGACCGAATCACGCCCCGAAACCTGGGCTGCGGCCGGCATCGCGACCGACAGCAGAGCGAGACACCAGACGAGAGGAAGGAGACGTGATGCCGGGGGAAGGGGCGTGAAGCCCCCTCCCTCAGCCCTTCGCCTGAGCCAGGTAGTCGGTGAAGTTGATCTCGTAGTCGCCGGTGTCCTCGATGATCTCGAGACCCTCGGCTTCGAAGGTCGGTGCATAGAAGTCGAGCACCTCTTGATCGACACCTTCCATGGCCGCCTCGTTGGGGGTCCCGTAGTAGTTCCAGTTGGTGAGGGTTGCCCCATTCCCGGCATCGAGGATGTAGTTCATGAACGTGAACGCCGTGCAGGGGTGCTCGGCGTTGGCAGGCACCGCCATGTTGTCGATCCAGAGCGTGGCGCCCTCCTCGGGGAGGATGTACTCATAGTCATCGGGATTCTCCGCCTCGCCGATGCCGACGATCATGTTCCCGGAGTACCCGTGCGAGACCGCGACCTCCCCGGCGACCAGCGCTTCGTCGTACTGGTCGGAGTCGAACGTGGCGATGTTCTCGAGGTTGGCCGAGATGGTGTCGGAGGCTTCCTGCAGATGCTCGAGATCCGTGTCGTTGAGCGAGTACCCCAAGTACTTGAGGGCGGCTCCCATCGCCTCTCGAGGGTCGTTCAAGACCGACACCCCGCCCGGGAAATCGGCGGTGAGCTCGGGGTCGAAGAGCAATGCCCAGCTCCGGGGAAAGTCCTCACCGACCGCCGAGACATTAACCCCGAGGCCGGTGGTGCCGTATTGGTAGGCAGCCGAGTACTCCGGTCCCGGGTCATAGGGAAGCTCGGTGAATTGGGCGGCCAGGTTGGCCAGATTGGGCACCGCCTCACCGTTGACCGGGGCAAGGAGGCCGTTCTGGATCATGATGCCGACCATGTAGTCCGACGGCACGATCATGTCGTAGACGGCTCCCGCCTGCATCTGGGCGAGAAGGGCCTCGTTGGATTCGTAGAAGTCCTCGACCACGTCGACGCCGTACTGCTCTTCGAATGCGGTCACCAACTCCGGGTCCAGGTATTCGGACCAGTTGTACAAGTTGAGGTCGCCGTCCACCTCGTCCAGGGCGCAATCGGCACCGGTGGCCCCTTGTGGCGATTCACCCCCCTCGGCCGAGGTGCCATCGGGCTCCTCGGCTCCGTCGTCGCCACCACAGGCGGCAACGAGGATCGCAAGCACCGTCAATGAGGCGATGAGCCTCGCCAACTGTCGCATCAGGCTTCCTCCCAGAATCCCGGAATTGCCGTCACCTTATCCACGTCCCGAGTCTTGGGAGGCTTGGTGTCAGTTCTCAGTCCGCCGAGATCTCCTCGAGCAGTGCCTCGGGATCGGCCAGCCGCTGCCCCCGGGCTTCTGCCCCTCTCTGGAACCCGAGCGAGATGGCGACCAGCACCATCGATGCGACCAGCATCACGGTGCTGACGGCGTTGATCAGGGGGGTCACCCCCCTCCGCACCAGGCCAAACACATAGACCGGGAGGGTGGTCGAGCCGGCCCCCGAAACGAACTGGGTGACGACGACGTCGTCGAGGGAAAGGGTGAGGGCGAGAAGGGCCCCTCCGGCCACACCGGGAGCGATTAGGGGGAGGGTCACCTTGCGGAACGCCTGCCAACGGTTGGCGTACAGGTCGGCGGCGGCCTCCTCCAGCGAGCTGTCGAGCTGGGAGAGCCGGGCCCGCACCACCACCGCCACGAAAGAGATGCAGAAGGCGATGTGGGCGAGCGTGATGGTCAGCAAACCGCTGGTCAGGTTGATGCCGAGGAGATCGTCGAGGATGCCGAAGGCCTGGAAGAAGAAGATCAGGAGCATGACCGCCATGGTCACGTCGGGGATGATGATGGGCAGATAGGCGATCCCGTCGAGGGTGCCCCTCCCCCGGAACCGATATCTCTCCAGGGCGATGGCCAGCATCGTCCCCAGGACCGTCGACACGATCGTGGCGAACAGCGCAACCACCAGCGAGTTGCGAAGGGCGCCCATGACCCGGTCGTCCTGGAACATCTCGCCGTACCAGCGGAACGAGGCCTCGGTCCAGATCCCCACGTTGTTGTTGTCGTTGAAGGAGAAGACGATGAGGAGGACTATCGGGGCATAGAAGAACAGGAACACCAGCCAGGCGTTGAGCCCGAGGAGCCGTTGGGCGAAGCCGCCCGGAGTGGTGCCCTCGTTCACAAAGTCTTCGCCCCGGCGCGGAAATAGAAGATCGTCGCCAACAGCATCACGAACATCACGGCAAAGGAGAGAGCGGAGCCGAACGGCCAGTTCCGGGCGGCGAGGAACTGGCTCACGATGTAGTCACCCATCAACACGGTTCGCGCCCCGCCCAGCAGGGCCGGCGTCACATAGGCGCCGAGGGACGGGATGAAGACGAGGATCGAGCCGGCCACCACTCCCGGCATCGAAAGGGGCAGCGTGACCTTGCGGAAGGCCGTCCATCCGTCGGCGTAGAGGTCACGCGCCGCCTCCACCAGATGCCAGTCCATCCGTTCCAGGGCGGCGTAGAGCGGCAGGACCATGAACGGCATGAACCCATAGACCAGGCCGATCAGGACGGCGACGTTGGTGAAGAGCAGTCGGAACGGCTCGCCCCCCAGGGCCTGGCTGATCTGCGACAGGGGGCCCTCCGATCCGAGGATCACACGCCAGGCATAGGTCCGGACCAGGAAGTTGGACCAGAAGGGGATCATCACCAGCACCAGGAGGATGTTCCGCACCCGCGGTCCCCTGGTTGCGATGTAGAAGGCAAACGGATAGGAGAGGGCGAGACAGATCGCCGTGGTGACCGTCGCCAGTAAGAGAGACCTGAGGAATATCTCAAGGACCTCCGCCGAGAAGAGACGCCGGTACGAGTCCAGGTTCCAGCCTTCGAGGACCGTCTGGCCCGTTGCGTCCCTGGTAGCAAACGAATAGACGAACACGAGGAGCAGCGGGACCACGAAGAGCAGGACGAGGTAGAGAAAGGACGGCAGCGCGATGAAGAAGCCCCGTCTCGCCTCGGCTCTCCTCGACGCCGCCTCCAGCTCGGGGGTGACGGGTTCCGCCGTCTCGCGTTTCGAGATCGGTGGCCCGGGCGGCGGGGAGGGGCTCCCGGGCGGTGGGGTGGGTGGGATCTCCGACACCGTCATCAGGAGGTCACCAGGTTCGCAGCCTCAGGGCTCCACACCAGATAGGCCTCGTCGCCCACCTCGTAGAGGTCCACCCCGGGGCGATTCTCCTCCTTGACCTCGATCTCGGTCCCAATTCCGGCGTCGACGTCGTAGAAATGGACGTCGCCGTAGTACAGCCTCCGCAGCACCTTGACCCGGACCCTGTTGTGACCGCTCGGGATCTCCTCGTCCAGGTCGTAGAGAGCGAGACGCTCGGGGCGCAGCGCCAAGGTGATCTTCCCATGGGAAGGAGATGTGCCGCTCCCCACCGCGATCTCGGCCCCGCTGGCCAGGCTCGCCATACCGGACCCGTTCATCGTCACATCCACCAGGTTGATGTCGCCGATGAAGTCGGCGACGAAGCGGGAGTTGGGATTCTCGTATATCTCCTCGGAGGCCCCGACCTGGAGCAGACGCCCCTCGTTCATGACACCGATCCGATCCGACATGGTCAGGGCTTCCTCCTGATCATGGGTCACGTAGACGAAAGTGATCCCGACCCGGCCCTGGAGATCCTTCAACTCGACCTGCATCGCCTGTCGCAGCTTGAGGTCGAGGGCTCCCAGTGGCTCGTCGAGGAGAAGCACCTCAGGCTCGTTGACGAGGGCCCGGGCCAGTGCCACACGCTGCTGCATGCCCCCGGAGAGCTGGCTCGGCTTGGCATCCGCCCTCTTGGTGAGCTGCACCTGGTCGAGCACCCGGCTCACTCGCTTCTGCACATCCGCCTTCTCCACCTTCAGCATGTTGAGGCCGAAGGCCACGTTCTCGAAGACTGTCATGTGGGGGAACAGCGCATACGACTGGAACACCGTGTTCACCGGTCTGTCGTTGGGAGGGCTGAGACCCATCTCCACCCCGTGGATGCGGATGCTCCCCTCGGTAGGGAACTCGAAGCCGGCGATCATCCGCAGCGTGGTCGTCTTTCCGCATCCGGATGGCCCGAGCAGGGAGAAGAACTCCCCGTCCTCGACGATGAGGTCGATCCCGGCGACCGCCACCACCTCGTCGCCGAACCGCTTCACAACACCTGCCAGCTCCACCGCAGGGTTCACCATCAGATCTCCTCGTACACCACCCGTCCGCCCGCCACGGTCATCACCACTGTGGCGTCCCGGACGTTCCCCCCGGCCATCGGGTCACGGTCCAGGACCGCCAGGTCGGCGAGCATACCGGGGGCCAGGGTCCCCCGACCGTTGTCGAGGTGGTTGACGTAGGCCGAGCCCGCGGTGAATCCGGCGAGCGCATCGAGGAAGGTGACGCGTTCGTCTTCGTTCAGCGGGGGCAGGTCGGGCTCGTCGTGGTTGGACCGGGTCACCGCGGCGTCGATCTGATCCATGACGTCGGCCGTGGAGACCCCCCAATCGGATCCCATGGCCAGACTCGCCCCGGCCCGAAGCAGGCTGCCGAAGGGATACTGCCATCCCGACCGCTCCGCCCCGAGAAACGGGCGGGTGAGCACTGCCTGATCCTCCCCGTCTTGTGCCCATAGCGCCTGGGCATTGGCCGCGACCCCGAGCCGGCTGAAACGGGGGATGTCCTGGGGGTGGACCACCTGGATGTGGCTGATGTGATGTCGCGCCGCGGTCCACCCGTTGGCCATACGTGCCGCTTCCACCGCGTCGAGCCCGTTGCGCACCGCAGCATCACCGATGGCGTGGAAATGACAAGAGAAGCCCCGTCGATCGAGCTCGGTCACGATCTCGCGAAGCCGGGCGGGCTCCACGAAATCGATCCCGGTGGTGTCGGTGGCACCGCCGTCACCATCGAGATACGGCTCCAACATCGAGGCGGTGTGGTTCTCCACCACCCCGTCGAGCATGATCTTGACCGTGGTCGGCAGATAGCGGCCCAAGGGCTCGGACCGCATCTGCTCCAACTCCTCGACCTGCTCGATGCCGAGGCTCCGACGCCACCACATCGCACCTACTGCGATTCCGATCAACTCGTTCGAGGCGGCCAACCGGCGGTAGGCGGTGTGAGTCTCGAAGTCGACGTGTGCGTCCTGCCAGGCCGTGATTCCCTTGGACAGGAGGTACTCCTGGCCGGCGAGCAAGCCCGCCCTCAGCTCGTCAGGGGTGTCGTCCGGTGTGAGTCGCTCCACCGCCCGAGTGGCCCCCTCGTGAAGGGTCCCCTGCGGCTCGTGTCCGACGGTCCGCTCGAACCGGCCGTCGGGTGGATCCGGCGTGGCCGCGTCGATACCGGCCATACGCAGTGCCAGCGAGTTGGCCCAAGCCCCGTGCCCGTCGGCGTTGAAGACCAGTACGGGCCGATCGGGCACTACCGCGTCGAGCGCCTCCTTGGGAGGGCAGCCCCGGGGGAACCAGGTCTGGATCCAACCTCCGCCCAAGATCCACGACAGATCGGGATGTTCGGCCGCATAACGGGCAACATGAGCCACGGCGTCGTCGGCGTCGTGACATCCCTCGAACGAACAGCGCAACAAGTCGAGGCCGCTGCTTCCCGGGTGGCAGTGTGCGTCCTGGAATCCCGGCGTCAGCATCCGCCCGGCGAGGTCGACCACCCTGGTCCCCTTCCCCACCGACTCCCCGACGGTCCTCTCATCGCCGACAGCACTCACCCTATCCCCGGTCACGGCGATGGCTCTTGCGAACGACCTGGCCGGGCCGGCGGTGAACACAGGCCCATTGACAAAGACGAGGTCTGCCGCCGTCATGGCGCGGGCAGGGTACAGCCGTCCACCTCACGGCTACCCTGCCAGCCCATGTCCGCTTTCTGGCACCCCTTTGCGGAGATGAGCAAGGTGCAGCATGCGCCGTTCATCATCGACCGTGGCGAGGGGATCTACGTTTACGACGAGTCGGGCCGCAAGTACCTGGATGCCGCTGCCTCGCTCTGGTACATGAACATCGGGTACGGCCGCCCCGAGGTCATCGACGCCATGGCCGAGCAAGCGCGCAAACTGCCCGCCTTCCACGCCTTCATCGACTATGCGACCCGACCGCCGATCGACCTGGCCGATCGCATCGCCGCCGTGGCCCCAGTGCCCGGGTCCAAGGTGTTCTTCGGCTCGGGCGGTTCGGACGCGGTCGACACCGCGGCCAAGATGACCCGGCGCTATTTCAACGCCATCGGTCAGCCGGAGCGGACCGTGTTCATCTCACGGGAATGGGCCTATCACGGTATGCACCCCTACGGCACCACTCTCGGCGGGATGGAGCCCAACCGGACCGGGTATGGCGGTGACCTGGTGGCCGACGTCTTGCTCGTCCCCTTCGACGACACCGAAGCGGTGGAGAAGGCGATCGACCACGCCGGCGCTGAGCGAATCGCCGGCATCTTCGTGGAGCCGGTGATCGGCGCCGGTGGTGTCCGACCCGTCGAAGATGGCTACTTCGGCAAGGTGGGCGAGCTCGTGAAGAACGCCGGTGGCCTCTACATCTCGGACGAGGTCATCACCGGGTTCGGCCGGGTCGGCGACTGGTTCGCCGCCAACAAGTTCGGGCTCCGGCCCGATCTGATCACTTTCGCCAAAGGCGTGACCTGCGGGTACGCCCCGCTCGGCGGCGTGATCGCCTCGCCCGACGTCGCCAGCCCCTTCTTCGAGACTCCAGGGCTCATGTTCCGCCACGGGTACACCTACTCGGGGCACACCACAGCCTGCGTCGCCGGCCTGGTGGTGATGGACATCCTGGAGAGCGAAGGGCTGCTGGCACGCGCCGCCGCCCTGGAAGAGGAGCTCTATCAGGCCCTCCTCCCCCTCGAGGAGCTGCCCGTGGTCGACCACGTGAGGCGCGGGGTCGGCGCCCTTGCTGCGATCCAGCTCACTGTCGGCGACGACGAGACCCTTCCCTACCGAGCGGCGACCGCATGTCGTGACGCCGGGGTCCTGACCAGGGCCGTCGGCGGCGGTGGTCTTCAGGTGTCACCCCCGTTCATCATGACCCCGGAGCAGGTATCGGAGATGGCGACCCTGTTCCGACAGGGCCTCGAGGGTGTGTGAGGCAGACTCCGTTCTGGGTCGAGGAGTACCCGAGACCCGGAGGAATCACATCTGAGCTCCCCCCCGAGGCAGACGTCATCATCGTCGGCTCCGGGCTGACCGGTCTCACCACCGCTCTACGTCTGGCTCGCAGCGGTCGGTCGGTGGCGGTCGTCGACTCGGGCGAGATCGCCTCGGGTGCGTCGAGTGTCAATGGCGGGATGGTCTCACCTGACATCAAGGCCGGGATCAAGCTCATCTTCGACCACCACGGGCCCGAGCTCGGACGTGAGATGTGGCAGGCCACGGTGCGCTCCGTGGACATCGTGTCCGACCTGGCCGAGAGCGAGGGAATCGACATCAAGATCATGCGCGGCGGTATGGCCGCCCTCGGCATCGGGCCGGATGCACAGGCCAGGTTCGAGCAGAGCGTCTCTTGGTACCGCGAGCATCTCGGAGTGGATTGGGAGGTGCTCGGTCGAGGACGGATAGAAGAGGTGATCGGGGCCGGGCCTTTCACCACCGCCATCTACGAGCCGGAGGGATTCGGCATCCAGCCGGCTCGCTTCGTGTTCGGGATCGCGGAGAAGGCGGCCGCGGCCGGGGTCTCGCTGGTGCCGAATTGCGAGGCGATCTCCTTCGAGCGCCGGCCCAGCGGGTTTCGGGTCGTTACCTCGTCGGGAACTGCTCGAGCCGGTGAGGTGGTCCTGGCCACCAATGGCTACACGACCGCCCGACCTTCGGTGGAACTGAGCCGTCGCATCGTCCCGGTCGGGTCCTACATCGTCGTGACCGAGCCGATCGGCGAGCTGGCAACCGAGTTGTTCCCGGGCGGGGCGATGACATACACCAAGAAGCGGCTCCTCAACTACATGAGGCGAACGCCGGATGGGAGAGTCCTCATCGGAGGCCGTCGCAATCTTCACACCGGGCTCGACCTGGAAGAGTCGGGGGCCGCCCTGCGAGCGCAGCTGATCGGCTTCTTCCCCCAGCTGGCCAACGTGGCACTCACTCACGTCTGGGGGGGAAAGCTGGCCGTCCCCTTCGACCTGGTTCCCCACATGGGCCAGGTCGACGGCGCCTGGTATGCCCTGGGTTACGCGGGGCATGGCGTTGGGCTCTCCACCCTCATGGGCCACCAGCTCGGTGGCATGCTCTTGGGGGAGGAGCCACCGAGCGTGTTCACCAAGGTTCCCCACCCCACCCGCTTCTATTACCGGGGCAAACCCTGGTTCCTGACCCCGGCCTCGGTCCTCTATCGCGCCCTCGACCGCGTCAACCGATAGGCTCGGGGCCATGAGCTTCCCGGAAACCACCCCATACCCGGAGTCCAGTCAGGCCTCCACCGCACTCGTCATCTCGATCGTCGGCCTGGTCTGCTGCCAGGTGCTGGGGATCGTGGCCTGGGTGATGGCCCACAACGAGCTCGAGGCGATCAAGGCGGGGAAACGCAACCCCGCCAACGAGGGAACCGCCAGCGCCGCCCGCATCATCGGCATCATCGGCACGGTCCTCTTCGGCCTCGGAGTGCTCGCCCTGATCTTCTTCGCCATCAGCATGGCCTTCGTCCCCTGGTCTGAGTTCCCGTTCGATGAGAACTTCTGGCGGGAGGACATGTTCCGTTGACACGGGTTTGGCGAGACCGGCTGACCATGGCCGCACCGGTGGGAGTGGCCATTCTCCTCCTGGCCGGGAGCCCGGGGGACGATGGCCCCACCATCTGCCCTTTCGCCCTGATGACGGGCACGGCCTGTCCCGGTTGCGGGATGACCAGGGCCGCCGCTCACCTGATTCGCGGAGACCTGAGCGGGGCTGTCGGCTATCACCCCCTGATACCGCTGATCATGAGTCTGGCGGTGGGTGGCTGGGTTTGGTTCGTCCTGGTCCGATCCGGGCAAGCCCGGCCGCTGCCGGCTCGAGCGATCAACACCGCGCTGATCGTCACCGGCGTCCTGATGGTGGGGGTATGGCTGCTCCGTCTTCTCAGCGGGACGTTGCCGCCGGTCTGACTCTCCTCAAGGCCATGCGCATGACCAGAGCGGCGCCGGCCGCGGCCAGGCCAATTGTTAGGGGCACCATCCACTTTGAATCGGCGAGGAGAGCAAAGCTCTCGCGGAACGGTGCCCGGCCTCCGGCCGGATCGACCAGCCATGATCCGATCCTCAGGATCACGGCGAAGGAGAGCGCCCCGAGCGCGAAGCGCGTGACCAGGGAGCGGGAAGCCTTGGCCCGGTCCCGCGACATCACGACATAGGCCGATCCCGACAGGAGCATCAGGATCGCACCGAGGATCGCCGCCGTGCCCAGGCTGGTGGCGAGCGGGGAGCCGGCTCCGATCAGGGGCTGGTCGGCCGGTCCTCGTATGGCGATCGGGTCCAGCCGGTTGAGGGCACCGGCCACCTGCTTTTCCGTCACCGGCACCCCTGCCTGGTTGAGGCCGGCAGTGATCTGGCCCGTGGCCGGGACCAGGATGGCGGCCACGTCCACCGACGTGCCGTCTGGATCCCCGGTGGCGGCGGCTTCCACTCCCTCGGCGACTAGCTGCTCCACCACGGGGCCGACCGACGGATGGGCCAGGATCTGCCCGGCTGCGACGCCCGCCTCGGCTTGGCCGACGCCGGCCGCGGCCAATTCTGTCTCCAACCAGGCGGAGATGCGTCCCGCCACCATCTCGCTGGCGGCAAGCGGGCTCAGCGTGTCGGCCAGTTCGTTGGTGTCGACAACGACGGCACGACCCCAGATGCCGCCCAGGAGCACTGTCGCGGCCAACCCGAAGACCCAACCGGCGACCCCGATCGCGAACCGACGGCTACGTTCGCGCGAGCTCAATTGATCACGAGCGCCGGGTTGGTGCGAATGCGGGGGCGCATCTCCACAACGGCCGCCGCCAGATCGTCGAAGGCAGTGGCCGCCTCCGACCCGGGAGCGGCCACCGAGACCGGATGCCCCTCGTCGGCGCCTCGTCCCATGGCAGGGAGGAGTGGGATCTGGCCCATCAGCGCCACCCCCAACTCGTCGGCCAGAGCGGCCCCGCCACCGCTCCCGAACAGCTCGTAGCGCTTGCCGTCGTCGCCGGTGAACCAGGACATGTTCTCGATCACCCCGATCACCTGCTGATCGACTTCAGCGGCCATGAGGGCGGCCCGTCGCGCCACCCGCTGGGCGGTCGGCTGGGGTGTGGTCACCAGCAGCACCTGGGCCCGAGGCAGGAACTGAGACATCGAGATGGCGATGTCACCGGTGCCCGGCGGCATGTCCACCACGAGAAAGTCGAGGGTGTCCCAGAACACGTCTTTCAGAAACTGCTCGATGGCTTTGTGGAGCATCGGCCCCCGCCAGATCACCGCCTTGTCGTCACCGACGAAGTAGTCCATCGACATCACCTTCACACCGTGGGCCGTGGGAGGGACGATCGATCCTCCGATCAAGGTGGGCGGGTGGTGGACACCGAGCATCCGCGGGATGGAGAAGCCCCAGATGTCGCCATCGACGATACCGACCCTGTGGCCGGCTCGGCGTAGCGACACCGACATGTTTGCGCTGACCGACGATTTGCCGACCCCACCTTTGCCCGATGAGACCGCCAGGACGCGGGTCGACGAACCCGGTTCGCCGAGCCCGGGGCCGGCTTTCCGTTGCAAGTCGGCCATCCAGTCGGCGGCAGACTCATCGGTCATGACCTCGACCGTGACGTCGGCACCACGGCCGAACGGTTCGAGCGCGCGCTGCAGCCGATCGTTGAGTGCCTGCTCCGGGTTGGCATCGGGAAGGAGCAGGTCGATCTTCACCTTGCCGGCGAGCTTTCGCTCAGCCGCCTTGACCAAACCAAGCTCACCAAGGGTTCGCCCCGGCAGCAGGGGTGATTCGATGGACGCGACCGCTTGGAAGATCTCGTCGTTGGAAGCCATCGATTTCCCCTACGCAGACAGTGGTTAGAAGGCTCCTGCAACTATAGTTTTGGCCGGTTGGTACCCCTCATGGACACCAAGACCCTCGAATCGAGGATCTCCGACCTGACCTCCGCCCTCGGTGACCCCACGCGCAGGGCCATCTACATCGCGGTCAGGGAGTCGGCCGAGCCTCTCACCACTTCTCACGTCGCCGAGCTCTTCGGAATCCATCCCAACGTGGCCCGCCACCATCTCGATCGGCTCGCCGACGACGGATACGTGAGGGTGAGTCATCGTCGGCCGGCCGGGAAGCTGGGGCCGGGGGCGGGCAGACCCGCCAAGTGCTACGAGGCCAGCAACAAAGAGGTCTCGGTTCATTTCGCCCCTCGCCGCTTCGAGATGCTGGTCGACATGTTGATCCGTGTCCTGGACCAGGTTGCCCCCGAGAACATCGGTGAGGTAGCCGAGTCGGTGGGCAGGGCCTATGGGGCGGAGCTGGCTGCCGAGATCGGGGTGCCCGACGAGCCTGGATACGACGGAGCCGTCTCGGCGGTGGCTAGGGCGATGACCGGGCTCGGCTTCACCATCGACCCCGACCTCGAGGGGCAGCGGCTGTTGACTACCCATTGCCCGTTCGGCGAGGCAGCCACCAGCCACCCGGAAGTGATCTGCTCGCTCGACCGCGGCATCGTGACCGGTTTGTTCGGGGGCCTCGCCTATGACTGCCGACCGGTGCTCATCCCCCACAAGGACCTGCACGACAACTGTGTCACCCAGGTCCCGGTGACCATCTCATAGTCCTTTAGGTCCTTCGTCTTGCGTTCTGCGAAAGAGCGGCCGGATCTTTCGCCTCGGGGACGGAGAGTCCGATCGACCCCTCGGTAACCTTGGCTGATGACCATTGATCCGTTTGGGTCCATACACACACTCGAAACCCCGCTGGGAAGCCGCGAGATCGCACGACTCGACGCGATCGAAGGTGCAGACGGTCTTCCCTACTCGATCAAGGTGTTGCTCGAGTCCGCGCTGCGCAACCTAGATGGCAAGGCTCTCACTGCCGACGACATCGAGGCAATCGCCGCTTATGACGCGACCCGGGTGGGGGGGAGGGATACGTCACAGTTCGGCGGGCGGGAGATCCCGTTCGTGCCCGGTAGGGTCGTGCTCCAGGACTTCACCGGTGTCCCGACAGTCGTCGATCTGGCCGCCATGCGCTCTGCGATCGTGGCGATGACGGGTGACGAGGGATCCGCCCAGAAGGTGAACCCACTGATCCCGGTGGATCTGGTGGTGGACCATTCGGTCCAGGTCGACGCCTTCGCACGGCCCGACGCCCTGGTCATCAACTCACGCAAGGAGTTCGAGCGAAACCAGGAGCGGTACGAGTTCCTCAAGTGGGGCCAGTCCGCCTTTGCCAATTTCCGCGTCGTCCCCCCGGCTACCGGCATCGTCCACCAGGTGAACCTGGAGTACCTGGCCAAAGTGGTCTGGGACGACGGGCGTTGGCTTTACCCCGACAGCCTGGTCGGAACCGACAGCCACACGACGATGATCAACGGTCTCGGCGTGCTGGGCTGGGGCGTCGGCGGGATCGAGGCGGAGGCAGCCATGGTGGGACAGCCCATCTACATGCTCCTCCCCGAAGTGGTCGGGTTCCGGCTGACCGGCCGTCTCAGCGAGGGTGCAACCGCGACCGACCTGGTGCTCCGCGTCACCGAGATGCTCCGCGAGCACGGCGTGGTGGACAAGTTCGTCGAGTTCCACGGGCCCGGTCTGGCCGACATGCCGATCGCCAACCGAGCCACCATCGCCAACATGGCACCGGAGTACGGCGCCACCGTCGGCTACTTCCCGATCGACGAGCAGACTCTGACCTATCTCCGCCTCACCGGTCGTGACGGGAAACTGATCGACACCGTCGAGCAGTACTGCAAGGCCCAGGGCATGTGGAGGGACGATGCCAGAGAGATCACCTATTCGTCCTCGCTGGAACTGGACATGTCGACCGTGGAGCCTTCCCTGGCCGGGCCCCGTCGTCCCCAGGACCGCATCGCCCTCTCGGCGATGGCGACTCAGTGGCGCTCCGACCTGACCAATCTGTTTGGCAAGAACGGGGGATCGTCCGCATCCACCGTGGTGAGTTGGGAGGACGAAGGTGGGAGGCCGGTGGAGGCCGGCACGCTGAAGGCAAAGACCGGCGTCGAGGTCGAGGTGGACGGTGAGCGGTTCCTGCTGACCGATGGCGACGTGGTCATCGCAGCCATCACTTCGTGCACCAATACCTCTAACCCCGACGTCATGATCGGAGCGGGGCTGGTGGCTCGTCGGGCCCGAGAGCTGGGGCTGGAGCGCAAGCCGTGGGTGAAGTCCTCGCTGGCGCCCGGATCGAAGGTGGTCACCGAATACCTCACCGCATCGGGCCTGCTCGAGGATCTCGAGTCCCTCGGCTTTTACATCGTCGGATATGGCTGCACCACGTGCATCGGTAACTCGGGGCCACTGCCCGAACCGATCTCCAAGGCTGTCAACGAACGTGGGCTGGTGGCCGTGTCGGTGCTCTCCGGCAACCGCAACTTCGAGGGCCGGATCTCACCGGACGCCAGGGCCAACTATCTGGCCTCACCTCCCCTGGTGGTCGCCTACGCCCTGGCCGGGACCGTCGACTGGGACCCGATAAACGAGCCCATCGGGACGGGCCGTGATGGCAACGATGTCTTCTTGCGAGATATCTGGCCGGATCAGAAAGAGGTGGCCCGTCTGGTCGAGTCCCATGTCAACCAGGCACAGTTCATATCGAGATATTCCGAGGTCTTCACGGGGTCCGACGAGTGGCGCGCCATCACCACGCCCGAATCCGACCTCTACCACTGGGATCAGGCCTCGACCTACATCCAGGAGCCGCCCTTCTTCACCGGGCTCGGACCGGCGGTGGCACCCATCGCCCCAGTGGTCGGAGCCCGAGTACTGGCCAAGCTGGGCGATTCGGTCACCACCGACCACATCAGCCCCGCCGGCACCATCGCCCCGGTCAGCCCGGCCGGGCAATACCTGATCGCAGAAGGCATCCAGCCGGCGATGTTCAACTCCTACGGGTCGCGTCGGGGCAACGACCGGGTGATGACCCGAGGCACGTTCGCCAACATCCGGGTGCGAAACGAGCTCGCGCCGGGCACCGAGGGGGGATGGACCACCGACTTTCTCGACGGTGAGGTGAAGTCGATCTACGACGCAGCCATGCACTACCAGGAGGCCGGTGTACCGCTGGTGGTGCTCGCCGGAAGCGACTACGGGATGGGCTCATCGCGGGACTGGGCGGCAAAGGGCACCTTCCTGCTCGGAGTCCGTGCGGTGATCGCCAAATCCTTCGAGCGGATCCATCGGTCGAACCTGGTGATGATGGGTGTGCTCCCACTCACCTTCGTCGCGGGTCAGGACGCCGTGACGCTGGGCCTGGACGGGACCGAGACTTTCGATATCGCCGTGGATGACAGCCTGCAGCCCCGGCAGCGGGTGTCGGTGACCGTCACCGGAGGCGACGGGTCGACCACCATGTTCGAGGCCATCGCCAGAGTCGACACCCCGATCGAGATCGAGTACCTGCGAAACGGTGGCATTCTCCACTACGTGTTGAGGAGGATGGCCGCTGCCTGAGGACCCGGCCGGGCCGCTGCCCAAGCGGGGATTCCTGCTCACCGGGGTGTTCGCCGGGGTCCTGATCATCGGGCTGGCCATCGCCTGGGCGATCGATGGCAGGGAGGGCGGTGACGTGGCCGAAGTCGGCGAGCCGGCCCCCGACTTCACGGTCGACCTCCTCGACGAGGGCATCTTTCGGCTATCCGAGCATCTCGAAAAAGATGGCCGGCCGTTGATCCTCAACCTGTGGGCATCGTGGTGCGTGCCGTGTCGCGAGGAGATGCCCGACCTGTCAGCCTTCGCCGAGGCCAACCCGGGGATTGCCATACTCGGGGTAGCCGTCGAGGACTCCCTCGCCGACGCCACTGCCTTTGGCGAGGAGATAGGCCCGGTCTACCCGCTCGCCTTCGCCACCACCGCCTTCGACCAGGCCTACCCCAATTTCGGCCTGCCGGTCACCTACTTCCTCGATGAGACCGGAGTCGTGACCAGGGTGTACAACGGCATCCTCACCACCGAGATGCTCGAGGAGATCACCTAGGCGACGGGCAGCGGCCTGGCGCCCATGGCGGCTACGTACTCGGCATTGGGTCCGGACACCAGCTCGGCAGTGATGATCAGACGCTCCCTGGCCGAGTACTTCGGGTTGCATGTGGTCAGCGTCAGCCAGCCCCCATCCCTGTGGTCGGTGACCCACACGTCGGTGGGGGCCACGATGAATGACTCGCGTACCTCGTAGACATGTGTCCCGATCCCGGTGTCGACTTCGACCAGGTCACCGGGCACGAGCAGGTCGAAATCGTGGAATGGGCGCCCATGGGTGGTCCTGTGCCCCGAGATGACCGAGTTCCCCGGCTGGCCGGGCAACGGGGTGCCCGGCATGTGACCGGGGCCCTTGGCCAGAGTCTCGGTGGCCACACCCTCGAACACGACAGCCTCCAAGCCCACTTTCGGCACCCGCAGCATGGCGAACCCGGTGTCTTCGGCCGGGACGTCTTCCAGGACGCGCTCCACGACCACCTCGTCCTCGACCACCACCTCTTCGACCTCGGGCGGCAATTGGGCCGCCTCGTCGAATCGGGTCTCGAGATGGCTCACCGCCTCCTCCTGGACACCTGCGTTGACCAGGTCGGTCCCGTAAAGCAGCCAGCCGACGTACCCGAACATGAAGATGCCGGTCCAAATGAGTGTCCAACCGAGGATCTGCGCGATCCGTCTTCCCCGGTGGCCTGCCCTCGGTGAAGTGGCTGTGCCCGTCCGCCCTATCGCCATCTCGGCTCCCTCTTCTCGAGGAAGGCGGCGATGCCCTCGGCGGCGTCTTCGCTCATGGCGATCGAGGTCAAGCCTGTCTGCAGCCTGTCGAGCGCAGTGTCGAAGTCGAGTTCCGCCATACCGTGATACGAGTCGCGCCCGATCATCAGGGTGGCCGCGCTCCTCGACTGGAGCGCCGTCACGGTCTCGTCGACGGCCCCGTCCAGCTCGGCCCTCGAAACCACCCGGGAGACCGCCCCGAGGCGTTGTGCCTCGACCGGGTCGATCACCCGCCCGGTGAGCATCAGCTCGAGTGCCGCCTTCCTCGGCATGACCCTGACCAGTAGGGCCGAGATCATCATCGGCCACAGCCCGACCGCGATCTCGGTGGTGCCGAGCTTGGCGTCGTCGACGCATATGGTGACGTCGCAGGCGACGGCGAGGCCGAACCCGCCGGCCAGGGCATGGCCGTTGACCCGCGCCACGGTGGGCTTGCCCCCACGAAGCATCAGACGGAAGAGATCCGCCAAGACCCCCCTCTCCCGGTGGAGGCCGACCGGGTCGTCCACGAACGAGCCCGACAAGTCGCCACCCGCGGAGAACACGTCCCCTGCGCCCGTGTAGACCAGGACACGGACCGTTTCATCATCGAGGCCCCTCCTGGTCGCCTCGACCAGGCCCTTCATCGTCGTCACCGATATCGGGTTGCGCCGCTCCGGTTCGGAGATGGTGATGGTGGCCCGACCCCCCTTCACTTCGTATTCGACCAAGCCTCCCACCCTCGTCTCACTTGACATCAGGTATTACCGTCGAAGCACATGCTATGGCTGGCCATCGTCCTGTTCATCGCCCTGGCCATGGCGGTTCTGCGCGGGGGCCGTCTCACCAACCTGGGCGACATCGAGCTTCGCTACTGGTGGCTCCTGCTCGTTGCCTTGGGGCTGCAGGTGGCGACTGCCTGGCTACCCGACACCACTTGGGCCGAGGGTCTCGGGCTGGCCATGGTGCTCACCTCCTATGCGTTGCTCATGGCATTGGTCCTCCTCAATCGCAGGAGCCCGGGGATGTGGCTGGCCGGGTTGGGCGTGCTCATGAACTTCACCGTGATCGCGATCAACGGAGGAATGCCCGTCCTGGCCGAGGCAGCCGAGGTGGCCAGCGGTTTCACCATCTCGGTGCCCGACCTGTCCGGCACCTACAAACACGTTCTGCTCGACTCGAGCTCGCATCTGACCGCCCTCGCCGACGTCATCCCTCTCCGGATCGGGGGGATCGGCCAGGTGATCAGCCTCGGTGACGTCTTTCTCGCCGTCGGGCTCGGGCGCTTCTTGGAGTTCGAGCTGCGACGGCCACGTCGCTATTTCAGACGGGGCGCCCACGCCCAGCCCGGATCCGCGAGCAAGACCTAGCAGTCAGGCGCGCACCGGGGTGAGGACGCCCCGGCTCTCCAGGATCCTCCGCAATGAGGCAACCACCTCGGGGTCGAAGTCGTAGGCGGCTCCACCGTGGAGCACCTCCAGCGCCTGAAGCGGTGACAATCCCTCGAGATGCACCTGCCAGTCATATGCGGCGGCGACCTTGACGATCCGGGAGACGTCCGACACCTCGGGATCCGACTGCTCGCCAGGCTTCCGATACGGCTCGTACTGGTGGCGGACATGGGTGGCGACCCGGCTCAAGTAGGGCGACTCGGCGATGATCTCCGAGCTCCATCGCGCGATGTCGTCGTTGGTGTACCCGTGGAGGACGATCTGAGGCTCGTTGAGGCTGACCCTCCCGATGTCGTGCATCAGCCCGGCGTACTCGACGTCTTCGACTTCAACCGGCCCGAGCCCGATCTCTTTGGCGATGGTCGCCGCCAGATCGGTGGTGCGGTCGGCGTGGCCGTCGACCCCCAGTCCCGACACCTCCGGGATCCGGGCCAAGGCCCGGATGGTCTGTTTGTAGGTGACCTTGGTCTCCTGGAAGCGCAGGAAGGCGAGATGGGCGAACGAATAGGGCAGGGCGGCGATGGGAAGGGCCCACCAGCGGATCTCGGGCCACAACTCGCCGAACAGGCCGCCGGTCAAGGCGAGGCCGAGGAAGACGTTGAGATCGTGGATGAGCGATCGGGCCAGATAGCTACGGGAGAGCTCGCGCTTGCCCACGACCAGCATCGCCCTGAGGAAGACCTCGACCGCCATCCACGCCAGCAACGCCACACCGAAGGGGACCAGGTCCGCCCATCCCCCGCTCAGGTCGGTGAAGGGCCCGGTCCGGAGAGCGCCGTACACCGCGGCATAGGTGACGTACCCGGCGAACTTGCGTACCAGGGTGGGCAAGAGGTCGCTGTGCTTCTCGCCACGTGAGTAGCGAAGCGCCCAGACCACGGCCAGACCCAGGCCATATACCGCGATGCAGCCGGGGAGATCCACCACGTCGCTCGGGCCGAGGACCATGGGGACGGCGGCGGCGACCGCGAGGCCGACGGTGAAGCGATTGCCCGAGTTCGAGACGGGCACGCTCACCATCGAGGCCAGCACCAGAGCGGTTACGGCCACCAGGATCGTGATCGGGTCGACGAACGCCACGGTCGCCGCGAAGAGACCGATGCCGGCGATGACGACGACATAGGACCAGGAGATGATCGCCAGGGTGCGTGGGCTCCAGCTACCCACGGAGGGTCAGCTCCGGCTCCTCGGCGAGACGACGGGCCATCTCCTCGTCGTTCACATGTGGTGCGCCCCAACGACGCCCGGTCTTGTCCAGGGCCTTCTCGAAGGCGTCCACCACGTCGGGGTGGAACTGTCCACCCGCGTTCCTCCTCAGCTCCGAGATCGCATATTGCTGGGAGAGCGCCATCCGGTAGGACCGGGCCGAGGTCATGGCGTCGAAAGCATCTGCCACCGCCACGATGCAGGCCTCCAGCTTGGGTGAGTCACCGTGACTGTGCCCGCTCCCCCCGTACCCGCTCCCATCGAAGTTGCTGTGGTGCCCCGAGGCGATCTCCACCATTGGCTGGAGGAAGTCCACCTCGGCCAGGATCTCCTCCACCAGCTGGGCATGGGCCTTCATCTCGGCGTACTCATCCTCGTCGAGCCGTCCCCGCTTCCGGATCAGCTCGGTCGGGACCGCCAGCTTGCCCAAGTCGTGAATCAGCGCCGACCAGCGCAGGGTCTCCAGTTGGGTGCCGTTGAAACCCATCTCCTCGCCGATCAGCTGGGCGAAGAAGGCGACACGCTCGGTGTGGCCGCGGGTGTACATGTCCTTGGCCTCGAGGGTCTTGACGAATCCCCGGATCGAGCCGATGTGGGACTCGCGGAGCTGGGCGAAGGCGTACAGCGACATGTGGCCGATGGCATACACGCCGACGATGAAGACGATGATCGCCTCGCCTTCGGCGATGAGGAAGGCGGCGCCGATGAGACCACCCACCAGCCCCATCGCAACCTGTCCCCCGAACAGGATCGGCATCTGTGACCAGGGCTCGAGATTGTCCCGTCCGAAGACGACCTTGACGGCATGACGGACCAGGACCGTCTGCACCGTGGTGTAGGCCAGGGCGGCCAGCGCCGATACCCACAAGACGTGTATGAGAGATCCCGGCGTGATCCGGGTGCCGTCGAGGTTCAGATCGAGGATCCAGCCCGACATCGCGCAGGCGGTGACGATCTGCCCGAAGTTCGCCACCGGCTGGAACCAGCGCTTCTCCTTGAAATCGAGCGGCGTGAACAGGGCCAGGGCACCCATCAGGGCAAGCCCGAACATGGCATCGGAGTTGGGGCTCATCGCCATGATGACCCCGGCGCTCATCGCCACCATCACCGATGAGGACTGCAGCATCCGGTCGTTGACCTCGACGGCGAAGAACTCGAGAAGGACGAAGAGGACAGCGAAGGGGAACCAATAGAGCCAGTCGGGCATCTCGGACACGACGAAGGAACCGACGAGTGCGAGCCCGCCCATCAGGGAGTAGGGCACAGCAATGCGCAGCCTGCGCTGCACGGTGGGCCGGAGACGTCCGAACCATCCCCGCAACGGTCTTGTCCTACCTAGCCTCATGAGCCCCTTCAACTGACATGTTCGTGACCGTCTTTGGTGAGCCGGCGCCGTCCATCAGCCGATC
>JBMDXS010000245.1:0-1618 GCA_048595045.1 Acidimicrobiia bacterium
GACTCGTCACCGGGGTGAGTCTTGTCGAGTGATCGGAGAGGGACCGACCATCGCGGTCGACATCTATCACCCAAGGGTCTGAGACGCCGAATCCTCATCCACCAGCCGCTCTGCCTTGGCCCAATGCACTGCCGGTCTCACCACCACGGACACCGGGGTGTATTCGACCAACACCGCCTCACGGCCGGTGATCTTGACCACCCTGTCCTCCCAGGAGTGCTCCTTCAGAGCCCGAGCCCGGTCCGGTGGATCGGCGGAGAGGGCCGCGGCGACGGCCCGGATCAAGTCGGCATCGGTGTGCACGCCTTCGAGACCGGCCAGCGCCCGCAGCGGGGGAGCGGCGATGGGGACCCCCGACGCCAGGTACTCGTATGCCTTTAGCGGGCTCACCGCATGGGTGGTGTCACTGGTCTTGAACGGGACCAGTCCCACGTCGAACCGTTGCACGTAGCCCGGCAGGTCGGCTTGTGCCTTCAGCCCGAGGAAGAAGACATTTGGTGGCATGGACGGGCGGGCCGCCTTGTCGTCGCCGATCAGGACCACCGCCGCCTGAGGGTCGGCCTCGGCCACCCGGCGCAGCGACTCCCAGTCGAACCAGTCGCCATACAGCGACCCGTGATAACCGATGATCGTCCTGGCGTCGGGGAGATCACCGGGCCGGGCCGGCAGGTCCCCTCCGAAGATTCCCACGTTGACCGCGTTCGGGACCAGGGCGGGCTTCACTCCGAAGCTCTCCACCCTGTTCGCCAGGTCGGGCGCCGAGACGGTGACCCGGTCGGCGAGCCGGATGAGCTCGCTCTCCACCTCGGGTCGGAACCATTCACCCCCCAGGGCGGGGTCCGACCAGTCGTCGATCACGTCGTAGACCAGCTCCCACCCGTCCTCCTTGAGGGCATTGGCATGGGAGACGAGAGGCGGGGCCGGGGCCTCGACCACGACCAGTCCTGACGCCGAACCACGGCTCTTCATCGAGTGAGGGTCGAAGCGCTCCACCCTGACCTGCTCCAGATTGGGATGGATGAAGCGCAATCCGAGGTCCACAGATTCCTGTGCCCCGAAGAGCGGGACCAGGGTGACGTGATAACCCTGATGCAGCATCTCCAGCGCCAACTGAGTGCTTCGTGAGCCGCCGCCGATGTCATGAATCGGGACCGCCGCCAGGATGACCACCGGGGTCCGCGTGATCGGATCCGACCGCTCGGTAGGCGCATCACCCGGCGCCAGCGGCACCAGGCCGATCCGATGCCCGGCGTCACGTATCCGGGCCAGCAACCCGGGGAGCGGATGATCCCCGGAAGGGATTCCACCGACTTCGTCGAGGATGTTGCTCCGGACTGCGATCAGCCGTGGGCCCACCCTTGGCTCGGCCCGGAGCCGGCCGGCGAGGCGGGGACCGTCGACCTCTCCGACCACTCCGGCCCCGATGGCGGCGTCGCCGAGCGTCACCACCGCGCGGTTGGCCAACTGTTGGGCGACCGGGAGATCCGGATCGGTGATGGTGAGGAACTCGGTGGTCTCGCCGCTGGTAGGGGCGGCCAGCCGCACCCGATAGGTGTCGGGTGTCGAGTCGAGCCACCTCCTTGCCTCACCCGGATCCCGAAGGAACACGTCGACATTG
>JBMDXS010000246.1:0-11130 GCA_048595045.1 Acidimicrobiia bacterium
CGGTCACTCACGTCAGGATCCCCTCATAGTTGCGCATCGTGAGCTGGCTCTCGATCTGCTTCATCGTCTCCAGGGCGACACCGACCACGATGAGGATCGAGACACCGGAGAAGGCGATGTTGACTCCCCACACCGCCCCGGCGATGGCGGGGAGGATGGCGATCACGGCGAGGAAGATCGAGCCGGGCAGGGTGATCCGGTTGAGGATGAACCCGAGATGTTTGGCGGTCTGTCGGCCCGGGCGCACCCCGGGGACGAACCCGCCCTGACGCTGGATCATCTCGGCTTGTTTCTCAGGATCGAACTGGATGGCGGTGTAGAAGTAGGTGAAGAAGATGATCAGGGCGAAGAGGATGAGGATGTACCACCAGCTGACCCCACCCGTGCCACCACCGAGGTTCTGGTCGATCCACCGGTAGATCGACTGCACCCAAGCGGCATCGGAGGGGATGGCGGTGATGATCAGCGAGGGGATCAACATCACCGAGGTGGCGAAGATCACCGGGATCACGCCTGCGGTGTTCACCTTGAGCGGTATGTAGGTCGACTGACCGCCCATCACCCGTCGGCCCCTGACCCGCTTGGCGAACTGGATGGGGATCCGACGTTGCGCCTGGTCGACATAGATGATCGCCACGATCATCAGCAGGAAGATGGCAATGATCACGATGAACCGGATCGGCAGGTCGGCACCCCAGGTCTGGCCCCAGATCTGGCTGAACACGAAGGGGAACTGGCTCAGGATGGAGACGAAGATGATCAGCGACATCCCGTTGCCCACCCCACGCTGGGTGATGAGCTCGCCGAGCCACATCACCATCGCCGTCCCCGCGGTCATGGTCAGCACGATGAGGATGACCCGGCCCGGGGTGTAGTTGGGGATCAGGTCGATCCCTCCTGTGAAGCGGCCGGTGTGGAAGAGGTAGGTGAAACCGGTCGACTGGATCAGGGCCAGAATCACCGTCAGATAGCGGGTCCACTGGGTGATCACCTTCCGGCCCGACTCACCCTCCTCCTGGAGCGCCTGCAGCCTGGGGATCACGACCGTGAGCAACTGCATGATGATCGAGGCGGTGATGTAGGGGATGATCCCGAGGGCGAAGACCGAGAACGACTCGAGCGCACCGCCGGAGAACAAGTTGAGCAGCCCGTAGATGCCCCCCGCCTGCTGCTGGTCCTGGAAGAGCCGGACTGCCTCCAGATCGATGCCCGGCACAGGGATGGTGGCGCCGAGGCGGTACACCCCGAACATGGCCAGGGTGAAGAAGATCTTCGCCCGGAGGTCCGGGACCTTGAACATGTTTCTGTAGATGGAGAGCATTGCGTTCTATGTCCTAAGTTCCACGTGATACGTAGGACGTATCACGTACGGGGCACCGGTTGTCGTCATTCGATGACTTCAACGGCTCCCCCTGCGTCTTCGATCTTCTTCTTGGCTGCGGCGCTGAAGGCATGGGCCTTGACCGTGAGCGGCTTGCTCAGCTCGCCCTGGGCCAGAACCTTCACCCGGCCCCGATGACGGATCAGGCCGCGGCTACGGAGCTCGTCAGGTGTCACCTCGGCGCCCTTGTCGAAACCGTCGAGCACGGCGACGTTGACGATGGCGAACTCCTCTTTGTTCGGGTTGGTGAACCCGGGCAGCTTGGGGATCCGCATCGTGAGTGGGGTCTGCCCACCCTCGAAGCCGGGGCGCAGCGTGTTACGGGCTTTGAGGCCCTTGGTCCCCCGACCCGCGGTCTTGCCCCGCCGACCCCCCTCGCCACGTCCGACCCGGATCTTCTTTTTCTTCGACCCGGGGGCGGGCTGCAGGTTGTGCAGCTTCAGTTGTTGTTTCTTGGCTTCGGCCATCTCAGCCTTCCTCTACCTCGACGAGATGCCGCACTTTGTGCAGCATCCCGCGCAGCGTCGGCGAATCGACGTGCTCCCGGGTCTGGTGGAGCTTGCGCAGGCCGAGTGACTCGACGGTCGCCCTGGTCTTGGGCTTCTCGCCGATCACCGACCTCCTCAAGGTCACTTTCACGATCTTGTCAGCCATAGATCCTCACTTGGAGTGGGCCCGCATCGCCTCGGTGGATCGGTAGGCGGCTAGGAGCCCGGGCGGGACGATATCTTCGGCCTGCTTGCCCCGCAGCCGGGCCACCTCATCGGGCCGGCGCTGCCCGGTCAGGGCATTCATCGCCGCCTTGGCCACGTTCAGGTGGGTCGGCGAGCCGAGGGACTTGGCCAAGGCGTCTTTCACACCGGCCGCCTCGAGGATCTGGCGAACTGCGCCACCTGCGATGACACCGGTGCCGGGCGCGGCCGGCTTGATCAAGACGCGGGAGGCCCCGTGCTCACCGGTTGCCTGATGCACGACTGTCTGTCCTGCCATCGGGATCTCGACCATGGAGCGGCGCGCCGTCTCCATGCCCTTCTGGATGGCGGCGGGGACTTCTTTGGCCTTGCCGTAGCCGATTCCCACCTTGCCCGCCCCGTCACCCACCACGACCAGCGCGGTGAAGCTGAACCGGCGGCCACCCTTGACCACCTTGGCGACGCGGTTGATCTGGATCACACGCTCGTCGAATGTCGTTGCTTGTTCTTGGGCCATCTTCCTAAAACTCCAATCCGCCTTCGCGCGCCGCGTCGGCCAAGGCCTTGACCTTGCCGTGGAACTTGTAACCACCCCGGTCGAACACGACCTCGGTCACACCGGCGTCCTTGGCCCGGGTGGCGATGGCCTCCCCCACCTTGGCCGCGGAGGCCAGGTTCAGGTTCTGCGAGCGAAGATCCGCCTCCTGCGAGGAGGCGGCGGCCAGAGTGCGACCCTCGACGTCGTCGATCACCTGGGCGTAGATGTATTTGTTGGATCGATACACGGCGAGCCGGGGACGATCTCCGGTGCCGTGAACACGCTTGCGCACCCGGGTGTGACGCCGGTCCCGCGCACTCTGTCGTGAGCCACGCATCACTTACCTGCCTTCCCGGCCTTACGCCGGACGTATTCTCCCGAGTACCTGATCCCCTTGCCCTTGTATGGCTCGGGGGGGCGCACCTTGCGGATGTCGGCGGCCACCTGGCCCACCTGCTCCTTGTCGATCCCGGAGATGACGATCCGGGTCGGCTCGGGAACCTCGAAGGTGATGCCTTTGGGCGCCTTCACGTTGACCGGGTGGCTGAAACCCACCAGTAGCTCGATGTCGGAGCCCTTGAGGCTGGCGCGGTAACCGACACCCTGGATCTCGAGGACCTTGCTGAAGCCCTCCGAGACCCCTTCCACCATGTTGGCGAGGAGGGCTCGGCTGAGACCGTGCAATGCCCGTGACTCACGGGTGTCGTCTCCACGCCCGACGTTGATCACACCATCGTCCAGGGTGAAGCTGACCCTGTCGGTGAACTCGCGGGACAACTCGCCCTTGTTGCCCTTGACGGTCACGTGGGTCCCGTCGACCTTGACGTCGACTCCGGACGGAACCGTCACCGGCATCTTCCCGATACGGCTCATCTCACCACACCTCGCACACGACCTCGCCGCCGAGACGACGGCGACGGGCCTCACGGTCGGGAAGGAGACCCTGGCTGGTGGAGACCACGGCGACACCCAAGCCGCCCTGGACCCTCGGCAGCTCGGAGGCGCCGCGGTAGACGCGGTGACCTGGCTTGGAGATGCGCTTGATCCCCTCGATGGCAGGCTGGCGTCGGGTGCCATACCGCAGCACGAGCTCGAGCTCGCTGAGTGCCCCTTCGCTCTTCACGTCGAACCGGTCGATGAACCCCTCGTCGACCAGGATGCGGGCGATGCCGACCTTCAACTTCGAAGACGGCATCACGACACGCTCGTGTCCGACGGCGATCGCATTGCGAATACGGGTGAGCATGTCGGCGATCGGATCCGTGACCATTACCAAGACGCCTTTCTCACACCGGGGAGCTCACCACGTGACGCCAGCTCGCGAACGCAGATGCGGCACATGCCGAAGTCGCGCAGATAGGCGCGGGCGCGGCCACAGCGCTGGCATCGGGTGTACCCGCGGACCTTGTACTTCGGCTTGCGACTGGCCTTGATGACCAGCGATTTCTTTGCCATTCAGAATCCTCCTTCAGACCCCGGTGGTTGCCTTGCGGAACGGGAAGCCGAAGGCATCGAGCAACGCCTTGGCTTGCTCGTCGTTGGTCGCAGTCGTGCAGATCGTTATGTCCATGCCCCGGGTCGTCGACACCTGGTCGAAGTCGACTTCGGGGAAGATGAGCTGTTCGGTGACGCCGAACGTGTAGTTGCCCCGCCCGTCGAACGACTTCGGGTTGAGACCGCGGAAGTCACGGACCCGGGGGATGGCGATAGCGAGCAGCCGGTCGAAGAACTCCCACATACGGGTCCCGCGGAGCGTCACCGAGGTGCCGACCGGCATCCCCTCGCGCACCTTGAAGTTGGCGATCGACTTTCGAGAACGGTTCAGCTTCGGCTTCTGCCCGGTGATGAGGGTGAGCTCGTCCATGGCGGAGTCGATCGACTTCTTGTCCTGGACCGCGTCACCCACACCCATGTTCACCACGATCTTCTCGAGCCGCGGGATCTCCATGACGTTGGCCAGCCCGAGATCGTCCTTGAGCTTGGGGGCGATCTGCTCGGCGTACAGGGTCTTGAGACGGGGTTGACTCATTTGGGGCTCACTCACAGGTCACCTCCGCACTTCACGCAGGTTCGGTGCTTCTTGCCCTTGTCGTCGAAGCGATGGCCGATGCGGGTCGGGCCACACTTCTCACAGACGATCATCACGTTGGAGACGTCGATCGGCATGTCCTTGTCGATGATCCCGCCCTGCATGGTCTGCCCGGTGGGCCGACGATGCCGCTTGGCGGTGTTGACCCCTTCGACCAGGATCTTGCCTTTGGCTGGGATGACCCGGGTGATGCGCGACTCCTTGCCGGCATCCTTCCCGGAGATCACCATCACCTTGTCCCCCTGCTTCAGTTTCATCACAAGACCTCCGGGGCGAGCGAGACGATTCGCATGAACTTGCGGTCACGCAGCTCCCTGGCCACCGGGCCGAAGATACGGGTGCCTCTGGGCTGGGAGTTGTTGTCGATGATGACGCAGGCGTTGTCGTCGAATCGGATATAGGTGCCGTCGGGGCGCCGCGACTCCTTCTTGGTGCGCACGACCACGGCCTTCACCACCTCGCCCTTCTTGACCGACCCACCCGGGTTGGCGTCCTTGACCGTTCCCACGATCACGTCGCCCACCCCGGCGTAGCGACGGGAAGACCCACCGAGCACGCGGATGCAGAGCAATTCGCGGGCGCCGGTGTTGTCCGCCACCTTGAGCCGGGACTCCTGTTGGATCATCGAGCACGCTCCACGATCTCCACCACGCGCCACCGCTTCTGCTTGGACAGCGGGCGGGTCTCCATGATCCGGACCGTGTCGCCGAGCTTGGCATCGTTTGCCTCGTCATGGGCATGGAATTTGGTGCTGCGACGGACCACCTTGTCGTAACGGGGGTGGCTCATCTGGTTGGGGACTTCGACGGTCACGGTCTTGTCGCGGGCGTCGGATACGACGACACCCACCCGGACCTTGCGACGCCCTCTCGTGTTGCTGTCTGTCATGTTGCTGTCTGGCATCAGGCACGCTCCTCGGTGCCGCTCCCGGCGTCGACAGCGGCGAGCTCGCGCTCACGGATCACGGTGAGGATCCGGGCTATGTCCTGCTTGACGGCCTTGATGCGGGCATGGTTGTCGAGTTGGTTGGTGGCCAGCTGGAAGCGGAGGTTGAACCTCTCTTCCTTGGCCTCGGCCAGCGCCTCGACCAACTCTGTGTCGGTCATTTCACGAACCTCGGAAGGGGTCATGAGTCCTCCCGGGTGACGAATCGAGTTCGGATGGGAAGCTTGTGGCCTGCCTTGCGCATGGCCTCGCGGGCCAGGTCCTCGGGGACGCCGGCCAGCTCGAACATGACCCGCCCCGGTTTGACCACCGATACCCAGAACTCGGGGTTGCCCTTACCCGAGCCCATTCGGGTCTCGGCGGGCTTCTGAGTCACCGGCTTGTCGGGGAAGATCGTGATCCACACCTTCCCACCACGCTTGACGGCACGGGTGATGGCGACACGGGCGGCTTCGATCTGCCGGGCCGTGATCCAGCCCGACTCCAGCGCCTGCAACCCGTACTCACCAAAGACCACATGGGTCCCTCCCTTGGCCACACCGGAGCGGCGACCACGATGCACCTTGCGGTGTTTCGTCCTCTTGGGCATCAACATGGCCTACTCCTCCTCCGACCCCTCGTCGCCGGCAGGTGCAGCATCGGTCGACTCGACGCTCTCATCGGCGACGGTCTCGTCGCGAGCAGGCGACTCGGTGGGCACGGAAGCGGGGGACTCGGTCGTCTCGGAAGCGGGGGCCTCGGTCGTCTCGGAAACGGGGGACTCGGTCGTCTCGGGGGCCGACGTCACCGGCGAACCGGCCTCGGCTCCGGGAACGGTCTCGACACTCTCCACGTCTTCCACGGCCGACTCGTACTCGACCTTTGCCTCGGCTGCCGTGGGCCTGCGCCCCCCGCCGGCCTCGATCAAACGACGGCCACCCTCTTTGGGCGCGCCACCGGCCTCGACCAGACGCTTGCCGCCACCGGCCTCGATGAGACGAGGCTTGCGCTCACCGGCGCCGGCGGCCTCCTCGGCCCTGGACTTGATGCTCTTCTGGGTGCGTCGAGCCGGCCCACCGGTGGCGAGATCGGCCTCGGCCGCGATGCGATCACCGGAGACCTGGCCGCTGCTGACTACCTCGCCGCGGTAGACCCAGACCTTGACACCGATGGTCCCGACCGTGGTGTGCGCAGTTGCAGTCCCGTAGTCGATGTCGGCTCGCAGCGTGTGCAGAGGGACCCGCCCCTCTCGATACCACTCACGCCGGCCCATGTCGGCACCGCCCAGCCGCCCCTTGCACTCGACGCGCACGCCCTCGGCGCCCGCTTTGAGGGCGGAGGCGATGGCCCGCTTCATGGCGCGGCGGAAGGCGATCCGGTTCTCGATCTGATCGGCGACACCTCTGGCCAGCAGGGCGGCGTCGAGGTCGGGATCCTTCACCTCGTTGATGTTCAGCTTGACCGGACGGTCGGCCATCTTCTCCAGGTCGCCACGAAGACGCTCTGCCTCGGCGCCCTTGCGCCCGATGACCACGCCGGGTCGAGCCGTGTGGATGTCGACGATGAGCCGGTCACGGGTCCGCTCGATGTCGACCCGGGACACGGCGCCGCGGATCAGCTCCTTCTTCAGGTAGTCGCGGATCTTCCAGTCTTCGTTGACGAAGTCGACGTATTCCTTGTCGGAGAACCACTTCGACTTCCAGTCCGTGGCCACACCGAGGCGGAATGAGTAGGGGTGTGTCTTCTGACCCATCAGTTCAACTCCTCATTCATGTCCGAGACCACGATGGTGATGTGGCTGGTGCGCTTGCGGATGCGGGTGGCGCGGCCCCGGGCACGTGGGCGATAACGCTTGAGGGTCGGGCCCTCGTCGGCGTATGCCTCCGCCACGACCAGGTCATCGGCGTCGAGGGCATGGTTGTGCTCGGCGTTGGCGACGGCGGAGCGAAGGACCTTGCTGATCGGCTCGGTTGCACCGCGCGGAGAGAGCCGGAGCATGTCCTCGGCCTCCTGCACCGGCAGGCCACGCACGAGATCGAGCACACGACGGACCTTGTACGGCGAGTGGCGCACATATTTTGCCTGGGCTCTGACCTTCATCGCTTCCTCGCGGCCTTGTCGGCGTGCCCGCGGAACGTGCGGGTTGGGGCGAACTCGCCCAGCTTGTGCCCGACCATGGACTCGGTGATGTAGACGGGCACGTGCTTGCGCCCGTCGTGGACTGCGATCGTGTGCCCGATCATCTCGGGGATGATCGTGGAGCGCCGCGACCAGGTCCTGATCACACGTTTGCTTCCCGAACGATTCAACTCGTCCACCTTGTTTGCGAGGTGGTCGTCGACGAACGGGCCCTTCTTCAGACTTCTCGACATTTGTTATCTCCGGCCCTTCTTGGCGCGACGACGGACGATGTACTGGTTGGAGGCCTTCTTCTTGCTGCGGGTGCGACCCTCGGGTTTGCCCCACGGGCTCACCGGGTGACGGCCCCCCGAGGACTTGCCCTCACCACCGCCGAGCGGATGGTCGACCGGGTTCATGGCCACGCCCCTGGTCTGGGGACGGACACCCTTCCAACGGTTGCGTCCCGCCTTGCCCAGCTTGACCAGCTCGGCCTCGGTATTGCCCACCTGACCGACCGTGGCGCGGCAGTCGAGTGGCACCTGGCGCATCTCCCCGGAGGGGAGACGGAGCAGCGCGAGGTCGTTCTCTTTCGACATCAGCTGCACCGAGGTCCCGGCGGAACGAGCCAGCTTGGCTCCCCCGCCCGGGCGCATCTCGATCGCATGAACGTTTGTGCCCGCCGGGATGTTCCGCAGAGGCAGGGCGTTCCCGGGGCGAATCTCGGCTCCGGACCCGGACTCGAGTCGGTCGTCGACCTTGACCCCGACGGGGGCGAGTATGTAACGCTTCTCCCCGTCGGCGTAGTTGAGCAGGGCGATGCGGGCGTTGCGGTTTGGGTCGTACTCGACACTGGCGACGCGGGCAGGCACACCGTCCTTGTCACGGCGGAAATCGATGACCCGGTATCGCTGCTTGTGGCCCCCACCGCGGTGACGGGAGGTGACCCGGCCCTGGGTGTTGCGTCCACCGGTATTCGCCTTCTTCGAGATGAGCGACTTCTCGGGCTTGTCGGTCGTGATCTCGGCGAAGTCCGACACGGTCTGGAACCGGCGGCCCGCTGAAGTTGGCTTGCGCTTCTTGACTGCCATTCTCAGACTCCGAACAGATCGATCGAGTTGCCGTCGGCGAGCGTGACCAGGGCGCGCTTGGTGTCCTTGCGACGTCCACGCGTCCATCCCTGGCGCTTCATCTTGCCCTTGCGGTTCGCGGTGTTCACCCGGACGACCCGGACGTCGAAGATCGACTCGACTGCGTCCTTGATCTCCTCTTTGTTCGTGCGGGGGTCGACCACGAAGGTGTAGGTGTTGTTGCGCTCGATGAGGTCGTAGGACTTCTCCGAGACGACGGGGGCGAGGATCACGTCACGCGGGTCCTTCATCAGGACTCGCCCCCATCTTCCTTCACGAAGTCCTCTTTGCTGATCTCATACGAGCTGGAGCGACCCACCGAGCCGACGGTGTGAGAGGTGAAGATGACCTGGTCGGCCCAGAGCACGTCGTAAGGGGTGAGATGCCCCGGGTCGCACAGGACGACGTCGGGCAGATTGCGGAATGACTTGCCGGCCGCCCCGTCGAGCTCGCCGAGGACGACGAGGGACTTGCCCCCGGCCCCGATGGCCTCGAGCAAGGTGACCGCCTGCTTGGTCTTGGCTACATTCCAGGCGAAGTCCTCGATCACCATCACGGCCTCCTCGGAGGCGCGGGCGGAGAGAGCGCTGCGCAGAGCCAGGCGCTTCATCTTCTTGGGGGTGCGCTGGGTGTAGTCGCGAGGCTTGGGACCGTGGGCGACGCCCCCGCCGACCCAGTGCGGAGCACGGATCGAGCCCTGACGGGCACGACCCAGCCCCTTCTGACGCCAGGGCTTGCGCCCACCGCCACGCACCTCGCCCCGGGTCTTGGTCGAGGATGTCCCCGACCTCTTGGCGGCGAGCTGGGCGGTGATGACTTGATGCAGGACGGGGAGGTTGGGCTCGATGCCGAAGACTTCGGCGTCGAGCTTGATCTCACCCTTGGACGTCCCGTCCGAGGTGTAGAGCGGGGCGAGCACGTCAGCCACGAGCCTTCACCGCCTCACGCACCAACACGACCGATCCTTTGGGACCGGGCACGGCGCCGCCGAGCAGGAGCAGGTCCCGCTCGCCGTCCACGCCCACGATGTCGATGTTGAGGGTGGTCACCTTCTCACCACCGAGACGGCCGGCCATGCGCATGCCCTTGAAGACGCGAGCCGGGGTAGCGCAGGCGCCGATGGACCCGGGAGCGCGGTGTTTCTTATGATTGCCGTGTGAGCCGCCCTGACCCGAGAAATTGTGTCGCTCCATGACGCCGGCAAAGCCCTTACCCTTGGACACGCCGGATACGTCGGCCTTGGACCCGGGCTCGAAGAGGTCGGCGATGCGGATCTCCTGGCCCAAGCTGTAGGCGCTGGGATCGTCTACCCGGAGCTCGACGAGATGACGGGCGGGTGCCACCCCTGCCTTGGCATAGTGGCCCGCCTCCGGCTTGTTGACCCGGCCCGGCTTGGCATCGCGGAAAGAGATCTGAATGGAGTTGTACCCGTCGGTCTCCTCGGTCTTGATCTGGACGACGCGACAGGGCCCGGCCTTGATGACGGTGACGGGGATGGCCCGCGCCTGCTCGTCGAAGACCTGGGTCATGCCCAGCTTGGTGCCGAGGATGGCGTTCACAGTGACTCCTGCGGGGGGACGACCCCCCTGCGCCCCCCGCCCTTGGCAAGGTTGGCGCGCTCCACCTGATACGAAGACCGCACGGCCCTCGCCTCTCTTCCAACTCGAAGCAGGCCCGCGGCGATGGCAACAAACGCGTTCACAGCTTCAACTCGACTTCTGCAACCCTGCGGGGGGACGACCCTCCTGCACCCCCCGCCCAAGGCGAGGCGCTCACGCTCGATCTGAATCGGGGTTTCACAGCTTCAACTCGACTTCCACTCCAGCGGGTAGTTCGAGACGCATCAGCGAGTCCACCGTCTTCGGGGTCGGCTCCAGGATGTCGATCAGACGCTTGTGGATCCTCATCTCGAAGTGCTCGCGGGAGTCCTTGTCCACGTGAGGGCCACGGATCACGCAGTAGCGGTGGATCTCGGTGGGCAAGGGCACAGGGCCCTTGACCTTGGCCTGGGTCCGCACCACCGTCTCGGTGATCTTCTTCGAAGACTCGTCGACCACGTTGTGGTCGTAAGCCTTGAGACGGATTCGGATCTTTTGCTGATCGGCCATCACACCCTCACTTGTTGATCTTGGTGACTCGGCCGGCGCCGACGGTCCGGCCGCCTTCCCGGATGGCGAAACGGAGACCCTCATCCATGGCGATCGGTGCGATCAACTCCACGGTCATCTCCGTGTTATCCCCCGGCATCACCATCTGAG
>JBMDXS010000247.1:0-1903 GCA_048595045.1 Acidimicrobiia bacterium
GATCGACCCGTCGATCGTGGCGAGCAGGATGCTGGTCCCCACGGCGACGAGGACGTACCACTTGCGCGAGTAGTCGACGGTCTCGGCTTCGGCGGGGGACCTCACCGTGGAAGGCTAGGACGGGAACGGGGACAATCCGCCCACGGCCACGGTCAGAACTGGTGTTCCCGCTTGACCGAGCTTCCGTGCTGCTGCGGAAGGTCGAGTGGTGGCGCCATCGATCGGCCCGATTGTGCCCGTTGGGCGATCCCCGGGCCGGCCTCACCCGGGTTCGCCCGTTGCAACCCCCGTTGCTCGGTGTAGTTATGTCTGGACAGAAACGTCGGTGACAGACAAGCTTGGTGTCACCAACCGGGGAGATCCGGACACATACCCCCCGCGATGAGGAGACAGACGCGGTGGTGACCACCACCAAGGATCAGACGTTCGCCGATCTGTATGACCGGCACCGGTCTGCCGTGTGGCTCTATTGCCGTCGTCGGCTGGGGGCGGATAGGGCCGATGACGTGATGGGTGAGGTGTTTCTTACCGTGTGGCGTCGCATCGATCAGGCACCATCGGGACCCCAGGCCCTCCCCTGGCTGTATCGGATCTGTCACTTGACGATCTCCAACCACTGGCGTGGGGCCGCACGGAGGTGGCGTCTCGAATCGAAGCTGAGCGCCATCAGAGTCTCGTCACCCAGCTCGATCGCAGACCAGGTCGTGGTCCGAGAGAAAGTCAGAGAGGTCGTCCGTCTCCTGGACGACATGAGATCGGCAGACGCCGAGATCCTCCGGCTCGCCGCCTGGGAAGGCCTCGACATCAGCGAGATTGCGGTGGTTCTCGACATCACCCCCGATGCCGCCAAACAGAGGCTCAGCCGGGCCCGGAGAAGGCTGACCGACTTGTACGAGGGCGCCTACGCCATGAGAAACGACACGACCGGAACCCCCAATGCTCAGGAAGGAGGTGTGTGATGAGCAATGAAGGACACGTGATGGCCCTCCTCGCAGAGGGCAACCCAGCCCCCGAACTGGACGACGACAGCCGGATCGATCTCGATGCTCGCACCTACCTCGCCACCCTCGAGCAAAGGAGCAGGAAGATGACGGTGTCGGAGACCAAGGAGATCCGTGAGGAAACCTCACGACGCCCGTATACGCCATGGCTGGTGGCCGCGATCGTGGTGCTCGTGATCGGTGTGGCCGTAGTGGTGTTCAATCAGATGAACCCGGCGCCGGTGGTGGAAGCGCCAGAGAGCATCCCCCTGGAAGGAGCAGAGGAGCACCCCGGAGCCGCCGAGGAATTCTCGGCGGTGGAGGCAGGCTATGCCGCCTGGAATAACGGAGATCCGGCATGGATCGAGATCAGGATGGCGGGAACAGGCTACGTCATACCGGAGGAGGAGGAGGAGGAAAGGTCCGCCTGGCTGGGCTGGTTCCCCACCCTGATGACCGCCGAACCACATGTCGACGTGACCGGTTGCGTGGCACAGGGCTCCGGCGAATGGTGGGGCCTGGATGAGGGTGGGGCTCCGGCCACCGGTCATCTCTTCGTTTGCGAGGCCACCGAAACCGACGCACTTCTCCGCCTCGCCGGGGTATCGGCCGGCGTGATCGACCGCTGGGTGGTCGATGACGGGGTCGTCGTGGTCAAAGCGAGTGGCGACGGCGGCGCCCCAGACGTCGATGATTTCTACGACGCTTTCGTGGAATGGCTGGGCGTCGCCCATCCGGAGGCGGCCGGGGAGCTCATCCCTCAGTTGGAAAACGATTGGTTCGAGTTCGCCGAGTCGCGGTCCCAGATCCTGGACTTCGCCGAAGAGTTCGTTATGCAGTCAGACGTCTATCCGCTGGAGAACCCCGACTTGTAGGGCCAATAGGCGCGGGCTCATCGGACCCCTCGCCGGAGAGAGGACCCA
>JBMDXS010000248.1:0-2981 GCA_048595045.1 Acidimicrobiia bacterium
CGCCGACGAGATGAAGGCCTCTCTGCTCGTGGTGGGGACACGAGGACGAGGAGAGTTCGCCTCCTTGATCCTGGGCAGCACCAGTCATCGGGCGATCCATCTCGCCCGAAGTGACGTCCTCGTCGTGAAGGCCCACGAGGACCAGGAACGCATCGACGGTTGACCGCCTGACACCTCGGTGTGCTCGCCACCGTGGTTCGATCTGTGATCGCTCACGGTCCTACCGGAATCTGTCGAATCGTTATGAGCAGACCAAGCGCCGGTCCTGAGGGTGGAGCCGACTGGACATGAGCCCTGATCCCACCCTCGACCTCGAGGACGAAAGAGAGGGTCCTAAGCCTCTAGCCGGTGCATGACCATTCCACGATCATCAAGATGGAAGACCCCCGCGGGTCTCCAGGAAGGAGGTGATCTTCGTGACAGCTCTTCGTGAGAGGCCGATGACGGAGGTCACCCGGATGCCGACACGGCGGTCCTACCTGACCGAGATGGTGCTGGGGATCGCAGCTGTGTTGGCGGCAGGAGTCGGGGCGTGGATGTACTACGTCCCTACCGACTGGTTCCTCGGTGGGCTTGCTGAGGGTTGGTACTTCGGCATGTTCATCGCGGCCGGTCTCCTGTTCGCAGCTGCATTCGGGCGCTTCGCTCGGATGACCTACCTCGCGGACCACGAGTACACGGTCCCCGTGGTGGTCAGCACGGTGCTGGCGCTGGCAGCCCTCGGTGGCGCCATCGCATTCGCCGTCATTCTGATCATCTAGACGCCCGATTGTGGAACCGGGGCTCTCGTAGGAGAGCCCCGGTTTCGCATACTCGCGACCCGGATCGACTTCTCAGCGATCTGCGATGTGCGTCGGTGAGACGGGCTTCGCCCGTGTCTCAACGCCCCGCTCGTCTGAGCGCCTTGTGCACCGCATCCGCCCCGAGCACCAGTGGGATCGATGCCAGGGCGATCACCCAACCAGCGCCCGACGGCGATTCGTGGCCCAGGACTTCGGCAACGGCTGGGACGAACAAGAAGGCTGCGGCGATCGCCAACTCGACAAGGGCGGCACCGATGAGGAGCTTGTTGCTCAGGAACGGGAGCCGCCATGCCGGTCGAGTGGTGCTGCGACAGGCAAAGGCGTTTGCCGTCTGTGCCAGGACGACGGTGGCAAACGCGGCACCCGAAGCCGAAGCCAAAGCGCTCTCCGGGAAGGCCTCGCCTGGCCGCCATCCCGCAGCCAGAAACACGGCGAAGAATGCAGCCATCTCAGCGGCGGCCTCCACCGGGCCGAGTAGGCCGAAAGCGCGGAAGGCGACCTTGCGGTCGAGAAGCCGCCCCCGACTCGGAGGCTGCTCGGACACATCACGATGTGACGGCTCTGCGCCCAGGGCCGTGGCCGACATGGTGTCCGTCCCCAGGTCGAGCGCAAGGATCTGGAGCACGCCGAGGGCGAGCGGGATCCGGTTCCCGGAGAGTGCCCAGATCAGGAAGGGAGTGATCTCGGCGACATTGTCGGTCAGGTGGTAGGTCAGGAATCGGCGGGCGTTGATGAAAGTGGCCCGCCCCTGGCCGATGGCGGCGACGATCGTGGCCAGGTCGTCATCGAGCAACACGACGTCGGCGGCCTCCCGGGCCACATCGGTCCCACTGGCACCCATGGCCACACCGATGTCCGCCTCGCGAAGGGCCGGGCCATCGTTGACGCCGTCGCCGGTCATGGCCACCACATGACCCCTGCTCCGCAAGGCGCGGGCGATCCGTAGTTTGTCCTCGGGTGTGACCCGGCTGATCACCGCTCCATCGCGATCCACCAGGGCTGCGAGCAAAGCATCGTCGTCTGGCAGGTTTCTCCCCGTCAGTACCGGTGCCCCGGGCTGATAGATCCCGACCTCGTCGGCGATGGCTTTGGCGGTTGACGGGTGATCACCTGTCACCAGGGCGATATGGACGCCCGCGGCGCGGCATGCCGCCACAGAGGAGGCGGCAGACGGTCGCGGCGGGTCCTCGAGCCCGATCAGACCGGCGAGCTCGAGGTCCCTCTCAACCGAGCTCGCCTCCGACCCTGACTCGGCCGGCACCTCCCCGATGGCGACGGCAAGCACCCGCAGCCCACGACTCGACATGGCCTCGACCGCCCCAAACGCCACCTGGGAGGCGTTTACGCAGACCGGGAACACGGCGTCAGGAGCCCCCTTCACGTAGACCCGCTTCGCAGTGATCACCGACATTCGCCTCCGGCGCGCATCGAAGGGAAACCTCGAAGTCTCTGGATCGAGGGTCATCTCCTCGTCGACGGCAGCACCGGCTCTACGTGCGAAGGCGTCGATGGCGGCCTCCATCGGGTCACCAACCGCGACCCAGGCCGAGCCCTCCAGGACGGCCTGCCCGGTCGAACAGCGTCGTGCGGCGACAGCGACATCGCGCACCCACGCCTCGACATCTGGGGAGGGCGCCGACACCTCGCCTTCGGGCTCGTATCCGATCCCCGTGATCGTTGCCGTCCCCAGTGGAGTCCAGACCTCGACCACCGCCATCCGATTCTGGGTCAGGGTGCCCGTCTTGTCGGTGCACAAGAATGTGGTCGATCCGAGCGTCTCCACGGCTTCCAGACGCCGAATCAGTGCATGGTGCGCCGCCATCCGCTGTGCCCCGATCGCCAGGGACAGCGTCACGGTCGGTAGCAACGCCTCGGGGACGAGCGCCACCATCACACCGATGCCGAAGACCAAACCCGACTGGAGATCGAATCCGAGAGCCGCGCTGGCGACAATGAAGGCCACCCCCACGCCCACCGCGATCAAGGTGGTGGTTCGGACAAGCCGACGGATCTCACGGGCAAGGGGCGTGACATGACGTCGCACCTGGGTGGTCAGGGCGGCGACCGAAGCCAGCCTCGTCGCTGCAGCGGTGGCATCGATGACGGCCATCCCCTCGCCCTCCACGACGAACGTGCCCGAATAGATGACGTCACCACGGCCCTTGTCGACGGCGACAC